>JBOGEI010000015.1:0-34672 GCA_050701935.1 Microbacterium sp.
GTCGTCTTCGGCGGCCGATGCGCGGGCCGCCGAGCTCCAGGCGCTGGCCGAAGCCGAGCTGGGCCGGGCCGTCGACGTCTCCCGCCCGCCGCTCGTGCGGGCGCACGTGGTCCGCACCGGCCGGTCCACCGCCGTGCTCATGCTCGCTGCGCACCACCTGGTCATCGACGGATGGTCGACGCCACTGCTCGTCGCGCGGATCCTCGCCGCCGCGGCCGGAGAAGCCGTTGCGGACGGATGGCCCGACCTGCGGCGTGCGCTCGCCGACCAGGTGGCACGCGATCCGGCCCCCGCGCGCGAAGCCTGGGCCGCGCACCTCGCCGGTATCGATGAACCGACACTGCTCGCCGCACCGGCGGCCGGTCCGGTGACGCCGCGAACCCTCGACGTGCCGCTTGATCCCGCGGCCGGAGAACGCCTGCTCGCTGCGATCCGCGAACGTGGTCTCACCGTCGGCACCGTGGTCACGGGGGCGTGGGCGCATGTGGCCGCACGGGCGCGAGGCGCAGCCGACGTGGTGGTCGGCACGACGACAGCAGGGCGGGGATCCGCGGTCGAAGGCCTCGACCGCGTCATCGGTCTCCTCTCGGCGACGGTCCCGGTGCGGGTGCGGCTGCACCCCGCCGAGCCCTTCTCCCTACAGCTCGCCCGTCTGCAGCAGGAGCGCGCCGAGCTGCAGGAGCATGAGGGGCTCCCGCTCGCCGACATCGAGTCTCTCGCGGGGGTGGGCACGCTGTTCGACAGCCTCGTCGTCGTGGAGAACTACCCCGATGCGGTGGCTGCCAGCCCCGGCGGGCTCCGGGTGTCCGATGTGCAGGCGGCCGGTGCGACCCACTACGCCCTCGGCATCACCGTGCTCCCCGGTGCCGGGCTCCGGATCGCGATCGAGCATGATCTCAGCCGTGTGTCCGAGACCCGCGCCGACGCGCTCGCCGCCGAGTTCGCGGCAGTGCTGGCACGGCTCGCCGACGACCTCGACGTCACACCCCTCGCGCTGCCCGCCCCCTCCGACGGCACCGTCCTCGTCGGCGCGCAGCCCGCGAGCACGCCGGATGACGGCTCCGGTGCGTGCGCGGTCCTCCGCTCCTTCCGCGCGGCAGTCCGTGCCGCACCGGATGCCGTGGCCCTGCGCACGAGGGACGGCGCGATCACCGCCGTCGAGCTCGACGCGATGGCCGGCGGCATCCAGGCCGCCCTCGAGGGTCGCGGTGTCACGGCCGACACGATCATCGCGATAGCGCTGCCTCGGTCTGCGCACGTCGTGGCAGCCATCATCGGAACACTCGCCTCGGGCGCGGCCTATCTGCCTCTCGATCTCTCCGCACCGGACGAGCGCACACTCCTCGTCCTCGATGATGCGCGCCCCGCCGTCGTCGTCGCGGCCAGGGCGAGCGCTGTGGGGCGGCTCGCCGAAGCGAGGGGCATCCCGGTCGTTGACCCCGCGGAGGTCGCGCCGACCGGCCTCGTCCCGCGGGCGGTGCCGGGCGACGCGGCGGCCTACGTCATCTTCACCTCCGGCTCGACCGGGCACCCCAAGGGCGTCGTGCTCACGCGGCATGCGCTGGACACCCACTTCGACGGCCTCCGCACCGGCCACCAGGCCGAACTCGTCGCGCGACTGCAGCGCACGGAGGGACGCGCGCGCGTCGTGGCCGTGCACTCGGCCTCGTTCTCGTTCGACACCTCCCTCGTCCAGCTGCACTGGCTCTTCGCAGGACACGAGCTGCTGCTCCTCGACGACGACGAGCGCCGAGACCCCGACCTGTTCGTCGCTCGTGCCCGGCATGCGGATGTCATCGATGTCGCACCCGTGCTCGCCGAGCAGCTCGTGGCGGCCGGCCTCGTCGACGGCGAACGCCCGCTTCCCGAGGTGTTCCTCGGCGGCGAGGCGGTGAGCGATGCGCTCTGGACGGCGCTGCGGGAGCGGGCGGCCACGACGCGAACCCACAACCTCTACGGACCGACCGAATCGACCGTCGACGCTCTCGGAGCCGTCGTCACCGACTCGATCGACCCGCTCATCGGCACACCGGTCGCCGGGGTCACGGCGACCGTGCTCGACGGCTGGCTGCGTCCGGTGCCCCGAACGACCGCGGGCGAGCTGTACCTCGAGGGCGGTCAGCTGGCGAGGGGATACCTCGGCCGGGCCGGGCTCACCGCCACGCGTTTCGTCGCTGCCCCCGGGGGACTGCGTCGCTACCGCACGGGTGATCTCGTCCGCGTCGACGACCTCGATCGGGTGGTCTACCTCGGCCGTCTCGACGACCAGGTGAAGGTCGCGGGCCACCGCATCGAGCTCGGTGAGGTGGAGCAGGCCGTGCGCGAGGTCGACGGAGTCGCTGCCGCCGCCGCGACGATCGATCAGGCGGGATCGGTCGGTGCCCGCCTGATCGCGGCTGTCGTGCCCGCGGCGGGCTGGGAGCTCGACGGGGCTGGAGTCCGTGCACACCTGGCCGAACGGCTCCCCGTCGCCCTCGTGCCTTCGCAGGTCGTCGTCGTCGACGCGCTGCCCGTCGGTGTCAGCGGCAAGGTCGACCGTGCGGCCGTCCGCGCCATCGCGGCGCAGACGGTGGAGAGCGACGACCGCGAGGTGCAGCCGCCGAGGACTCCCGAAGAGGAGGCGCTCGTGCGCGCGGTGTCGGTGGTGCTGGACCGGCCGACCGTGTCCGTCGACGACGACTTCTTCGCTCTCGGTGGCCACTCGCTGACGGCGCTGCGCATCCTCGGCGCACTGCGCGCCGTGGGCTACGGCCTGAGCATCCGCGACATCCTCGACGGGCGTCGCCTCGACCGCATCGCCGTGCGTCTTCGCACGCTCGCGGCGTCACCTGCCGCCCAGACCCGCGTCGGGCAGCGTTTCGGTGCCGTGCCGGTCTCGACCGCGCAGCGAAGACTGCTCTTCCTGGCCGAGCTCGAAGGTGCAAGCGCTGCCTACACGGTGCCGGTCGCACTCGACCTGCACGGCCGCATCCCGGTCGAGGGTCTGGCTTCGGCCTGGGCGGAGGTGGTCGAACGGCATCCTGTGCTGCGGACGGTCTACCGCCGGACCGACGGCGGGTTCGCCGCCGAGGCGCTCGCCGATCCACCGGACGCGTTCGCGGTCGTGACGCTCGATCCGGCAGCGTCGACTGCCGACTTCGAGGCCGCGGTCGCGATCGAGGAGGGCCGCACGTTCGACGTGTTCGCTGCGCCCCCGGTGCGCGCGACTCTCGTTCTGGCGGGGGAGCGGGCGGCGTTCGTCGTCGCCGCCCACCACATCGCGGTCGATGAGGCTTCGTTCACGGTGATCTTCGAGGAGCTCTCCTCCCTGATCGCCGGCAGATCGCTTCCGGACGCCGTGCCCTTCTCGGTGCTCGTCGCTGCGGCAGAAGAAGCACGTGATCCGCTGCACGACAGCGCTCTCGCCGAGAGGTGGCTGGCACGCCTTCGTGGTATCCCGGCCGAGCTCGAGCTGCCTTCGGACCGTCCTCGTCCTGAGCGCTCGAGCTTCCACGCCGTCACGGCCAGGGCGGAGGTCCCGTCTCATCTCGCCGATTCGCTCGCCGCCTTCGCCGCAGCGCAGGGGGTCACATCCCTCATGGTGCTGCAGACCGCGGTCGCGAGTCTGCTTCATGCCTTGGGTGCCGGCGACGACATCGTTCTCGGCACGCCGCTCTCGCGGCGCGACGACAGGGGGGCGGAGCGGACCGTCGGGTATCTCGTCGACACGCTGCCCATCCGCCTCGACGTCTCGGGCGATGCCGACCTGCCCGGTCTCGTGGCCCGCACCAAGGCGGCCGTCCTCGACGCGCTCGACGACGCCGAGCTGCCGTTCGAGGCGATCGTCGAGGCGGTGTCGCCGCCGCGGTCGCTCTCGCGGCATCCGCTCTTCCAGACGATGGTGTCGATCGAGGGAGCGGTCGCTCCGGCGCTGGTGCTGCCCGGCGTCACCGTGAGCGAGCGTGCAGGGCTCGTCGATGCGGCCCGTCTCGATCTCGCGATCCGCTATCGCGCGGCCGAGGGAGAGGCGGCGTCGCTCATTCTGGTCGCGGCGGCCGACCTGTTCGAGGCCGAGAGCGCCGAGCGTCTGCTCGCCAGGCTCGTCGCCTGGATCGAGCGCCTGCTGGATGAACCGCATCGACCGGTGCGGGTCATCGACGCGCGACTGCACGACGAGCGTGAGCGTCTGCTCGCGCTGTCCTCCGCCGTCGCCGCGCCCCGTCTGCTCGACGGCATCGCCGATCGCGTGCACGCCGACCCCGACGCTCAAGCCGTCGTCGGTGCCGATCGGACGCTCGACTATGCAGGGCTCGCGGCCAGCGTGGTCGGTCTGGCAGCCGAGCTGCGCGCGCAGGGGGTCGGAGTCGAGGATCGCGTGGCCGTGGCCGTCGGCCGCTCGTCTTCCCTCGTGGTGTCGCTCCTGGCCGTTCTCGCGGTCGGCGCGGCATATGTGCCCGTCGATGCCGACTACCCCGAGGCGCGCGTGCGCCTCATGCTCGACGACGCTGCTCCGGCGCTCGTCCTCGTCGACGGGTCGACCCGCGGTGCCGGTCGAGGAAGGCCCGAGCTCTCCGTCGACGACGCACCCGTCGCCGACCGTGACCCGCTCGCGCTGGCCGACGCCCTGCACGCCGCCGCGCACATCCCCGGCACGGCAGCGGCCTACGTCATCTACACCTCGGGATCGACGGGAAGGCCCAAGGGCGTGGTGGTCTCGCGGGCCGCACTCGACGCCTTCCTCGCGCACGAGACCGGCGTCCTCGCGCTCACGCCCGAAGACCGCCTGCTCGCCGTGACGACGATCTCGTTCGACATCGCCGCGCTCGAACTCTACGTACCCCTGCTCAGCGGTGCTGCGGTGGTGCTCGCCGATCGTGGCGATGTCCGCGATCCCGACCGGCTCGTCGCGCTCGCGGTGCGAACGGGATGCACCATGCTCCAGGCGACGCCGTCGTTGTGGCGTCCGCTCCTGGACGCGCACCCCGATGCGTGGTCCGGGGTGACGGCACTCGTCGGCGGCGAGGCGCTGCCCGGTGCGCTCGCCGGAGCCCTGCGCGAGGCCTGCCGGAGTGTTCGGAACGTGTACGGTCCGACCGAGGCCACGGTGTGGGCCACCGCCTGTGTGGTCGACGACGTGACGGTCGCCGACACCGGTGCCGGATCGGCTGTGGCGATCGGGGCACCGTTCGCCGGGGTCGGTGCCCTCGTGCTCGATGACTCGCTGCGTCCGGTGCCCGACGGCGTCGCCGGTGAGCTGTACCTCTCCGGCCTCCAGCTCGCCCGCGGCTACCACGCACGGCCCGACCTCACGGTCGCGCGCTTCGTGGCCGATCCGCACGGGGCACCCGGCTGCCGGATGTATCGCACCGGCGATCTGGTGCGTCGGGATGCCGGCGGGGCCCTGAGGTTCCTCCGACGAGCCGACGACCAGGTGAAGGTCAACGGTCACCGGATCGAACTCGGCGAGGTCGAGGCGGCGCTCCGCTCGGTCGACGGCGTCGCGCACGCCGCGGCCGTCGTGCGTCCCGACTCCGAGGGCCGCGGCCGGTTGCAGGGATACGTCGTCCCCGCCGGGGGAGCGACGCTCGACCCGCTGCAGGTTCGCGACGAGCTGGCCGCGTCCGTCCCCGGTCCGCTCGTGCCGCAGACCGTCACCGTGCTCGAGGCGATACCGCTGACCCTCAACGGCAAGGTCGACAGAGCTGCGCTGCCCGAGCCCGCCGTCGTCGCCCCGACCGGGAGAGAGCCGCGCACCGACGCGGAGCGCGCGATCGTCGAAGCCGTCGCCGCGACGCTGGGCCTTCATCGGGTTTCGCCCGACGACGCGTTCTTCGAGCTCGGCGGCGACAGCATCTCGTCGATCCGGCTCGTCGCCCTCGTCCGCGCTCGGGGCTTCGTCATCACCCCCGGCCTGGTTTTCGCGCACGAACGCCTCGCCGGCCTCGCCGGCGCAGCCGTCGTCTTGGCCGACGCGAGCGTCGACGACGCCGCGACCGAGGGTGCGCATCCCGCGCGCCGTACGCGCGCACGGATCGGCGCGCGCGATCTGAGCAGCATCGAACGACTCCTGGAGAACAGCCCGTGACCACTCCCACCCCCGCCGTCCTCGACGTCTGGCCCCTCACCCCGCTGCAGCACGGGCTGCTCTTCCACTCCCTGTGGGAGCGCGAGACCGGTGCGGCACCCACCTACCTCCTGCAGGCGGCCGTCGAGCTGGAGGGCCGCGTCGAAGCAGAGGCGCTGCAGGATGCGGCAGCGGCAGTGCTCGCCGCACACGACAATCTGCGCGTCGGGTTCTTCGCGGGGGACGAGTCGGAGCCGGTGCAGTTCGTCCCCGAGAGCGTCGAGCCCGACTTCGCCGTCGTCGAGGCTCCCGATGCCGTCGACGCGGCACCGGGACAGGCGCCGACGCATCCGGTCATCGCTGCCGTCGCCGATACCGAGTGGACTCGGGGCTTCGACCCGCAGCGCCCGCCGCTGCTGCGCCTGCGCCTGATCAGGCTTCATGGTGACCGTCACGTGCTGCTGCTCACCGCGCACCACCTCGTGCTCGACGGCTGGTCGATCCCGCTGCTCGTCGAGGAACTGCTGCTGCGCGCGACCGGGGCCGAGCCGCCTGCGCACCGGGGTGAGTACCTCGACTATCTCGACTCGGTCGTCCCCGAGGGCGATGGGGATGGCCCGGAGGCTGCGACCGCTGCCGTGGTCGCGCTGCTCGACGGCCTGGACGAGCCGTCGTTCGTCCAGGCCGCGCACGGGAGCACGGCGGACGAGGCGGATGCCGTGCGGCGACTCGTGCGCGAGCGCACAGATGCCGACCGCCTGCGCAAACGGGCGCGGGCGATCGGTGTGACGCCGGCCGCACTCATCGCCGCGGCCTGGGGCGTGACTCTCGGTCGGGTGCTCGATCGCGCCGACGTGGTGTTCGGCACGACGATCTCGGGTCGGGGCTCCGACGTCGCCGACGCCGAGCACATCATCGGATTGCTGGGGACCACGCTCCCCTTCCGAGTGAACGCCGCTCCTGACGCCACTCTCGCCGACCTCGCCCGCGCCGCGCACCGCACGCAGGGAGTGCTGGCCGATGCCGCCTCCGCTGATCTTCGGGCCGTGCAGTCCGAGCGGGGCGACGGGGCCCTGTTCGACACGCTGCTCGTCGTCGAGAACTACCCCGGCGACGTCTCACGGTGGACGAGTGCCGACGGCGGTCTGCGTGTGACGGGCACCTGGGCCCGCGACGCCGTGCACTATCCCGTCGCGCTGCTGGCGGAGGTGGGAGAGCGCATCCGTCTCGAGCTGGCCGTGCGCGAAGGTGTGGCGGGAGGAGCGGATGCCGTGCTCGCGGTGCTCGACCGCGTGCTCGATGCGATGCTCGACGCCCCCGAGACGCGCGTGGCCGCACTCGTCCTCGCAGACGCCGCCGACATCTCCGTTCTCGAGGGAGGGGCGGCGCCGGCTGTCGACCTCGACGGTCTCCTCGACGCAGCCCTGCGCGCGCACCCCGACGCGATCGCCGTCGTCGATGGCACTCGCCGAGTGCGAACCGCAGAGATCCATGCCGCTGCCGGCGAGCTCGCCGATCGGCTGTCGCTGCAGGGGGGCGTCGTCGCGGTGCTGGCACCGCGCTCTGTCGAGTTGGTCGTCGCCGTTCTCGCGGCGCTCCGAGCCGGACGCCCGTTCCTCGCACTCGACCCCGATCAGCCGCAGGAGCGACTTCACGCGATGCTCGACGACGCCGGGGCCACCGCGCTGTACGCCGCGCCGGGCACCGAGCCGCTCGCCGCCGCACTCGGCTTCCCCGGTGCCGCCCCGCTCCGCGAGCGGGGGCACGGTGATGCGGCGGGCTTCGCCACGGCTCCGAAGGTCGGCGATGCGCCTGCCTACGTGGTGTTCACTTCCGGGACGACCGGGCGTCCGAAGGGCTGCGTCAACACCCGGCGCGGGCTCGCCGTGCGTCTGGCCTGGATGCGCGAACGCTACGGCATCGCTGCCGATGACGTCGTGCTGCACAAGACGCCGCTGTCGTTCGACGTGTCGGTGTGGGAACTGCTGCTGCCGCTCGTCACGGGTGCGCGGCTGGTGCTGGTTCCTGCGGATGCGCACCGGGATCCGGAGGTGATCGATGCGCTCGTCGCCCGCGAAGGGGTGACGCTGCTGCACTTCGTCCCCTCGATGCTGGCGGCCTTCCTCGACCTCGTGCCCGCGCCGTCCTGGTCGAGCGTGCGGCATGTCGTGTGCAGCGGCGAAGAGCTCTCGACAGGGCTCGCATCGCGCGTCGTCCAGGCGACGGGTGCCGACGTGCACAACCTCTACGGCCCTGCCGAGGCGGCCATCGATGTGACCGCGGGTGATCACGCCGGACGGGCCGCCGGTGCCTCGGCGCCGATCGGGCGCGCCGTGCCAGGCACCTCGCTGCGGGTGCTCGACGGGTTCCTCCGGGATGTCGGTCCCGGGGGTGTCGGGGAGCTGTACCTCGCGGGCGCTCAGCTCGCCCAGGGGTACGCCGAACGTCCGGCCGCGACCTCCGAGCGCTTCGTCGCCGACCCGGCCGGGGGAGGCGGACGCCTGTATCGCACGGGTGACCTCGTCGAGATCGGGCCCGATGGGCTCATCCATCGCGGGCGCAGCGACGACCAGGTCAAGATCCGCGGGATGCGGGTGGAGCCGGGCGAGACCCGCGCGGTCCTCGAGTCCCTCCCCGACGTCGCGGGAGCCGTCGTGCTCGTCGATCCGGAACCGGCGCCACGGCTCGTGGCACTCCTGCGCCTGCAGCCGGGAGCGGACGCCTCGCCCGACGAGAGGGAGGCGTCAGTCGTCGCGCTTCTCCCCGAGGCGCAGCGCCCGTCCGCGATCGTCGTCGTCGACGCGTTCCCCGTCACGCTCAACGGAAAGCTCGACCGGGCCGCCTGCCTCGCCCTCGTCCGCGACGGATCGAGGGACGACACGGCGAAGGCGTCGCCCGCGAGCGCACCGGACGATGTTCGCACGGTACGGCTGCGCGAAGCGGCGGAGAGCGTCCTCGGGCGCGACGTCGATCCCCACGACGACCTCTTCGCCGCAGGGCTCGACAGCATCACGGCGATCCGCTTCACGGCTCTCGCGCGCCGTGCCGGGCTCGTGGTCACGCTGCCGGCGGTCTTCGAGGCGCGCACCGTGGCAGCTCTCGCCGCTCGGGTGGATGAGCCGCTCCGATCGGATGCCGTGGCGTCGGAGACCGGGGCCGTCGGGCTCGGTCGGTTCGTCGTCGATGAGGCGGGGCTCGAGATACTCGACCGCGTCGCCCCCGACCGAGAGGCGGTGCTTCCCCTCGGCCCCCTGCAGGAGGGGCTCTACGTGCACACGCAACTGGGAACGGCCACCGGCCGGCTCGATGTGTACATCGTGCAGCACACGCTCACCCTCGAATCCGAGGTCGACGCCGATGCTCTCCGTCGCGCAGGAGACGCCCTGCTGCGCCGGCATCCGAGCCTTCGAGCCGGCTTCATCGGCGACGGACTGCCGCGTCCGCTCGCGGTCATCGCCCCGGCAGGTCCGCTCCCCTTCGCCGAGGTCGACCTCCGCGGAGCCGCCCCCGCCGAGCAGCAGCGCGAACTCGAGGCGTTGACGGAGCGCCAGGTCGCCGAGGGCTTCGAACTGGCTGCGCCCCCGCTCATCCGACTCGTCCTCGTGCGCCTCGGTGAGAGCCGCGCCGTCGTGAGCCTTGTGCATCACCACATCCTCACCGACGGCTGGTCGCAGACGCTGCTGCTCGAGGACCTGTTCGATCTCTACGACCGTGCGCTCGCCGTGCCGGGTCCGGTATCCGACGAAGACCTCCCGCCGACGGCCGACTACGCCGACCACCTGGCGTGGGTCGCCGAACAGGACCACGAGGCGGGGGTGGAGATCTGGCGCGACGCCCTCGCGGGTCTGCCCGGTCCCACCCTCGTCGAGCCGCAGTCCACGACATTGCCTCCGGTACTGTCCGAATCGGTCGTCCACAGTCTGGATGCCACGGAGACCGCCGCACTCACCGCGCTTGCTCGTCGAGCCTCCGTCACCCTGTCGACGGTGCTCGGGTACGCGTGGGCGCATGTGCTGCGCGGGGCGACCGGACTCGACGACGTCGTCTTCGGCACCACGGTGTCAGGGCGTCCCGCCGAGGTGCCGCACGTCGACCGCATGGTGGGTCTGCTCATGAACACCGTGCCGGTGCGGGTGCGCATCCAGCCAGGGGAGAGCGTGCTCACACAGCTGCGTCGGCATATGCGTGCCCAGGGCGAGGTCATGTCCGCGCACCATGTGGGGCTCGGACACGTGCAGCAGGCGGCAGGGCAGGCGGTGCTCTTCGACACGCTGTACGTCTTCCGCAATCTGCCCGTCGACGAGGCGGAGCAGTCCGCGACCTTCGCCCGCCACCGGATCGTCGAGGCCGAGGCTTTCGACGGCACGCACTACAGCCTCGCGATGACCGTGAACCCCGGTGAGCGGCTGGAGCTCGCTCTCGCCTATCGCCCCGACGTCATCCCCCTCGAGCGCGCAGAGCGCTACCTCGCCCGCTACGTGGCCGTGCTCGCAGCGATCGCCGCCGATCCGGATGCGCCGACCGCCCGCCTGAACGCCGTCGTGCCCGATGATGAGCCGGCCGTCGCGCGACTGAACGCCGAGGCGACGAGGGTCGCCGACGATGCGCGTCACGACCATGGCGGCACCAGGACGGTCGCCGATCTTCTCGCGGATGCGGTGATGCGGCATCCCGATCGCACCGCGCTCGTCGGCCGAGACCTCGCAGGCGCCAGGGTCGCGTGGACCTTCCTCGAGCTTCAGAGTCGGGTCGATGCGCTCGCCGCAGCCATCACCGCGCGGACGGATGGCGCAGAAGCGCTCGTCGCGCTGGCGCTGCCGCGCACGGTCGAGCACGTCGCGGCGATCTTCGCGGTGCTCCGCGCCGGTCATGCGTACCTGCCGCTCGACCTCGGGCATCCGCCGCAGCGGCGCCGTAGCCTGGTCGAACGGGCGGGTGCACGACTCGTGATCGCCGCAGACGACGCCGCGGTTCCCGGTGTTCCCACGCTCGTTCTCGCCGGTGAGCCCTGGGCGGTCTCCGTGCCGTTCGCGCCGCCGCTGGTGCGAGCGG
Source organism: Microbacterium sp. (assembly GCA_050701935.1). Lineage (GTDB taxonomy): Bacteria > Actinomycetota > Actinomycetes > Actinomycetales > Microbacteriaceae > Microbacterium. Next base: position 11,096 of record JBOGEI010000015.1, read on the forward strand.
ACCAGGCCGCGTACACGATCTTCACGTCGGGCTCGACGGGTGAGCCGAAGGGGGTGGTGGTGCCCCACCGCGGGCTGGTGACGATGTACGACAACCACCTCGAAGCGATCTTCCGCCCCGCGATCGCGAGGGCCGGCCGCACACCGCTGCGGATCGCGCACACCGTGTCGTTCTCGTTCGACATGTCGTGGGAGGAGCTGTTCTGGCTCCTGGACGGTCACGAGGTGCATGTGATCGACGAAGACGGCCGCCTCGATGTTCCCGTGCTCGTCGACCACTACGCCGAAGTGGGGATCGACGTGATCAACGTCACCCCTTCGTATGCGCGAGAACTCGTGCGCGCCGGCCTCCTCGACCGCCGGCCTCCGACGCTCGTCCTCCTCGGCGGCGAAGCCGTCCCTGCCGAGCTGTGGACCCTCCTGCGCGAACGCCACGGCACGGCGGGATACGACCTCTACGGTCCGACGGAGTTCACCATCAACGCGCTCGGTGTCGATCTCGGATCGAGCTCGACGCCGTGCCTGGGGCGCCCGATCCTCGATGCCAGGGCGCATGTGCTCGATTCCGGACTGCGCGAGGTGCCGCCCGGCGGCGTCGGTGAGCTGTATCTCGCCGGCGACGGCCTGGCCCGCGGGTATGTCGGGCAGGGTGCTCTCACCGCCGCGCGGTTCGTCGCCGACCCGTTCGGTGAAGCGGGTGCGCGGCTCTACCGCACAGGCGATCTCGTGCACCGCCGTTTCGACGGCGGCATCGAGTACCGCGGTCGTGACGACGGCCAGGTCAAGGTGCGCGGCTACCGCATCGAGCTGGCGGAGATCGAGGCCGCGGCCGAGAGCTCGCCCCTCGTGGCGCAGGCTGCCGCGTCCGTCCGACGCACGACGACCGGTGCCGAGGCTCTGTGCGTGCATGTCGTCCCCGCTGCGGAGCATGCCGAGGATGCGCTGCTCGCCGAGGTCCGCTCCCACCTGGGGCGAGTGCTTCCCTCCTACGCGGTGCCGAGTCTGATCGCGACCGTACCCGTGATCCCCCTCACCGCGAACGGGAAGACCGATCGGGCGGCGCTTCCGGAACCGCGCGGCTCCGGATCGGGGGAGCCACCGGCCAACCGCTTCGAGCGCATCGTCGCGAGCGTCTTCGCCGAGGTGCTCGGAGTGCCGGTCACCACGCGCGACGACAGCTTCTTCGATCTGGGCGGTCACTCGCTCCTGGCGATGCGGGTGGTCGCCATGCTGGGAGATGAACTGGGGCTGCGTCTTCCGGTCGGCACCGTCATGGCAGCCCCGACCGTGCGCGCGCTGGCCGCCGCGCTCGGCGATCCGGCGCGTGGTGCGGGTCTCGCTCCGGTCCTCGTGCTGCGCGAGCCGCGTCCCGGGGTCGCGCCGGTGTTCTGCATCCACCCGGCGGGCGGTTTCGCCTGGCAGTTCGCGCCGCTCGTGCGTGCGCTGCCCTCCGAAGTGGGAGTGGTGGGGCTGCAGGCTCCGCTCCTCTCCGGCGGGGTGTCGGATGCTGCGGAGATCGGGGCCCTCGCCGAGGAGTACCTCGCTCGGATGCGAGAGGTCGCACCGGACGGGCCCTACCGCCTCGTGGGGTACTCGTTCGGCGGAAACGTCGCCCAGGCGATCGCCGCGCAGCTGAGCGAGCGGGGGGAACAGGTCGAACTGCTCGCGCTGCTCGATCCGGCTCCCCTGGGAGCTGCGGCTCCGGTCGACGATGCGGAGGAGGCGCTCGTTCGTGCAGAGCAGTCCGCGTTCGTGGCGGCTCTCGGTGGCGACGGCGACCTCGATGACGATCTCCGCGAGGCGATCCGCGCGTCACGCGGCGTGCTGGGCCTCGATGACGGCGCCACGATCGAGGCGATCGTGGCCTGCCACGCGTGGGCGTCACAGCTCATGGTCGCCTCATCGTCTCCGCTCACCGAGGTCCCCACCTTCCTGGTGCAGGCGGCTCGTGATGAAGACGGACCCGCAGCGGACTGGACGCCCTTCCTCGGGGGCGAGGTCGAACGGCTCATCCTCGACACCGACCACGCCGGCGTCGTCGCCCCCGAGGCGTGGGAGCGCATCGGCGACGCGATCGCGCGGCGGCTGGGACTCGGCGAGTGACCCGCTCCGCGCTGTCGCAGGCTCGCCGTGACGAAGCCGCTGCGCGCCGCCGCCTGCTGTGGGGTACAGCCGGTGCGGTGCGCTGGTCGCTCGCCGCTTCGGTCGGAGGCGCCCTCGTGCGCCAGGCGGGTTTCCTCGCCGCACCCCTGGCGGTGAAGTATGCGATCGACGACGGCATCGTGGCGCGTGATGCCGCGGTGATGGCGTTCTGGTGCGCCGTGGTGGCCGCTGCCGCCGTGCTGCAGTTCATCGGCATGTGCGTGTGGGACCAGTTCGCGAACCTCGCCGACGCCCGCGCCGGCGCGCTGCTTCGCTCACGCGTGCGTGCCGGAGCTCTGGCGGGGACGGGCGGCCTCGGCACGGGTGATCTGCTCGTGCGCGCGGGGCGTGACGTCGATGCGGTGCGCGTGTGGATCCACGGGCTTCCCACGTGGGCGGTGATCGGGGCGAGCATCGGGGTTCTCGTTCCCGGGTTCGCGTCGTTGGACCCGTGGCTTCTTCTGGTCGCGCTCGCCGTGGTGCCCTGCCTCGCCGTGCTCTCGTTCGTCTATCCTCGACGCTTCCAGCGTGCCTCCGCGAGCGCGGCCGACGCGCACGGACGTCGCGCCGATGCCGTCGAGCACCTGCTCCGCTCCGCTGTCACTCTGCGGGGTTCGGGCGCGGAAAGAGCCGTCGTCGACCGCCATCACCTCGCATCGGCCGAGCTCACCGTGCGCACCGTCCGCGCGAGCGGGGTGCTGGCCCGATGGACCGCGTTCGGCGAGGGGGTTCCGGCGGTGGCGACGGCTGTCGGTGTGCTCGTCGGTGTGTTCGCGGTCGTCGACGGACGCCTCACGGTCGGCGGGCTGACCACCTTCAGCCTGTGGATGGGAACGGTCGGGATCGCGGTGCAGGTCGGTCTGCAGCGATGGACGCAGAGCGTCGATGCGGCAGTCAGCGCGGCACGACTGCATCCGGTCCTCGCCCGCTCGGACGAGGACGCCGAAGTCGCCGGCCCCCGGGTGCTGACGCTGACCGCGACCGCCGTGGTGGCGGTGGATGGTGCCGATCCGGTGGATCTCGCCGTGAGGCCAGGACGGGTCGTCGGCGTCACGGGGCCGACCGCGAGTGGAAAATCAGCCCTGCTGCGGGTGCTGTGCGGAGCCCTCCCGCCCGCGGCCGGTGCCGTGGTCGCGGATGGAGTCCCCGTCACCGGTCCGCTTCCGGCGGTGCATCTGGTGCCCCAGCGTCCGCTCGTGCTCTCCGCGAGCATCCGCGAGAACCTCGCACTCGGTGCGGAGAGCGCGGATCCGGATGCCGACGCCGTGCGCTACCGACGTGCGCTGGCGAGCGTGGGCCTCGACCGCGAGCTGCTCGGCCGTGCGGGTGACGTGCTCGACCTCGTGGTCGGCGAAGGCGGCACGGCGCTCTCGGGAGGGCAGCGTCAGCGGCTCGCGCTTGCCAGGGCACTGGTGGCCGAGCCCGATGTGCTGCTGCTCGACGACGTGTCATCGGCCGTCGATGCCACGACCGCCCGCCTCATCGTCGACACGATCCGGACCTTCGCTCAGGACCGCGCGGTGGTCGTCGCAGGCCACGGCTTCCTGATCGATGCCGCCGACGAGGTCGTGCGAATGGGCCCGCGGGTCGGGGCGCCGGCATGAGCGCGGTCGGCGTCGAGCTCTCGGCGGCCCCGTCCCGTCGCGGTCTCATCCGTGCGATCCTCCGATTCTGCCGCCCGCATGCGGTGCTCCTGGTTCTGGCGATCGTGCTCGGGGTCAGTGCGAGCCTTGCCACCACGCTCGCGTCGTTGGTCGCCGGTCGCATCGTCGATGCGCTGTTGGCGACCGACACCTCGGGTGCGGTGCTCCTCGCCGTCGTCGGGGTGGCTCTGGCCGTCCTCCAGCTCGTGCTGTCTGCTGTGAGCCGGGCGCAGCTCGCGCGTGGCGGCGAGTACTTCGTGCGCGACCTGCGCGACCGCGTGGCCGATCAGCTCGCCACGACCTCGCTCCGTTTCGTGCAACGCCATCGCACGGGCGAGCTCCTGCAGCGCGCGACGGCGGAGATCGCGTCGCTGTCGGCGTTCGTGCGGGAGTCGGCGACCGCTCTGCTGGTCACGGCGTCGACGGTGGTGCTGACCGTGGTGGTGCTCGCATCGCAGTCCTGGATGCTGGCACTCGTGCTGGTCGTCGTGTTCCTTCCGCCATCGCTCTTCGTCATGCACCGGTTCCGCTCGCGTGCCGGTGCGGCTTTCGGTGCCGAGGCCGCTGCGGAAGCCGATGTGGCTGCGGAGGTCGCCGAGACGATCCGCGTGCGCACTCTGCTGTCGGCGGCTCCGGTGCGTGCGCGTCGTCGGCTGCGCGCGCGAGCGGCCGCTCTCAACGATGCGGCGGTGCGGGCACAGATGCGCACGGTCGTTCTCAGCCGGTGGATCTCGGCGATGTCCCTGATCGAGGGCGCGACCACCGTCGCGGTGCTCGTCGCCGGCTGGCTGCTCGTCGATGCCGGCATCGTCTCGGTGGGCGTCGTGGTGACATTCCTCCTCGGTGGCGCCATCCTCTTCTCGAGCTTCTCCGACCTGGTCGCTCTGGTCGGCGCGATCGAGGAGACGGCGACGATCGCTGCCCGTGCGAACGAGCTTCTTGTGGTCTCGGCCCCCGTCGCCCCCGCGGCGACCACAGCGCGAGAAGCAGTCGCCGCGATCGATCTGGACGACGTGTGGTTCGGTTACGACGACGAGTCCCCGGTGCTGCGGGGGGTCACTCTGCATCTGCAGGAAGGCGTGCGCTACGGTCTCGCCGGGCGTTCGGGGGCGGGAAAGTCGACGCTCGCCACCGTGATCGCCGGGCTGCATCCGCCTGATCGCGGTGCCGTGCGCTGTGCGGGGGTCGATCTGGCCGGCGTCGCAGCCGTCGAGCGGGCGCAGCTGGTGGCTCTCGTCCCTCAGGAGGTGCAGCTGGGGGCCGGCACGATCGGCGACGAGCTTCGTCTCGTGGCCCCCGATGCGAGCGACGAACAGCTCAGGGCCGGTGCTTCCGCGCTCGGGCTCGGCGAGTGGATCACTTCGCTCCCGGCGGGCCTGGACACCCGGGTCGGATCGGGATCGTCGCTGTCGGCGGGAGAGCGGCAGCTCGTCGGACTCGTTCGTGTGGCACTCCGCGACGCTCGTGTGATCGTGCTCGATGAGGCCACGTCCGATATCGACCCCGTGACGGCGACGCTCGTCGAGGAGGCATTGGATCGGCTCGCGGTCGGCCGGACGATCGTCGTGGTCGCCCATCGGCAGGCGACGCTCGCCCGTCTGGATGAGGTGCTGGAGGTGTCCGGCGGGAACGTGAGATCGATCGGACGCGAGGGGAGTGCATCGAGGTGAAGCTGTTCGCGCATACGGCGTGGTTGCCGGTTCCGGAATCGACCGTCGAGGAGGGGGCGCAGGCCGCGGTGTTCGTGGCCGGAGCCGTCGGTCTCGCCGACGCTGTGCCGCCCGCGTGGCTGCCGTTGACGGATGACGACCGTGCGCGCCTGGCCGCCTTCAGGGTCCCAGACGACGCCCGTCGGTTCCTCACCGGCAGGATGCTCGTGTTCCAGTACGTGCGCGACGTTCTTCACCTGTCCGTGCCGGAGGTGCGATTCGTGCGGGGCTTCACCGAGGCGGGCGAGTGGAAGCCGGTTCTCGTCGCGGAGGATCCCGATGTGACTCTGCCGGCGGTGTCCGTGTCGCATAGCCGCGACATCGTGGTCGCGGCGTTCTGCGAGTCGCATGAGGTGGGTGTCGACGTCGAAGCGCACGCTGCGTTCGAGGGGGCGGCTGATCCAGTGCTCTCGCACGCTTTGACCGTCGCCGAGCGTCGCACGCTCTCCGATCGCGCCGGGGCCGCACGGGCGTTCACCGCGAAGGAAGCGGTTCTCAAGGCGATGGGGTTCGGATTCGCGGTCGATCCGCTGAGCGTCGAGATCGTGTCGGACAGGGTCCGCTGGACGGCGACGACGCGCTCGTGTCCCGTGTCGGTCGTCGAGGTGCCGATGCCGTCGGCGGGGGTGTCGGCTTCGGTCGCGTTGACCGATCTGTCGCCCGACCTGCAGATCCTGCCGTCTGCGCCGTATCGACCTTTCCAGCCGTCCTCTAGGGTGGAACTGTGAGCCCTGAGTCGGACAGACCGTAGATCGCGGGTCGAGTGCACATCGTGCATTCCCCGCATCGCTGTCGACCCTTCTTCTCACTCGTCGTTCTTCGCTCTCTGCGATTCGAGCGACGCCTCCGTGTCTGGATGCTTCATGCCCTTGCTCATCCCTGTCCTCGCTCTGGCGATCTTCGCCCAGGGCACCAGCGAATTCATGCTCGCCGGCCTTCTGCTCCCACTCTCCGCCGATCTGGGCGTCGATCCGGCGACGGCGGCGCTGCTGACTTCGGCCTTCGCGATCGGCATGGTCATCGGTGCACCGATGATGGCTGTGCTCTCCAGCCGGTGGCCTCCGCGTCGCACGCTGGTGCTGCTGCTCCTGGTCTTCGTCGCAGCCCACGTCGTGGGTGCCGTCGTGTCCTCCTTCTGGCTGCTCCTGCTCAGCAGGGTCATCGCTGCGCTGGCGAACGCCGGGTTCCTGGCCATCGCTCTGGCGACCGTACGGGGCATCGTGGCCCCGGGGTACACGACCCGTGCGGTCGCCGTCCTGCTCGCGGGGACGACCCTGGCCACGATCGTCGGCGTCCCCGTCGGCGCCGCGCTGGCGAACGCCTTCGGCTGGCGTTCCACCTTCTGGGCGGTCGTGCTCCTGTGCCTCCCCGCCATCGTCGCGCTGCTGCGAGACGGGACGCTCGGCGCGGTCCCGCCCTCGCCGCGGATCGACCTGCGTGCGGAGCTCGGGGAACTGCGTCGTCGGGCTGTGCTGGTCGCCGTGACGTTCGCCGTGCTCGTGAACGCCGCGACCTTCGGGGTGTTCACATTCCTCGCCGTCATCGGTGCAGACGCCGGTGTCGACGAGTCCTCGACACCGTTGCTGCTCGCTGCCTTCGGGGTCGGCGCATTCTTCGGGGTCACAGCGACAGGTCGGTGGGCGGCTCGTTTCGATCGCACCTGGATCGCCGTCGGCACTGTGACCACCACTGCTGCCTGGGCCGTCTTCGCGCTCGGGTTCGGGTCGGTGCAGGCGGTCTTCGTCGGTGCGGTGATCGGCGGGATGCTGTCGTTCGCCGTCGGGTCGGCGCTGATCGCGCGCATCGTCGGACAGGCGTCGGGGGCTCCGGTGCTCGGCGGGGCCTACGCCACGGCGGCGCTGAACCTCGGGGCGTTCGGCGGGCCGGTCGTCGCCGGTTTCGCGTACGGCCTCACCGGCGCATCCGGGGTGCTGTCGGTCGCCGCGGCTCTCACCGCCGCCGGTGTGCTCCTCCTCCCCCTTCTTCACAGGCGATGACCGCCCGCGATCACGATCGATGCGAAAGACTGGAGGTATGACTTCGCCTGCGCTCGACACCCTTCTGGCCCGTATCGTCGAGAGCGGGTTGCTCGAAGACCCCATCGCCGAGAACGGTCTCGTCTACGGACGAGCGAGCATCGACGCTGCGGGCACGGTGGTGAACGTGAACGTCGACCCGGAGCTCGAAGACGACGACGAGCACGGCGAAGAGGTCGACCACGAGGCATTGCTCGCTGCGGTCTCGCGCATCCTCTCGGTGGGCGAGTCCCGGTGGCGGGCCGTGCTCGACGAGGTCGCCACCGACATCGATGATGCCGTCGACGACGAGCCGATCGTCGAGCAGATCGACCTGCGCGACGATCTCGAGGCGACCTCAGTGGTCGTGTTCGCAGACGCGTCGCTCCTGGCCTTCATCGCACCGAAGCAGTTCCCCGATTCGCGCATCCTCGTGCAGCTGAATGAAGAGCTCGAGGTCGACGGCGTCGAGGTGCGTGAGCTCGACGGCTCCGAGAGCATCGACTTCGACACGCTCGATGCGCTGCTCGACGAGATCAGCGGTCCCGGCGAGAAGTGACCGTCGCCGAAAGGTCGCTGGCGTGGCGCACCTGAGTTCTCGCTCTGATCCGCAGACACGACGCGGTCGGAATAGCCGGGGCGTCGTCTTGTCGGTGCTCGGTGTCGCCACGGCAGGTGTCGCAGCGGCGTGGTGGATCACTGTCGTCCAGCGAGTCCCCGTGCATTCCGATGCCGATCTCGCGTCCGTTCGATTCGGTTTCCCTCTTCCCTGGATCGTCCAGGACCATTCGTCGAACCCCTTCGCTGCGTATCCGAACGAGGTGGTGCTGCGTCTGACCGGCCGTACCGGGATCAGCTATCCGACAGAGTATGAATGGGTTCCGTTCGTCGCCGACGTCCTGATCTGGGGTGGTGTGCTCTGGGTGATCGCGATGGTCGGGATTCCCGCACTGGTCGGGGCGCTTCGTCGGGACCGGCGCGAGGTCAGCGGTCCCGACGAGCGATGACCCTCGCATGCGCCCGCGCAGGGTGGATCCGGCCTTCTCGTTCGAGGGTCCGGGAGGCGAGGGCGGCTGTCATGGAGCGGGGACCTCGCGGCTCCGCGCCGGCCTGCGCATCCGGAGCATTGCCAGCGTCGAGGCGAACTGACGCAGCTCGGCAGCGGACACGGCTCCTCGGAACCAGAGCTCCAACTCGTCGGCGTAGCTCAGTGAGGCGGCCTCGAGCGCAGCCTCGCCCGCGGCGGTCAATGAGATGAATGATGCTCTCCGGTCGTCGGGGTCTGCTTCGCGCTCGCAGTAACCGGCGGCCTCGATGCGTGCGACCAGCTTGCTCGTGCCGCCTTCGGTGATCGAGAGTTCGCGTGCGACGTCCGACGCACGGCAACGTTCGACACGTCTGATCACCTGCATGGGTTCGAACCAGCTCAATGGCAACTGGAGGTCGGTGCGCAAGCGGCGATCGACGGCATCCCATACTTCGGTCTCGAAGCGGATGAGGTCGTTGAAGATCTGATGCAGGTCCTCCATGAGGCACTCCTGGTCGGGTGGGGGGGTGAGGTGTGGAGCGCAGTGCCCATCTCGACCTTATGCTTTCCTCGGAAAGCGATTCAACCATGGAACAACGTCGGCGTCGTGTCGGTCGCATCAATTCGTCCGAAATGAACGAGACGGAGAGACCATGACAGCGGAGACAGAGATTCGCGAGGGACACTGGAGGTGGAGGGGCGCGTGGGTGAGCTCGATCACCGGAATCGAAGGGATGAGCCGTCGTGGGGGATGACGCAGGTACGCGCATCGAGGACTATGCGCTGTTGAGCAACTGCCGCACAGCTGCGTTGGTCTCCTCCGCGGGGAGCATCGACTGGCTGTGTCTGCCTCGACTCGACTCGGCGTCGACGTTCGGGGCGGTGCTCGGTGACGAGTCGCATGGGCGGTGGCTGCTCCGACCGGTCGATGCGGATGCCGTGAGCACCCGACGCTATGACGGCGACACCTTCGTGCTCGTCACCCGCTGGGAGAGCGCGGATGCCGTCGCCGAGGTCCACGACCTCATGCCGATCGGCCTCGATCCGCACTCGACGATCCGTCGCACCGACCTGATCCGCCGGGTCGTGGGCATCAGTGGCTCGATGACGTTCGAGCAACGGCTCAGCATCCGCTTCGACTACGCGAGGGTGATGCCGTGGGTGCGTCAGGTCGGTTCGGAAGGCGAGCCGTGCCTGCTGGCGATGGGCGGCCCGGATGCCGTGGCCTTGCGTGGCGCGCCCCTGACGGCGATCGACCATCAGCATCGCGGTGAGGTCGCGGTGCAGGCCGGCGAGGTGAGGGACCTGCAGTTCACATGGTTCCCCTCGCATCTCGAGCTCCCGCAGACGCTGGACGTGCAAGAGGAGATCGAGACCACGAAGTCCTGGTGGCAGGACTGGGCTGATCGGATCTCGCACGACGGGCCGCATCGGGGCGAGGTGGTCAGGTCGCTCCTGATCCTGCGCGCTCTGACCAACCACGAGACCGGCGGCATCGCCGCGGCGGCGACCATGGCTCTTCCTGAGGAGATCGGGGGTGTGCGCAACTGGGACTACCGCTATGTGTGGCTGCGCGATGCCGCTCTCACCCTCGAGGCGCTGCTCGCCCACGGGTTCCTCGGCGTTGCAGGGCAGTGGCGGGAGTGGTTGCTGCGAGCGGTCGCGGGGGATCCTTCCGACCTGCAGATCATGTACGGACCCGCGGGAGAGCGTGATCTCCCTGAGCGGGTGCTGTCGGAGTTCCCCGGCTATGAGGGGTCGTCCCCCGTGCGGATCGGCAACGGCGCGGCGGAGCAGTATCAGGCGGACGTCGTCGGCGAGGTGCTGGTGACGTTGTCGGCTGCGCGCGCGGCGGGGCTCGACGAATCGGACTTCTCGTGGCCGCTGGAGCGGACCCTGGTGCGATTCGCTTCGGAGCAGATCGACCGCCCTGACCAGGGGCTGTGGGAGATCCGCGGCGAACCGCAGCTCTTCACCCACTCGCGGGTGATGATGTGGGCGGCGTTCGACCGGGCGGTGCTCGCGGTCGAGGAGTACGGGCTGGACGGTCCGGTGGAGCGGTGGCGGGGCTTGCGCGATCGGATGCGCGAGGAGATCGACCGCGACGGTGTGGTCGACGGTCACTTCGTGCAGCACTACGGCACGACCGAGGTCGACGCCTCACTGCTGCTCCTGCCGCAGGTGGGGTATTGCCTGCCGGACGACCCGCGGATGCTGGCGACGGTCGAGCGCATCGAGCAGACGCTCATGTCGGACGGGCTCGTGCGCCGCTATCGCACCGGGACGGGTGTGGACGGGCTCGCAGGATCCGAGGGGGCCTTCCTCGCCTGCTCGTTCTGGCTCGTCGAGCAGTATGCCGTGACCGAGCGGTTCGACGAGGCCCACGCGCTCATGGACAGGCTGTGCGCGCTGGCGAACGACGTGGGGATGCTGTCGGAGGAGTACGACCCGGTGTCTGCGCGGCAGCTCGGCAACACCCCGCAGGCCTTCTCTCACCTCGCGCTGGTGCGTGCGGCCGATGCGCTGGCCCGAGCAGAGCCGCTTCCTCGCTGAGGAGCGAGACGCCGCCTCTCAGACCGGCCGGTCGGATGCGTCCGCTGACGGTGCTGCGCTGATTCCTGCTCGCAGGATCAGATCCACGTCTCGGGCGAACATCGACCACCCGTCGCGTTCGGCGACGAGCCGCTGCATGCCCGCCGGGGTGATGTGGCAGACCATTCGATCGGGTTTCCTGTCGCCCTTGAGCCAGGACGACTCCACCAGGCCTTCGGCTTCGGCAGCGTGCAGCATGGGGTAGAGGGCGCCGTCGACGGGGCGATGGAGACCGTTCTGCTCCATCACCTGCTTGATCCGGTAGCCGTGGCTGCCGCCCTCGGCGGCGATGATCGCGAGGGCCACGGGGAGCAGAACGCTGCGCGACCACAAGATGACGCTGTCATCATTCACGGCCCCACCATAGGTGGATATATCAGTCGTCTGGAAGATCGGGTCGGACTAATCAGCCGGGTGAGGTTCCTCCGTGAGCTCGTCCGCATAGGAAGCGACCGAGCGGCGGTACAGAGGCAGGGTCGGGGCGAGTGCCTTCAATGCGACACGCAGCGCCTCGCCCGGGCGCCCGTCGTCATAGAGCGCGAGCGCCAGGAACGCGCGGGCGGCGTCGCCGGTAACGGAATCGGGCGCTGCGTCCTGCAGCAGCTCGACGGCGGCCCGGGCCTCGCCGACGTTGCGCAGTGAGCTGGCCAGCTGAATGATCGCCTGGGGGCGCCTGTCACCGGAGAGCCCGTCGGCGAGCGCCTTCCGGTACAACGGAACGGCTTCGGCCTCGCGTCCGAGGAAGTCGTGCACCGATGCCCACTCGTATGTGCCGTCGGGGTCGTCGCTGGGGCGCTCGTCGACGAGTCGTCGCATCGTCTCGATCGTCAGGTCAGGCTGATCCTCGTCGGCCGATTCCCAGAAGCGGTCGATCCTCGCGTCCCACGTTTCACCCATCGGGCCATCCTGGCAGACCTCCACCATCGGGAGCGGGGGCAGATTCTGGGAGTCGTTGCAACAGAACGTTGTAGTTGATATCGGTTGCGCCCCGTCCAGTTGCTTCACTGGACGGGGCGCAATTGGCTTCGCGTTCATTCGGCGGTCGTCGTTACGCATTCACGACGTGCGAGAGATTTCGGCTAGTAGACGATCGTCCCGGTGAGGCGCCCATCGTTGACGATCGGCGCCCCGGTGGCAGCGGCGAGGCCTTGAGTCGAGCCTTGCTGGCGGAGGCCGACGATCTTCACCAAGTTGCGAATATCGTTGCCGTCCCATTTTGCGATTTGGTTTGGGTAGAAGTAGGCGATGGCTCCGCCTTCAAGTGAGTTCAGTGCACGCAGGGGGCCGTCGGCGGCGTTGACGTACATGTACCCGGCAGGGATGAGTCCGTCTGTGGATCCGGTGAGTGCTTGGTAGTACATGTCGTCCTCGATTCGTAGTGCGGGTGCAGGTTCGGGTGTGGGAGCGGTTTCGGTGTATGTGCCGTTGTATTCCCAGTGCCAGGCTTCGTCAGGTCCGCCCGGGTCTCCGGGTTCAGCCCACTGGGGATGCACCCATCCGTAGGTAGGCGCGTTCGCCTTCATCCAGAGATAGATCGGGTTGGTCCATCCGTTGATGGGCACACCAATGTCTATGGCGACAGCCCAGCCATGGTTCGATTCCCCAGGCACCGCGGCGTTGTTGCATTTGCCTCGGCTGCACCACCAGTTCCGCATGTAGACCTGGCCCGCGAAGTCTCTGTATCCATCCGAGATCGGCAGGTCCCGCCCGAAGTGACTCCGATACGCGATGTTCAGTGCGACAAGTGCGTTTACCGCATCGCTATGTAGGTAGAGATTCGGCTTCCACGGGATTGGGGCGAGTGCCTTTAGCGGGATCTGGCCGTTTTGGTATCCGCCCCATGCTGCCATCGCCGGTTGAGCTGTCGTGATGACAGATCCGAAGGTTACGACCGCAGCGGCGACCGTGGAGGCGGCAAAGAACCCGCGACGCGAGACAGACCTCGTCGCTGGCTTGGGGCTTGAGGCGTTACGTGGTGGACTCACCGCTTCAGCATATTGGTGGATTCCCGAAACCCTCTATCGTCGCTCGAATGGAAGACTGCCATTAGGCGTTCCGTTGGAGATTCCCAGTTGAGCGTCTTGCGGGGTCGGGTGTTGAGTTCGCGTGCGACCCGGTCGAGGTCATTTTGGGGTATGCCCGGAGAGGTCTGAGCCTTTCGGGAAGTACTGACGAAGCAGCCCGTTGGTATTCTCATTCGATCCGCGCTGCCGGGGGCTGGCGGGATCGCAGAAATAGACAGGGACACCGGTTGCGACGGTGAACGCCTTATGAGCGCCCATTTCGCTCCCCTGGTCCCAGCTGAGCGAAAGTACCATGTGCGCAGGTAGCCTTCCGATCGTTGTGGTGAGAGCAGTGCGCATGGCTTCGGCTCCGTGGTCGCCGGGAAGGTGGACGAGCATTACATAGCGGGTGGCGCGTTCGACGAGTGTGCCGATCGCGGACTTCTGATTGCGTCCGATGATGAGGTCTCCTTCCCAGTGGCCGGGAGTGGCGCGGTCTTCGACCTCTGGTGGGCGTTCGCTGATCATGACCATCGGGTCGCGGAATCGGCGCTGGGCGTGCTCTAGAACCCAAGGGGTGAGGTGGGGGTGAGATCGGCTGAGGCAGATCAGAAGGCCGGTGCGGCTCCGGCGTCGCGTCTTTAGGATGTGGGCATGGAGGAACCGGTCAAGAGGCGAGACCCTCTCGTGCCGCGCCGTCGGTTCTCGGTCAACGCGGCCCTGGACGACACCTTCTTCGTGTTCGCGGGACTCGCAGCCATCTGGCTCGCCTACCTCATCATCACCGAGGCGTTCTCGTGGGGCTGGTGGGCCATCGCCTTCGCGATCGCGTTCTGGCTGATCCTCGCCTACCTCGTGCTGCCGCGACTGCACTCCATCCTCACCCGCATCTACGTGCCCAGCTACTTCATCGGTCGAGCGCGAACGAGCGATGGTCTGCTCGGCGACCCGGTGAATCTCGCCGTCCTCGGCACCGAGGAGCAGCTCACCCGGTGCATGGCCGACGCGGGCTGGACGCGGGCGGATGAGATCACAGCCGCATCGACGCGGAGGATCGTGCTGTCGACCCTGATGCGACGCAGTTACGACGAAGCCCCCGTCAGCCCGCTCTTCCTGTTCGGTCGTCGCCAGGATCTCGCGTATCAGCAGGAGGTCGCGGGCAATCCGGCCAAGCGGCACCACGTCAGATTCTGGCGTTGTCCCGAAGGGTGGATGCTCCCGGGCGGTCACCGGGTGGACTGGGTGGCCGCAGGCACGTTCGACCGCGCCGTCGGGTTCTCGCTGTTCACGTTGCAGGTGACCCACAAGATCGATGCCGACATCGACATCGAACGCGATCACATCGTCCGCACCCTTAGCGGGGTCGACAGCGGGGTGCGCATCGTCATCATCCGCGACTTCTCGACGGGCTACCACTCGCGAAACGGTGGTGGCGACAGCATCCACACCGACGGTGATCTGCCGGTCATCGATCTCCGTCGTGTCTCCGCGGCGGGTTCGGCCGGTACGGCGGAGGAGCCCGTCGGGCAGGCGCCGGTCACCGAGCTCCGAGGGCTGTCGTGAAGCGTCCTCTGGCCACAGGTCTCGGCACCGTGCTGATGTCGCTGAGGGTGCTCTGGGGATTCGTCTCGATCCTGGTCTACGTACTGAACTGGAAAGCGATCAGGGAGGAGATCTTCGCCTCTGCCGATGGCACGCTGATGGTCGCACCGGATGTCGCCGACGTCTTCCTCATCGTCGGCCTGAGCGCACTCGGCCTCTGGTACCTGTTCTACGGAGTGCTCGCCGGCCTCGTGTTCGCCGGGTCGAACTGGGCCCGCATCGCGGCGATGAGCTTTGCATCGATCAGCATCATCGTCGTCTTCCTCGATTGGTGGAACGACGGCATCCAGGTGACGTTCCGGACGTCGCTGGCGAGCGTCGCCCTCGACATCCTCGTGCTGCTCGCCCTGTCCGCGCAGAGCGCACGAGGCTTCGCCAGGCGCAACGACCCGCGGTTCGAGAGCACCGGCGAGCTCGGGTGATGCATTTCGGATGCCGCGGCCTCGGGCCGCGGCATCCGAACGCTCACAACCACTTCTTGAACTTGAACACCCCGAAGAGGCCGACCGCGAAGGCGGCCATCGCGCCGATGGCCATCGGGTATCCGAAGGCCCAGTGCAGCTCGGGCATCACGTCGAAGTTCATGCCGTACACCGTGCCGACCAGCGTCGGGGCGAAGATGATCGCGGCCCAGGAGGAGATCTTCTTGATCTCGTCGTTCTGAGCGAGACCGGCTTCGGTCTGGCGGCGCGCGACCAGCGCGGAGTGCACGGTCAGCGCGTTCTCGAGGATCGCGCGGAACGAATCGATCTTCTCGTTGACGCGGATCGTGTGGTCGAGCACATCGCGCAGCGACCGCTGCAGCTCTTCGTCGATGCGGTACTTCTCCGATCCGCGGCGCAGCCATTCCAGCATCCCGTTCAACGGATGCACTGCGCGCTGGAAGTTGATCACCTCGCGGGAGAGCTCGTAGATGCGGCGGGAGAGGGCGCTGTCGTCGTCGCCGTCGCCGAAGAGCTGGTCCTCGATCTCGTCGATGTCGTTCAGGAGCCCTGTCACGATCGGCTCGTACCCGTCGACGACCTCGTCGAGGATCGCGTAGAGCACGGCTTCGGGACCCATCGCGAGCAGCGCGGGGTTCGCCTCCATGCGGGCGCGCACGGCGGCGAGGTTGGGCGACTCGGCATGCCGGATCGTCACCACGAAATCGGGGCCGACGAACAGGTGCAGCTCGCCGAACTCGATCGACTCCTGCTCATCGCGGTAGCGTGCAGGGCGCAGCACCGCGAACAGGGTGTCGCCGTAGCGCTCCACCTTCGAGCGCTGGTGGCCGGAGAGCGCGTCCTCCACCGCGAGCGGATGCAGGTCGAATTCGCGAGCGACGGACGCCACTTCCTCGGGGCTGGGTCGGTACAGGCCGATCCAGGCGATGCCGCCGGCAGCATCCAGCATCCGGTAGGTCTCGTCCAGGTTCTTCGGGGTCTCCACGCGACGTCCGTGGACGTACACGCCGTTGTCGATGAGCGCCATGATGCGGCTCCGTTCTCGCAGGTGCACGGCAGCAGAAGCTCCGTGCGCGGATTCGTCAGGGGGCGGATGACGCCGCCGACGGCTGCGGGGAAGGACGTGCGAAAGCGGACCGGGAGGTCAACGGGCTAGCGCAGGGAGTCGCGACGCAGCGAAGGCGGCGTCGTAACTATCATCGGACATCGCCATCACCGCCTTTCGGGACTCTTCGGGGTCGGACGACCCAACGCGTCAGTATACGCCCATCACCTGACCGTGCGGATCAGGGTCGACGCCCCGTTCTGAGCGATATTCTCCGCCTTACGTTCTAGAAGTAGAAGGTTACCTTCACGTATCATCGTGACCGCACCGGCGGTACGACGCATCCGTGATGCGTCTCATCCGCGTCGTCGTGCCAGGCCCGACCTGAGCGCCCCTGACCTCCCGGTTTCGAGCGATGCACCCGCAATGAAGGAGAATCCATGTTCACTGCCCACGGTCGTCCGCGCTCTCGCGGATTATGGGGCGGCATCGCCGCTGTGCTGACGGTGTCGGCAGGGCTCGTCGGAGTCTCGGCGGCGAACGCGCCATCGGCTCATGCGGCATCGAACCTGCAGTGCACGGGGTCCACGGTCTACGCGACCGGTCAGGGCGCCGGTGACGGCGACCTCTGGCAGATCGATTCGGAGACCGGCGCTGCGACCAAGGTCGTCGATCTCCCCGGCGGCGAGGTCGTGAACCAGGTCGGCATCGCACCCGGTGGAGGCAACTTCTTCTTCACGAAGGCCGGCGAGGTGTACAACTACACGATGTCGAGCGAATCCTTCGTCTCGACCCCCGCCCAGGTGCTCACCGGCTACAGCAGCGTCGGTGGAGCGGTGAACCCGACAAACGGCCTCTACTACTACGGCGGGCTCGGGCTCGGCGGCACGAGCTATCAGATCGCCGTCTACGACCCCGCGACGAACACGAACCTGGGCGTCGCGGCGACCATCCAGCTCCCCGATGGCGTCGCACTCGCGAACAGCGACTTCGCCTTCGACACCCTCGGCCAGCCGTACATCGTCGGAAGCGCCTCCGACGGAGGCAGACTGCTCCGCGTCGACGGCACGATCCCCGGCACCGGCTCGAACTCCTCGCTCACCTCGTCTCTGCTCACCGCGATCGAGCCCGTCGCCGGGGTGTCGTACGCGGCGATCGCCTTCAGCGGCACCGGCGAGCTCTACGTCGGTGGCGGCTCGGGGCCGGTCCTTCGCATCAACGCGACCACGGGTGAGCTCGTCGGAAACGTGCCGGTCACCGGCATCGGGGGCTCGCTGGTGTCGGACTTCGCCACCTGCGGATCCCCGCCGACGTTGACGGTCCTCAAGAACGTCGCCGGCCGAGTGCAGCCCACCGACCAGTTCGCCCTGTCGATCACCGGTGGCGGCATCGTTCCCGGGGCAGGCAGCACCGGCGTCACCGAAGGCACCGACCTCGGGCTCCAGACGCAGTCTCCGGCCGAGCGGGCTGGCTCGGTGATCGTGCAGCCGGGCACCACCTACGATTTCGGTGAGGCATCTGCAGGGACGACCGATCTCGCAGACTATGCCGCCCGGTGGGAGTGCGTCGACGCGGCCGGGGCGCAGGGCTCGAAGATCGGCTCCGGCTCCGGGCCGTCAGGGAACATCACGATTCCGCAGGTCGCCGGCATCGCCGTTGTCTGCACGGTGTTCAACGACCCCCTCGTTCCGGGGATGACCGTCGACAAGCGGGTCACGGGCGTCGTCGACGTCAACGCCAACGGGTACAACAATGTCGGCGATCAGATCACCTGGGAGTTCCAGCTCACGAACACCGGCAACACGGAACTCACCGGTCTCGCGATCGATGACGACAGGCTCACCGCGGCAGGCATCGGGGTCACCTGCGCTCCGGATGCTCTGGCCCCGTCGGAGTCGGTCGTCTGCAAAGCCGACAAGCCGTACACGATCACCGCGGCAGACCTCGCCGCCGGACAGGTCGTCAACACCGCGACCGGAACCGGCACCCCGCCGGGGAAGCCGCCGGTGGTCACTCCCCCCGACAAGACGGAGACCCCGGTCGGCGGGTACACGGTGGTCAAGAAGTCCGACCCCGCATCGGGCAGCACCGTCGCCGCAGGGTCTGTCATCACCTACACGCTCACCGTGACCCAGCAGGGACTGGCGGCGGTGCCGGGGGCGCTCCTCGACGACGACCTCACCGAGGTGCTGGATGACGCCGCCTACAACGGCGACCTCGCCGCGTCCTCCGGCACTGCCACCTTCGACAAGGCGACGGGGAAGCTCTCCTGGAGCGGCGACCTCGCGCCGGGCGACGTGGCCACGATCACCTACTCGGTGACCGTCGAAGCCGGGGGTGACGGCGACCTCGTCAACACCGTCACGAGCCCCGGCTGCAGCACCGCGTGCAGCACCGAGCACAACCGGGTGCCGCCGCCGCCCAGCGGCCTCGCGACCACGGGTGGGGGAATCGCGATCGGGGGCATCGTGGCTGCGGTGCTGGTCATCGCGGTCGGAGCGGGACTGCTCGTCCGTGGACGACGCCGTGAGGGCACCGACGCGAACTGACGCGACAGATCAAGGGGAACGGCCGGTCGGCTTGCAGTCGACCGGCCGTTCCCGCGTCCGGGGTCCGGTCCCGACGCGACCGGCTCGGCACCGATCGCGTGATCGAGAGTCGGGACTACTCCAGCGTGACGACCTCGCCGCCGCGCGCCGCTGATGCCTGCGCGGCCTTGGCGATCTCGACGGTACGGATGCCCACTCCGGCGTCGGGCTGGGGCTGCGTTCCCTCGCGCAGGGCACGCACGAACTCCTCGAGCAGCAGAGCGTCGAGGTCGGCGCCGACCGGGCTCCACGTCTCACCGTGCGCGTCGTGCCCGGCGACGCCCTTGGCGAAGGGGCTGACCGTCACGGTTCCGCGCTCGGCGACGACCTGCAGCGTGAGTCCACCCCAGGTCGCAGAGCTCATCGGCCAGCTCCACGAACAGTCGATCGTGGCGATGACCCCGCTCGGGTACTGGATGCTCACGAGGCCACCGGTCTCGACTTCGAGCTCTCGCTGCGAGTGCAGGATGCCGTTGGACACTGCGCGAACCGACCGGGCCCGCTCGCCCAGCAGCTCGTCGAGCAGGTCGGCGCAGTGCACGACGTGGTCGACCAGGGCGCCGCCGCCTGCCAGCTCCGGATCGGTGAACCAGGCCCGGTCCTGCGGGAGCTTGCCGTTGTTGACACCGGTGACGCCGAGGATCTTCCCGAGGCGGCCGCTGCGCAGCTCGGCGATGGCGTCGCGAACGCTCGGGGCGAAGCGCACCGGGTAGGCGACCATCAGGGTCACGCCGGCCCGCTCACAGGCCTCGCGCATCGCGATCGCGTCCTCCACCGAGGTGGCCAGCGGCTTCTCGCAGAGCACGTGCACCCCAGCCGCGGCTGCACGTTCCACGAGGGCGCGGTGCCGGGAGTTCTCAGCGGCGATGACGACGGCATCCGGGTTCCACGCGAAGGCCTCGTCGTAGCTGTCGACGTAGGCGACACCGAGCTCGGCCGCAAGCGCCGCGCCACGAGGAGCGTCGTCGGGAGCCGCGGCGCCGTCCGGGTCGGCGGCGATCAGTTCGATGCCCGGCATCGCCTTCAGTGCGTGCACATAGCTCAGAGCATGGGTGTGGGCGAAAGACAGTACGGCGATCCGCAGTGGGGCGGGAGCGGTCATCGGACGGCCTCCTCGGCCTCGAAGGGGGAGTGTTCAGGTGCGTGATCGGGAAGCATGACCGGAGCGCCCGCGGCGATCGAGGCGTATGCGGCCTCGGCGACGGCGACGGCCTCGATGCCGTCCGCAGGGCTGACCCTGGCTTCCCGTCCTTCGCGCAGTGCGGCGACGAAGTCGGCGATCTCGGCGAAGTACGGGCTCTCCTGCGGTGACATCGGTGGAAGGTAGTCGGTGGCGCCTTCGGGGACCACCGCGTCGGTTCGCAGCGCGTTGTCCTCGGCGCTGTCGTAACGCAGGCGCCCCTCGGACCCTGCGACCTCGACGCTCGTGCGGAAGGGCATGCCCGGCGCGACCCAGCTGCCGTGGATGTGGCTGATGACCCCGTTGCGGTGGGTGAGCACGACGTGCGAGGTGACGGGCGCGGGCACCCGATCGTCGACGGTCGGCGGGTTCTGCACCGCGAAGACGGTCGCGACGGGTCCGGCGAACCAGACCGCCTGGTCGATGTCGTGGATCATGAGGTCGCGGATCACTCCGCCGCCGGTGCTCTCGGTGAAGAACCAGGGCGCCTGCGGTGCGGAGCCTGCCCGACTGAACCGCTGCACCGCGAGAGTGCCGATGCGGCCCGCGTCGATGCCCCCCTTGATCTGGGCATACTCGCCCATGTAGCGCACGACATGGGCGGGGAAGAGCCGCACACCGGCGGCCTCTGCGGCTCGCGCGACCGTGACGGCTGCCTCGGAGGTGGCCGCGAGCGGCTTCTCGCAGATCACGTCGCAGCCTCCGGCGATGGCCCGCAGCGCGAAGTCGGCGTGCGTGCTGCTCGGGGTGACGATGTCGACGATGTCGACCAAACCGATGAGCGTGTCGACGTCGGCGACGAGCTCGAACCCGTACTCGTCGGCGATCTCCTCCGCGCCCACGAGGGAGGTGACGTAGCCGTCGGCGCCGAGTGCTCGCCAGGCATCGGCGTGCACTCGTGAGATGCCACCGGCGCCGATGAGTCCGACCTTCAACGTGCTCACTGCTTCTCCTCGATGTTCTCGACGCTCGTGTCGTCGGCTCCGGCCGGTTCGTGCGCCAGGGGGGTGATGGGCGGTGCCGGCATGTCCTCGATGCCGTAGATCTCGGCGGCGTGCCGGTGGAATGCGTGCACGACGGCGCCGTGCGCTGCGGCTTCGGCTCCCAGCCGCGCTTCCGCGATCGGCACCTGGAACGGCAGGCCGAGGTGGCCGGGCAGGGCGGCCCGCAGCGGGTCGAGCAGCTGCTCGTGTGCTGCGGAGAGTCCGCCGCCGATCACGATCATGGCCGGGTCTACCGTCATGGTCAGGGTGGCGATGCCGTGGGCGAGCTCGTCGATGAAGCCGTCGAGCTCCTGCTGAGCGGTCGCGTCCCCGCCGCGTGCCAGGGCGAATACCTCGGCGGCGGTCGGAGCGGTGAGCCAGGAGATCTGTCCGGTCTCGGTGTTCAGTCCGCGGAAGGCGAGGCGCCCGATATCGCCGGCGGCGTTGTGGATGCCGCGTCGTGGGCGTCCGCCGAGGATGAGTCCCATCGCGATGCGGTTGCCGACGGACAGGTAGATCACGTCGTCGACGAGCTGTGCCACGCCCAGGTGGTGCTCGGCGACCGCGGCCAGGCGCACGCCGTTGTCGACCGCGACCGGGCAGCCGAACGCCTGCCGCAGCTGGGAGCCGATGTCGATGCCCGACCATTCGGGGATGACGACCGAGGTGGTCACGCGCCCGGCATCGTCGACGATGCCGGGGAGTGAGACGCCGACGGCACGCACCTTCGAGGTGGGGATGGAGACGGCGGCGAGGGTGCGGCGCACATCGTCGATCACGGCGGCGAGCTTCGAGGCGCCGTCTGGCTGCGCGGCGACGCCGGAGTAGCTGCGCTGCGCGATCACGAGTCCGGCGAGATCGGCCAGCACGACGCGGACGCTCGCGACCCCGATGTCGACACCGACCACGGTTCCCGCAGCGGCGTGGAACGAGTAGCGGCGAGCGGGGCGGCCCGCGCCGCCGCCGTTGTGCACCGGGGCGTCGACGATCAGGCCGGAGTCGCTCAGTACGGTCACCGCGTTCTCGACCGAGGTGCGCGAGATCTCGAGCGAGCGCGAGAGGTCGTTCACGGTCGCGGGCCCCGCGTCGCGCAGCTGCAGAGCGGATCGCGCAACGATCGAGAGCGGACTGGTCACGACCATGTGCAGGCCCCTTCTTCTTCTCCGTCGTCGGGTGCGATCAAATTAGCACACCGAATTCTCAGATCAAGCTTTGACCTTCTCGAACTGGAAACACAGCTGAAACACCCGTCTGAGAACTTGTACTTGACGAATTATCCCATTGCAGTGTCATAATGAACCGTACTCAGCACGGTATAAGCAAAGGAGCACCATGCGCGTCAGCAAGATCACCGGCGTCGTCGCGGGAATCGCGGCCGCCACCCTGTTGGCCGGATGTTCGGCCGGCGGAGGCAGCACCGCAGAGGGCGAGCAGGACATCACCGTCTGGCTCTACCCGGTCATCGCCGATGAGGCGGTGCACAAGGACTTCTGGGACTCGACGATCGCCGACTTCGAGAAGCAGAACGAGAACATCAACGTCAAGTACGAGATCTTCCCCTGGGCGAATCGCGACGAGGCTCTCCAGACCGCCATCGCGGCCGGCAAGGGCCCCGACGTCGTCTACCTGATCCCCGACCAGCTCGCGGCGTACCAGAAGTCGATCGCCCCGCTCAACGACCTACTGAGCACGCAGCGTCAGGACGACCTGCTGCCGAACGTGAAGGAGTCGGTCACGCTCGACGGCGACATCCTCGGTGCCCCGATTCTCACCAGCGCCCAGCCCCTCATCTGCAACGCCGCCGCGTTCGAGGCCGCCGGTGTCACCGAGTACCCCGAGACCTGGGACGACATCACCGCGATGGCTCCCAAGTTCACGGAGAAGGGCATGTACGCCCTGAACTACCCGGCATCTGCGGAGAACACCCTCAACCTCACCTACTACCCGCTGCTCTGGCAGGCCGGTGGCGAGGTCTACACGAAGGACGGCGACGTCGGATTCGACAGCAAGGCCGGCGAGCAGGCGCTCACCTTCCTCACCGACCTGGCCGACGCCGGTGCCCTCGACCCCGAGGCCCTCACCACGAACGTGCCGCTCGAGCAGACCGCCATCGCGCAGGGCAAGGTCGGCTGCACCTGGAACAACGCGGTCCCCGAGGTCCTGCCCTTCTGGGGCGAGGAGAACGTCAAGGTCCTCGCACCGCTGACCGACAAGGAGACCGTGGCCTACGGCACGGTGGGCTCGCTCTCGGTGCTCAAGGGCTCGAAGGCGCAGGACGCCGCAGCGAAGTTCGCCGAGTACGCGACCGGCGCCGACGTGGTCGAGCCGTACCTCAAGGCCGCAGGCTACTTCTCGGCGCTCAGCACCACCGAGCCGCTGTACGCGGATGACCCGCTGCTCGGCGAGGTCGAGAAGTACGTTCCCGACACGACGGTGGGCGAACTCAACGCCTCGTCGCGTGCGCTGATGGGTGTGCTCGCGCCGGAGATCCAGGCGGCGCTCCTCGGAGACAAGTCTCCGAAGGACGCCCTGAAGGATGCCGCGACGGCCGCAGCGCCACTGGTCAAGAAGTAACCGGTCACGAAGTGACACCCGGGGGCGTGCGG
>JBOGEI010000016.1:0-31448 GCA_050701935.1 Microbacterium sp.
GACCTTGAAGCGCGCGAAGTCCGTCACGGTGATACCGGCGTCCTTCGCCACCTGGGCGACAGAGAGCTTGTTGTCCTTGGCGTAGTCCTGCTCGAGCAGGGCGACCTGCTTGATGAACGCGGACACGCGACCCTCGACGATCTTCGGGAGAGCCGCTTCCGGCTTTCCTTCGTTGCGGGAGATCTCGGTGACGATCTCGCGTTCCTTCTCGACGGCGTCCGCAGGGACGTCCTCGCGAGACAGGTACGACGGGTTCGCGAACGAGATGTGCTGGGCGATGCTGCGCGCAGTCTCCGCGTCGTCACCCGAGTAGGCGACGACGACGCCGATCTGCGGCGGCAGGTCCTTGCTCGTACGGTGCAGGTAGACCTCGACCTTGTCGCCGGCGATCGTGCGCACGCGACGCAGTTCGACCTTCTCGCCGATGATCGCGGCCTCTTCGGAGATGACCTGCTCGACGCTCTTGTCACCGGCGGATGCGGCGAGAGCGGCGTCGACCGAGTCGGCCTTGACCGCAGCAGCGGCGTCGGCGACCTTGTCGGCCAGCGCGATGAAGCGCTCGTTCTTCGCGACGAAGTCGGTCTCGCAGGCGAGCTCGATGAGCGTCACAGCGCCATCCTGCTCGCGAGCGACGATCAGTCCCTCGCTGGTCGAACGGTCAGCGCGCTTCGCGTTGCCCTTCGCACCCTTGAGGCGCAGGATCTCGGTGGCCTTCGCGACGTCTCCGTCAGCCTCCTCGAGCGCCTTCTTGGTGTCGACCATTCCCGTGCCGAGCTGCTCACGCAGCGCCTTGAGGTCGGCGATGGTGAAGTTGGCCATGTGTGGTGGCTCCTTGCTTCGTTATGTATGTGTGAACGAGGGGATTACTTGGCGTCGGCTGCCTCGGCGGCGGCGACCTCAGCGGTCTCCTCACCGGAAGCGGCTGCGATCGCCTCGTCGTGCGCCTCAGCACCGGCCGCGTCGGCGGCGGTCTCGTCGGCAGCGGGCGTCTCGACGACAGCGGCCTCGTCTTCGGCCGTCACGATCTCGGCGGCGTCAGCGGACTCCTGGACCTCCTGGGCCGGAGTCTCGAGGAGCTCCTTCTCCCAGTCGGCGAGCGGCTCGGCGTCACCCGTCTCCGGGTTGTGCTTCTGCTGCAGGCCCTCGGCCGCCGCGTCGGCGATGATGCGAGTCAGCAGCGAGACGGAACGGATCGCGTCGTCGTTGCCGGGGATCGGGTACTGGAAGTCGTCCGGGTCGGCGTTGGTGTCGAGGATGCCGATCACCGGGATACCGAGCTTCTTGGCCTCATCGATCGCGAGGTGCTCGCGCTTGGCGTCGACGACCCAGATGGCCGAAGGCGTCTTCGTGAGGTTGCGGATACCGCCGAGCGACTTGTGCAGCTTGTCGAGCTCGCGCTTCTTGAGAAGCAGCTCCTTCTTCGTGAAGCCGCTGTTCGCCGGGGTCTCGTAGTCGAGCTCCTCGAGCTCCTTCATGCGTGCGAGACGCTTGGAGATCGTCTGGAAGTTGGTCAGGAGACCACCGAGCCAGCGCTGGTTGACGAAGGGCTGACCCACGCGGGTGGCCTGCTCGGCGAGGATCTCCTGCGCCTGCTTCTTGGTGCCGACGAAGAGGATCGTGCCACCGTGAGCGACGGTCTCCTTGACGAAGTCGTACGCCTTGTCGATGTAGCCCAGCGACTGCTGCAGGTCGATGATGTGGATGCCGCTGCGCTCGGTGAGGATGAAGCGCTTCACCTTCGGGTTCCACCGGCGAGTCTGGTGTCCGAAGTGCACGCCGCTGTCGAGCAGCTGGCGGATGGTGACCACAGCCATGGTCGTCTCCTGGTTCTGGCGCGTTTCTGCGCCGTTGAGGTTGTAAGCCGACCGGATGATCGGACTCCCTGGTGCCCGGCTCACACCCGCCCGCTCGGAGAGAAGGACCTGTGGGAGTGGATGCCGCGAGATGAATCGCTTTGGGCACGCGTAGTCACCTCGATTTCGAGGTGCTCCCCCAGCATACAGGATCGTGTACCTGCACTCGCCCTGCACACCGGGGTGCCGTCGCGGGTTGTCCTGGTGACGCGACAGTCTCTCGACGGCTCTGCCCACCACCTGATGCGATTTGGGCAGACTTCCGGCATGCGCGTCCTACACCTCCCCGCGGCCCGTGCCATTGCGGCGATCGTTCTCGCCCTCGCTGCCGTTGTCCCGACAGCGGGTGGCCCCGATCCAGCCGACTGGCCGCGCTGGAGCTGGCCGCTGAGCGGCCAACGCAGCGTCGTGGTGCCGTTCCGAGCGCCCGTGCACGAGTACGGCCCAGGGCATCGCGGCGCCGACCTCGCGGCTGCGCCCGGTGCGAAGGTGCTCGCTCCGTCCGACGGCGTCGTCGCATTCAGCGGCACGGTCGTCGACCGCCCACTCCTGACGATCGAGCATGCGAATGGTCTCGTCACGACGTTCGAGCCCGTTCGATCCGTGCTTCTTCCTGGCGAAGCCGTGTCTGCGGGCCAAGACGTCGGACTCGTCGATGTCGGAGGTCACACGTCGCCGGGTGCGCTGCACATCGGTGTTCGACGAGACGGCGACTACGTGAATCCGATGCTGCTCTTCGGCGAGGTGCCGAGAGCGATCCTTCTACCCTGTTGCGCTCGGTGACGATCAGTCGCTGCTGCTGCTGGACGCTGGGTCAGGCCCTCGGATGCGCGAGTCGATAGGTGGCGGTCAACCGCTCGGTGGAGACGTGCGTGTAGATCTGCGTGGTGCCAAGGCTCGCGTGACCGAGAATCTCCTGCACCGCTCGCAGATCGGCGCCACCGTCGAGCAAGTGCGTGGCCGCGGTATGGCGCAAGGCGTGTGGTCCGATCGTCTCGGCGCCCACGATCGGGGCCAGGACCCGTGCGACGAGCTCGTACACCGTACGCGGGCCGATCCGAGCGCCGCGGCTTCCGAGGACGACGGCTGCGGTGTAACTGCGCGATCTCTCCACGAGGACGGGCCTACCTCGACGCAGGTACGCGCTCAAGGCATCGCGCGCTGGCGACCCGTATGGCACGACGCGCTCTTTCGCACCCTTGCCGAATACTCGCGCCGTTGCACGGTCGAGATCGAGATCATCGACGTCCAGCCCGCAGAGCTCGGAGACGCGGATTCCCGAGCCGTAGAGGAGTTCGAGGATCGCGTGGTCCCGCAACGCGATCGGGTCGCCTTCCTGCGCAGCCTCGCGGTGCGCGTCCAACAGGCCCGACATCGCATCTCTTGAAGCGACGGTAGGCAGCGTCCGCCCCTTCTTCGGCGCGACGAGACGAAGGCTCGGATCATGTGTGACGAGGGCTTGCTCGTGTGCCCAGCTGA
This sequence comes from Microbacterium sp., assembly GCA_050701935.1. GTDB lineage: Bacteria > Actinomycetota > Actinomycetes > Actinomycetales > Microbacteriaceae > Microbacterium. The sequence goes on from JBOGEI010000016.1 coordinate 3,333, forward strand.
AGAAGGCTCGTGCCGTGGCGGAGCGGCGCGCCAACGTGGATCTCGCATCACCGCGCTGAGTCGCCCGCCAGAGCCAATCCCTCAGCACTTCCAGGTCCACAGCCTCGAGCGGGATGCCGCCTGCTGAAGCATCGAGGTCGCGCAGGTCGGAGCGATACGCCTTCACGGTCGCGGGGGAAAGCCGACGCACTCGCTCCAGGTGATCGGCGAACGCCTCGGTTGCTACCGCGAGATCCATGGTCTCAGCTTGCCCTCGCTCTCCAGATCTTCCAGGAAGCCTCGCCGTCATGCCGCACTGCCTTCAACTTCGCCGCGCCTACGGAGCCCGCCGCCACCCGCCATCACCGAGCGCGACATCTCCCTCCAGCTGCAGAAGCCCGAGAAGTGCACGGACCCGGTTCGGCGACAGGCCGGATCTGCGTGCAACCTCTTCGACCGGCAGACCCGACCTCGTACTCATCGCATCGAGGAGTCGAACGCGATTCGGATCACGCTCGACGTGCTCCGTCGGCCGCTCCACGTTCTGTCCCCACAGCTCCCGCACCTCGCGGGCGGACGTGACGCACTGCGCGTCGTACTCGCGGAGCAGACGATGACAACCAGCCGAAGAGGCAGAGGTCACCGCCCCCGGGACCGCACCGAGAGGACGCCCGAGGGTAGCCGCGTGGGCTGCAGTGTTCAGCGAGCCGCTGCGCCACCCCGCCTCGACGACGACGGTCGCTTGCCCAAGCGCCGCGATAAGACGGTTCCTCGCGAGGAAGCGCCACTTCGTCGGTGCGGTCCCGCAGGGCGGCTCGCTCACCAATGCCCCTTCGCCGGCGATCAGTCGCAGAAGCGCCTGGTGTCCGGCCGGATAGGGACGGTCGACTCCCCCGGCCAGGAACGCGATCGTCGCGCCCTGGACGCCGAGCGCGGCACGATGTGCGACGCCGTCGATTCCATATGCACCACCCGACACGATGACGACTCCCGTCGCTGCGAGATCGCCGGCGAGCTCCGACGCGACGTGTTCGCCATACCCGCTCGAGGCGCGCGCGCCGACGATCGATACCCGAGGCGCACGGCTGAGCAGCTCGACGCGACCACGCACCCAGAGCGCGGTCGGGGCGTTCGGACCGAGATCTCCGAGAGATTCAGGCCAGAACTCATCACCGGGGATGACGAGCTGAGCACCCACATCGGCAGCTCCCCTCAGCGCATCGCCCACGGCCTTGGCATGCAGCCGAGGACGCCAGCGAGTTCGAGCCTCGATGAGTGCGCGCGTCGCAGACGCGCTGCCGATGCCCGGCGTGAGAAGAGAGGCGGAGTTGCCCATCGCCAGCGCCAGGGCATCTGGAGCGCCGAGAGACTCGATCAGGGCGCCGGCAATCGCATCACCCGGCTCCGCGATCACCGTCCACGCGGCGCGCGCGACGCACTCGCGGATGTCATCGCCCGGATGGATTCGTCGGACGGCGGCGACGATCTCGGCATCGGCGAGCAGGCTGTCGATCATCGCGGCAGTCCTCTCCGCAGATGCAGTGCTCGTCCGATCTCATCGATGCCGGGGCGGTCGAGTTCCGCCAGATCTGCCATCGTCCAGGCGACACGGAGCACGCGGTCATAGCCCCGCAGCGTGAGCGCGCCACGCTCGAGTGCGCGGTCCAACGGCGAACGGGTGGTTGCGGGGAGACGCAGAGTGCCCTGACGCAACCAGGCCCCCGGCACATCGGCATTTCGTCTCCAACGAGTGCTCCTCCACCGATGATTCGCCCGCTCGCGAGCAGCCGCGACGCGTTCACGTGCTTGAGCCGACGTGGTGTCCGCTCTCGCTTCCCTCACCGCTCGTGACGCAGCGACTCGGCTGACCTGCAGATCTATGTCGATCCGATCGCGGAGCGGTCCCGACAGTCGCGTGGAGTAGCGCCTGATGGACATGGGCGGACAGATGCACTCCGCGCCCCGGACACCATGGTTTCCGCAGGGGCAGGGATTCATCGCGAGCAAGAGTTGGAACCGCGCGGGAAACGTTGCCGTGAACCCCGCGCGATGCACCTCGATCACACCGGACTCGAGCGGTTGTCGCAGTGCGTCCAGTGCGACCCGGGAGAACTCGGCTGCTTCGTCGAGGAAGAGCACGCCTCGATGGGCTCTCGCGATCGCTCCCGGCCTGGCGACGCGTGAGCCCCCACCGACCAGCGCAGCGACAGAAGCGCTGTGATGCGGCGCCTCGAGAGGCGGCAGCGTATCCAGCACTGCAACGGACTCGCCACCGAGGGAACGCACTGAAGCGACCTCGAGCGCCTCCTGCTCATCGAGCGGAGGCATGACACCGGGCAGCCTGCGGGCGAGCATCGTCTTGCCCGCGCCCGGAGGCCCGCTCAAGAGCATGTGGTGCCCTCCCGCCGCGGCCACGATGAGCGCTTCCACAGCCTCTTCCTGCCCCACGACGTCGGCGAGGTCGAGCAGTTCGCGATCGCTGTTCGTCGTGTCGGCGACCTCGACGGCTTCGACGTCAGGCGCCTCGACATCGGCGCCGTGCCAGACCGCTACCTCTGCCAGCGAGGAGGCCGCTCGCACCTCGACGCCCGGAACCAGCCGCGCCTCGGCTTCGTTGCCCCGTGGCACGATCACCTTCTCGAATCCAGCGCGCACGGCCGCGAACACCGCGGGGAGGACGCCTGGAACGGGCCGAATCCGGCCGTCGAGCCCGAGTTCTCCGACGTGCACGGTTGCTGCGATCGAACGCGGATCGATCGATCCGGCAGCGGCGAGCGAGGCGACGGCGACCCCGAGATCGAACCCGGCCCCGTGTTTGGGAAGGCTCGCCGGCGACAGGTTCACGGTGAGCCGACGCCGGGGCAAGTCGAGGCCGGCGTTCTTGCATGCGTTGTGCACGCGCTGGACGGCCTCCCCCAGCGACTTGTCCGGCAGCCCGATGATCCGGAACTCCGGAGTCTGATTCGACATGTCAGCCTCGACCTCGACGAGATGTCCGTCGACCCCCGTGAGCGCAACGGCCCACGTGCGTGCGGTGCTCACGCGATGTCCATCAGGTGCTCGAGCTCACCGACGAACGGGTCAGGGCCGATGATGCCGATCGCATCGAGCCGCAGCACCCGGCCTCGAGCGGACTCCGGATGTTCGGCGATCCAGGCGTACGCGAGCAGCCAGAGCCGGCGGAGCTTGCGCCGGTCGATCGCCTCGAACGGATGGCCGTATGCGGGCGTGCGTCGCGTCTTCACCTCGACCACTGCGAGATGACTGCCGCGCGCGGCGACGATGTCGATCTCCCCTTGCGCACAACGCCAGTTCCTTGCGAGCACGGTATAGCCGTTACCCGTCAGGTGCTGCGCTGCGCGTTCTTCCCCTGCTCTGCCGAGTTCATCCTTCGCTGCCATTCGCCCAGCATCACGCGGAACCCGGGTTGGCGGACTCGATATCGCTACCGTCGTGCGGGCGCTGGGGAGAAGTCAGCCCTTGGCCTTCATGTGGAGAACCGTCGCCAAGGCAGCCCGGCGGGCGGTGCCATCACTCGCCGTCGAGCGAGAGTTCCTGAGGGAGCTCGAACTCCCGGCGCTGCAGCTCCTCGACGTTGACGTCCTTGAACGTCAACACACGCACGGCCTTCACGAACCGGTCTGCACGGTAGATGTCCCACACCCAGACATCGCTCATCGAGATCTCGAAGTAGAAGTCGTGCTCGGTGTCACGGCGGACGACATTGACCTCATTCGCCAGGTAGAACCGGCGCTCGGTCTCTACGACGTACTGGAACTGCGACACCACATCCCGATACTCCCGGAACAGTGCCAGCTCGAGCTCGCGGTCGTAGTCGTCGAAGGCTTCCTCATCCATGATGTGTCCATCCTAGAGTCGTGGGCGCCGCGGCGCGGCATCGCGCACGCCGGAGAGACCGCCCCGCCCGCTCAGAACAGCGTGGGAACGTCAGCGATCGCCCAGGACGCCCGATGAAACGGCGAGAGTCCGACGCTCCGGATGGCGTCGCGATGCTCGGGGCTCGCATAGCCCTTGTTGCGGTTCCACTGATAGGCCGGATGCGCCTCGTGAAGCTCAGCCATGTGCGTGTCGCGAGCCACCTTGGCGATCACCGAGGCTGCGGAGACCGACGCGCAGTCGCGGTCCGCCTTGATCACCGGTCGCACCCGCAACGGCACGGGATGCACCTTCGAGACGTAGTCATGGTTGCCGTCGAGCAGGATGAGAGCCCCGTCCAGCGCGGTGCCCTGGTCGGCGACGGCCTGCACCGCGCGCGACGCGGCAAGGCCGAGCGCACGCATGATGCCGTGTTCATCGACCTCAGAAGCGCTCGCCCACCCGACCGCAGAGGCCTGCACCCACGCAGCAGCGCGAGCCGCGACGTCAGGGCGACGCTTCTCGGTGACGAGCTTCGAGTCGCGAAGGCCCTCGGGCACCCGGCGACGAGCGCCTGCCGCATCCATCACGGCTGCCCCTACTGCCACCGGCCCGGCGAGGGCACCTCGACCGACTTCGTCCAGGGAGACGATCAGATCGCACTCCCCGAGGAGCTGCCGCTCCAGTGTGAGACGCGGCGTGACGACGGTCATTCCGGCGCCGGGACGCCGTTGAAGATCTCATGGTGACCGTCGATCGGCCCCAACCGATTCAGCGGCCATGTCGTGAGGAATGCCTTGCCCACGATGTTCTCCATCGGGACGAAGCCTCCGCTGGGAAGATCCTGGTGCGCGCGGGCGTCACGTGAACGGTCGCGATTGTCGCCGAGCAACCACACGGAATCCTCAGGGACGACGACGTCGAACGGCTCATTCGAGGCCGAGGTGTCCCCCGGAGGGAGGTTGAGGTAGCTGAGCTCGTCGATGGGCGCCCCGTTGATGGTGATCTGACCCAGGGCGTTGCAGCACACCACGTGGTCGCCGGGAAGACCGATGACCCGCTTGACGAGATGATCCTGCGAATCGGTCGCAGAGATGCCGACGAAGTTCAGGACCCAGTCGACCGCTTCGACCAGCGGCGGTTGCGCCGGCGTCTGCGGCTGTCCGTCGAGCCAGCCACCCGGATCCTTGAAGACGACGACGTCCCCGCGTTCATAGTCGGTCCATCGAGGTGTGAGCTCATCGACGAGGATGCGGTCGTTGATCAGCAGCGTGCGTTCCATCGACGCCGACGGGATGTAGAAGGAGCGCACGACGAAGCTCTTCACCACGAAGGAGACGAGAGCTGCGATCACGACGATCACCAGCACATCGCGGAGGAAGACGAGGAACCCGCGACGACGTCTGGACGTGGGCGCGGACGAGGATTCGGTCATCAGGTTCCTTCACGATCATGCACCGGCTCGCGGCGACGGTATCTAGGTTCGCACACCGTGGGGAGAACAAAGCACCCCGGGACATCGTGTCCCGGGGTGCTGTGGAGATGCTGCGACTCAGCGGTCGCGCTTCTCCTTGATCTTCGCCTTCTTGCCACGGAGCTGGCGGAGGTAGTAGAGCTTCGCGCGACGCACGTCACCGCGCGTGACGACCTCGATGTGGTCGATCACCGGGGAGTGCACCGGGAAGGTGCGCTCGACGCCCACCTGGAAGCTGATCTTGCGGACGCAGAACGTCTCGCGCACGCCGTCGCCCTGGCGACCGATGACGACGCCCTGGAAGACCTGGATACGAGAGCGGCTGCCCTCGGTGATGTTGACGTGCACCTTGACGGTGTCACCGGGGAAGAAGTCCGGGATGTCCGAACGAAGGGAAGCCGCGTCGACGGCGTCGAGGATCTGCATGATCGTCTCTCTCTGCACCCGCCACAGGTCGCATGCATGTATTCAAAGGAACAAGAAAAGGATTGAACTGTACGGAGCTGATGCGTCCGCGGGCTCCCCTGTGGCAGAGCCGGTCACAGCACAAACATTCATTCTGCCATGGATGCCGCGCCCGGCCAAAACGCGGATGTCAGTCGCGGGTGTCCGTCTCGCGCACCACGATGACCTCGTGCGCGCGCGTCGGCGGTGCCGGTTCATCGGCGGTCGGGATCGTCGACCAGGTGATCGTCTCGCGCAGTCGCGTTCCGCTCCCCTTCGCTTCATTCCACAGCTGCCACAGCTGCAACCAGATCAGGGCGATGCCGGCGACGATCGCTCCGGTGAGCAACCACGGAAAAGCCCCGTCGATGAAGAAGCCCACTGCGATCGTGAGTCCGTTCCAGACGGTGAATCCGGCGACATCCCACCAGGACACCGCCCGCTCGATGCGGACCGACGGGCGCGAGCGCGTCAGGAGCGTGAGCAGCAGCTGGCCGAGGAAGACGGACGGCATCGCGATCAACAGCACCCAGAGGATCGACCAGCCGCCCTGGAAGACGCCCCACCCGATCAGCAGCCAGAGCGGCAGCAGGAACGTCGCCGGAAGAAGCCAGCGGAAGAAGGCCTGTCGCAACCACATGCTCAGATCGTACGACGCCGCTCACACCCGCGCCCCGGTGTTCGCTGAGAGCGGTCGGGGATCCTGCCGTGCCGGATCAGGGAGAATGGAGATGACGAGAGGACAACCGATGATCGAACTGCGCACCCCTGCCGAGATCGATGAGATGCGCGCGGCAGGACGATTCGTCGCCGAGACGCTGGCGACGCTGCGTGACGAGACGAAGGTCGGGACGAACCTCCTCTCGATCGATCGCCGTGCGCACGACATGATCCGCAAGGCCGGAGCCGAGTCCTGCTACATCGACTACCACCCGTCGTTCGGTGCGAGCCCGTTCGGAAAGGTCATCTGCACCTCCGTCAATGACGCGGTGCTGCATGGCCTCCCCCACGACTACACACTGCGCGACGGCGACCTCGTGACCCTTGACTTCGCTGTATCGGTCGACGGCTGGGTCGCTGATTCGGCGGTCTCGTTCGTCGTCGGGACGGCGCGTGAAGAAGATCTCCGACTCATCGACACCACCGAGCGCGCACTGACCGCCGCCATCGAGACCGCGACCGTCGGAAACCGCATCGGAGACATCTCGTCTGCCGTCGCCGCTGTGGCGCACGGCGACGGATACTCGATCAACACCGACTTCGGCGGACACGGCGTGGGGCGCACGATGCACGGAGATCCCCACGTCCCGAACGACGGCCGCGCCGGTCGGGGATTCCCTTTGCGTGCCGGACTCGTCCTCGCACTGGAGCCCTGGTTCCTGGCGACGACCGACGAGCTGGTCACAGACCCCGACGGGTGGACTCTGCGCAGCGCCGACGGCTCCCGTGGCGCTCACTCGGAGCACACCATCGCGATCACCGAGAACGGACCGATCATCCTCACGGACAGGTCGTTCCTCGGCGTCGACTGAGAGCGATCCTCACAGCCACGGCCCGACGTCGGCGTGGGAGTCCGAGCGGTAGGCAGGCTTCGCGGCCGTATGCCATTCTGGGTCCATGATCCCGCAGGACCGTCACGTGCCGGAGCGTCTCCTCCTCGCTCGACACGGGCAGACGAGCTGGAACCTCCAGCACCGCCTGCAGGGCCAGCTCGACTCGCCTCTCACCGAAGAGGGCATCGCACAGGCCCAGGCGATCGCGGAGAGGGTCGCAGATGCGGGCGTGCGCACCGTGTGCTCCAGCCCTCTGGGCAGAGCGATGCAGACCTCGATCATCATCGCCGATCGGATAGGAGCCGCCCTCGTCGAGGTTCCGGAACTCACAGAGCTCGATCATGGAGAGCTGGCAGGCAAGACCTGGGATGAGATCGACGACGCGTATCCGACTGCGAGAGAAGAGCGTGCCGCCAACCGCTACGGTTGGGCCTTCCCCGGCGGCGAGAGCTATGCGCAGGCCAGGGCACGGGCCCGAAAGGCTCTCAGCAGCTGCGGGTGGGCGTCGGATGGCGCACCGCTGCTCGTGAGCCACGAGATGATCGGGCGCATGATTCGCGCCGAACTGCGTGGGCTCGATGCCTCGAGCGCCCTCGCACTGAGGCATCCGCACGGAGTGGTCTTCGAGATCGATGGCCGGTCAGAGCGCATGCTCTGAGCGATGCCCGCGCTCGGAGCCGGCGCTCGGCCCCGATCAGGACTGTGCGTGCTCGTCGTCCGGCAGAAGGTCCGGACGACGCATCCTCGTGCGCTCGATCTGCTGTTCACGCCGCCATGCGGCGATCGCGCCGTGGTTCCCGCTCAGCAGCACTTCCGGCACGGAACGGTCGCGCCATGATGCGGGTTTCGTGTACGACGGGTACTCCAGCAGGCCGTCTTCGTGCGACTCCTCGACGAGACTCTCGGGGTTGCCGACGACACCGGGGATGAGGCGAACGATGGCTTCGATCATCGCCATCGTGGCGACCTCTCCCCCGTTGAGGACGTAGTCGCCGAGGCTGACCAAACGTACTTCGCCGAGGTCGGCGGCGTATTCGAACACCCGCTCGTCGATACCCTCATATCGGCCACAGCCGAACACGAGGTGCTCGCGGGTCGCCAGCTGGCGTGCCGTCTTCTGAGTGAAGACCTCACCGGCGGGCGAAGGGAAGATGATCGTCGGGCGCTCGGCTCCCGGGGCTCCGGCGACCTCATCGAGAGCGAGCCCCCATGGCTCCGGCTTCATGACCATCCCTGCGCCGCCCCCGTAGGGGGTGTCGTCCACAGTGCGGTGACGGTCGGAGGTCCAATCCCTCAGGTCTCGCACGCTGAGGTCGATGATGCCCGTGTCCTGAGCCTTCCCGAGCAGGGAGAGCGTCAGAGCGTCGAAGTACGACGGGAATATGGAGACGACGTCGATACGCACGGGGGAACCGTATCAGCGCTCACTCGGCCGCATCGGCGTCAGAGCCGGGCCGCGGCTCGGAATCCGCGGCATCCGGAAGCTCTTCGAACAGACCTGCCGGCGGCGTCACGATCACTCGGCCGGCTGCGACATCGACGGTCGGGACGATCGCCGAGACGAACGGCACCATGACTTCGCCATCGCCCGCCTTGACGATCAGGAGATCCTGCGCCGGGAAGTGCTCGACACGGACGACGCGACCGACGATCGTGTCGTCGCGGACGACATCGAGTCCGACGAGCTGATGGTCGAACCAGGCGTCGTTCTCGACCTCGTCGACATCGTGATCGATCCAGAGGATCGCCTTGACGAGGCTTTCGGCCGCGTCACGGTCTTCGACGTCGTCGAAGAAGACGACGGGGTTGCCGTTCATCACCCGGTACTCGCGCACTGTGATGTCCTTGCCGTGCCACGGCGATGCCTCAGGCACCTGCACGGTGAAACCGGCACCGGGGGTGAAACGACCCTCCGGGTTGTCGGTGTAAAGCTCGAGCTTGAGCCCGCCCTTGAGGCCGTGCGCCTTGACGAGGCGCCCGACGCGCAGCTGGTTCTTGCCCTGGTTGCGGTCCTTCGGCACCACGTCAGTCGTCCGCGACATCGACGCGGACCCGACGCCCATCAGCGAGAGCGCTGACGAGGGTGCGAAGGGCCTTCGCGGTGCGGCCGCCGCGCCCGATCACGCGTCCACGGTCATCGGGGTGCACACGCACCTCGAGGAGGTCGCCTCGCGGCGATGTGGATTCGTTGATACGGACATCTTCCGGGTGATCGACGATCCCCTTGACGATGTGTTCGAGCGCGGCGGCGAGCACGACGGATTACTCTGCGTCTGCTGCGGGAGCCTCAGCGGCCTCCGCGTCGGCCGCGGCGGGAGTCTCCTCAGCGGGAGCCTCCACCTTCTTCTCGACCTTGGGCTTGACGACGGACTTCTTGGACGCGTCGATCTCGAAGGGAACCTTCGGCTCGGCGACCTTGAGCGTGGACTTCGCGTCCTTGTCGCCCTTGAACTTGCCCCAGTCGCCGGTGATCTTGAGGATGGCGGCGACCTGCTCGGTCGGCTGCGCGCCGACGGAGAGCCAGTACTGTGCACGCTCGGAGTTGACCTCGATGAACGAGGGCTCCTCGGTGGGGTGGTACTTGCCGATCTCCTCGATCACGCGACCATCGCGCTTGGTCTTCGAGTCGGCGACGACGATGCGGTAGTACGGCGCACGGATCTTGCCCAGGCGCTTGAGACGAATCTTGACAGCCACGATTCTCCTGAATTGTGTGGAAGGAAACGAACTGATCGCCTGGAGAGTGGGGTGCACACCCGGCGGAAGCTCAAATGAGTGTGGACACCTGCCGGATAGAGGGTCGAGCAGGTGGTCCAGCCCTCTATTCTGCCAGATGCGCGCCCCAGGTGCGAAACGTGGCGAAACCGGCGTTGCCGTGTCGTGCGGCCCGCGTGCCAGACTGTGCGGGTGAAGCTCGAGTTCGCCTCATCGCCCCGATCCACCGTCGGCCTCGAATGGGAGATCATGCTCGCCGATCCCGCGAGCGGTGACCTCGTCGGACGCGCCCCGGAACTGCTCGCCGCGCTCGAGGCCGAGAGCGCGGATGAGCGCCACACGGTTACGGGCGAGCTGCTCACGAACACCATCGAAGTCACGAGCGGCATCGGAGATTCGGTGGCGCACGCCGTCGACGACATCGCGAACGCCATCACTGCCGTCCGCTCCGCCACCGACCCTGCGGGGATCGAGCTGCTGTCGGCGGGGAGCCATCCGTTCGCGCAATGGTTCGACCAGCAGGTCACCGACAAGTCCCGCTACCACACCCTCATCGAGCGCACGCAGTGGTGGGGACGCAACATGATGATCTGGGGCATCCACGTGCACATCGGCGTGGAAGACCGCCGCAAGGTCTTCCCCATCATCAATGCTCTCGCGGGGTTCCTCCCCCACCTGCAGTCACTGGCCGCTTCGAGCCCGTACTGGGCGGGCGAGCGCACCGGGTACGCCTCGAACCGCGCCCTCGTGTTCCAGCAGCTCCCCACCGCCGGACTTCCGTGGCCGCTGCACGACTGGTCGCAGTACGAGTCCTATCTCGATGACATGGTGCGCACCGGCGTGATGGCTGACGCGACCGAGGTGCGCTGGGACATTCGCCCCGCGCCACGCTGGGGAACCATCGAGGTACGCGCATGCGACGGCCTGTCCACCCTTCCTGAACTTGCATCTGTCGCCTCTCTCGTCCAGGTGCTCGTGGAGCACTTCTCCCGGCAGCTCGACGAAGGGATGACCCTCCCGGAGCTTCCCGCCTGGTTCCATCGTGAGAACAAGTGGCGCGCAGCACGATATGGACTCGAGGCCAGGATCATCGTCGACGCCGACGGCACCCAGCGTCCGGTGCGAGAGCACCTGGCCGAGACTCTCGAAGAGCTGGCTCCGGTGGCCGTGGAACTCGGCTGCGTGCGGGAGTTCGGCGGCGTCGCGACAATTCTGGAGGGCGGCGCGAGCTACGCGCGTCAGCTCGCCGTGGCGGACGCCGCAGGAGGAGACCTCACAGCGGTGGTCAGGCATCTGATCCGCGAGTTCCGCTCCGGGCCGGAAGCCTCGACCGAGGAACCGTAGCCTTCGCCCACGGCGACGCGCTCAGTCTTCGACGAGCCTTCGGGCGAGCCCCTCATCGAGGACTACGTCCGTGATGAGCCCGGCCGCCAACGCGGCTCGAAGGCTCACGAGCTTCGGGATCCCTGAGACGACGCACACCCTGCGCGGAACTCGTCGCAGACGATCCAGGCCAGGTCCGGTCGCTCTGGCATTCACCCGGATGTCTCGCCACGAGCCGTCTGAGCGGAAGAAGACCGTCGCAACGTCGCCGATCGCATGATCCTCGCGGAGGCTGCGGTAGTCGTCGCGCCCGAGGTAGCCGCCGACGTACACGCGACTGGGTACTTCAGCGGCTGGAGAGCCCAGGCTGAAAACGGCGACATCCATCTTCGCCTGGAGATCGAGCACACGACGAGTGCTCCGTTCACGCCACATCGCCTCCCGCGTCGCCGGATCGTCGAAGAAGGCGGGAACGGGGAACTGCTGCACCTGGGCGCCGAAGGCGCTGCCGAAACGCTGCAGGATGTCGCTGGAGTACTCCACTCCCGTCGTCTGCGTGTTGCCGGCGCCGTTGAGTTGCACGAAGGTGGTGTTGTGGGTCTCCTTCTGCGTCAGACCGCGACTCACCGCGCTGATGGTCGATCCCCATGCGACGCCGATGACCATGTTCGAGTCGACGAACTGCGACAGCAGACGGCCCGCGGTCAGCGCCACGCGCTCCAGACGCTCCACCTCGCTGAGGATCTCCGGCATCGGCACGACGTGCGCCGCCACGCGATGCCGATCGCGAATCCGATGCTCGAGCATTCCGAGGCGCTCGAGCGGGGAGTTGATCCTGATGTCCACCAGGCCGCTCTCCCGCGCGAAGCTCAGCAGACGCGAGACGGACGACCGGGAAGTGCCGAGCTCCTTCGCGATGACCTCCATGGTCTTGTCCTGCATGTAGTAGAGCTGCGCGGCGGTGAGCGCCGCGATCAGCTTGCTGTCGCGGGATTCCGCGCTTGCACCGACCATGACAGCCTCCTCATCCTCGATCCTTGCACATATGTGCAGTGGGCTTGCGCGGGATACAACGCAGGTCGATGCTGGTTGGCAAGTAAGGAAGAGAGGGTCGACGATGATCGATTCGACACACTCGTCAGCGGAGCGCGAAGAAGTTCGCGGCGTCCGTGAATCCGGACGCACGAGCGTCCTCGTCATCGGCGGCGGGATCAATGGCATCTCGACGTTCCGCGACCTGGCTCTCCAAGGAGTCGATGTCGTGCTCGTCGAGCGCGGTGACTTCGCCTCCGGTGCGTCGTCTGCGTCCAGCCACATGATCCATGGCGGTATCCGCTACCTCGAGAACGGCGAGTTCCGACTCGTGCGCGAGTCCGTGGAGGAGCGCAACGGCCTCCTCAAGATCGCCCCGCACTACGTCAAGCCGCTGCAGACGACGATCCCGATCTACTCGACCTTCTCGGGCATCCTCTCCGCTCCCCTGCGGTTCCTCACGCACAAGAGCGGCAAGCCCCAGGAGCGCGGCGCGTTCCTGATCAAGGTCGGCCTGACGATCTACGACACCTTCTCGCGCGATGGCGGGATGGTGCCTCGGCATCGCTTCCTCGGCCGCAAGAAGTCCCTCGCCGAACTGCCTTCGCTCGACCCGAAGATCAAGTACACGGCGACCTACTACGACGCATCGATGCACGACCCCGAGCGCCTCGCCCTCGACGTGCTGCAGGACGGGCGCACGGCTCACCCCGGAGCACACGCCCTGAACTACGTCGAGGCGATCGCCCGCAACGGCGATGAGGTCGTTCTCCGTGACCGCGAGAGCGGCACCGAGTTCACGGTGAAGGCCGACGTGGTCGTGAACGCCTCCGGTCCCTGGACCGACCTGACCAACGACGCGCTGGGTACCGACACGCGATTCATGGGCGGCACCAAGGGTTCCCACATCGTGCTCGATCACCCGGAGCTGCTCGAAGCGACCCAGGGGCGCGAGATCTTCTTCGAGCACTCCGATGGGCGCATCGTGCTCATCTACCCGCTCAAGGGGCGCGTCCTCGTCGGCACCACCGATATCGACGCCGACCCGCGCGAGACCCCGGTGTGCACCGAGGAAGAGGTCGACTACTTCTTCGACCTGATCCACCACGTGTTCCCGACGATCCCGGTCAAGCGCGACCAGATCGTGTACAAGTTCTCGGGCATCCGCCCGCTGCCGCGCCATGAGGACACCGCACCCGGCTTCGTCTCCCGCGACTACCGCATCGAGGTCGACGACAAGGGCGCAGTCCCGCTCGTGAGCCTCGTCGGCGGCAAGTGGACGACGTTCCGCGCACTCGGCGAATCGCTCTCCGACGTCGTACTCGGCCTGATCGACCGCACCAGGACGGTCTCCACTGCTGGACGCGCGATCGGCGGCGGACGCGAGTTCCCGCGGACCGAGAAGGCCAAGCGCATCTGGATCCAGGAGAACCTCCCCGGTGCCGGTGCGCGCGCCGAGCAGCTGCTCGCCCGCTACGGCACCCGCGCCGCTCAGGTCTGGGAGTACGTGGAGCAGGGAACGGACGCTCCGCTCGCGGGCGCAGACCTGTCGACGCGTGAGCTCGAGTGGATGGTGCAGAACGAGATGGTGACGCGCCTGGAGGATGTCGTCCTCCGTCGCACCAGCATCGCGTTCACCGGAGGCGCGAATGCCGAAGTGCTCGACGAGATCGCCGATGCCCTCGCGCCGATGCTCGGCTGGGACCGTTCGCGCCACGACGCAGAACTCGAACAGACCCGCCAACTGCTGAACGAACGACACGGACTCGATATCCCGTCCCGCACCCGCGGCTGACGGGGTCTCGGACTGCCGCCCTCCTCGCGGTGCAACTCCCATAAAGTGTCGGGGCAGAGGGGCCCCGACACACAAGAAAGGTCAAAGAAGACATGGCTGATGTGAATCTCGGTCTCTACTTCCTCTCCGAACTCGTCGGCACAGCGATGCTGGTGCTGCTCGGATGTGGTGTCGTCGCCAACGTCGCCCTCGCAAAGAACAAGGGCTTCGGCGGCGGCTTCCTGATGGTCAACTGGGGATGGGGCCTCGCGGTCTTCGCCGGTGTGCTCGTCTCCGCGTACTCCGGTGCGATCCTCAACCCGGCCGTCGGCATCGGCCTGCTGATCTCCGGCACGATCGACTTCCCGATGTTCCTCGTCGCTACCGCAGCGGAACTCGTCGGTGCGATCATCGGTGCGATCGTCGTGTGGCTCGCCTACAAGCAGCACTTCGACGAGGAGCCGGAGGCCGCCAACAAGCTGGGCGTCTTCTCGACCGGCCCCGCGATCCGCTCCTACGGATGGAACCTCGTCACCGAGATCATCGGCACCTTCGTGCTGGTCTTCGTGATCCTCGCCTTCGCCGACTACGGCGACATCGAGGTCGGCACCCCCGGTGGCCTCGGACCGCTCACGGCACTCCCCGTGGCCCTCCTCGTGGTCGCGATCGGCGCCTCCCTCGGTGGCCCGACCGGCTACGCGATCAACCCTGCCCGCGACCTCGGTCCGCGTATCGCGCACGCGATCCTCCCGATCAAGGGCAAGGGCTCCAGCGACTGGTCCTACTCGTGGGTCCCGGTGGTCGGTCCGCTCATCGGTGGTGCTATCGCCGCCGCAGCTGCGCCCGTCCTGCTGCACCTCGCCTGAACGACCTGACTTCAAAGGAGAACACAATGGCTGACTACATCCTCGCCATCGACCAGGGAACGACTTCGAGCCGCGCGATCATCTTCGACAAGAAGGGCAGCATCATCGCGACGGGTCAGAAGGAGCACGAGCAGATCCTGCCGAAGGCCGGCTGGGTCGAGCACGACGCCTCCGAGATCTGGCGCAACGTCCAGGAGGTCATCGGACTCGCCCTGAGCCGTGCCGACCTCACCCGACACGACATCGCGGCCGTCGGCATCACCAACCAGCGTGAGACCGCGGTCGTCTGGGACAAGACCACCGGCAAGCCCGCCTACAACGCGATCGTCTGGCAGGACACGCGTACGCAGGACATCGTGGATCGTCTGGCCGCAGACGGCGGCGTCGAGCGGTTCAAGCCGGTCGTCGGTCTGCCGCTCGCGACGTACTTCTCGGGCACCAAAATCGCCTGGATCCTGGAGAACGTCGACGGCGCACGCGAGAAGGCCGAGGCCGGTGACCTCATCTTCGGTACGACCGACAGCTGGGTTCTCTGGAACCTGACCGGCGGCGTCGACGGCGGCGTGCACGTGACCGATGTCACGAACGCATCGCGCACGATGTTCATGGACCTCGAGACGCTCGAGTGGCGCGACGACATCCTCGAGGCCTTCGGTGTGCCGCGATCGATGATGCCGGAGATCCGCTCGTCCTCCGAGGTCTATGGGGCGGCCGAGGACTCCTCGCTGCTGCGTGAGACCCCGATCGCCGGCATCCTGGGCGACCAGCAGGCCGCGACGTTCGGCCAGGCAGCGTTCCAGAAAGGCGAGAGCAAGAACACCTACGGCACCGGTTGCTTCCTGATCTTCAACACGGGCGAAGAGATCGTCCACTCGAAGAACGGGCTGCTCACGCCCGTCGGCTACAAGCTCGGCGACCAGCCGACGCACTACGCGCTCGAGGGTTCCATCGCGGTCACCGGATCGCTGATCCAGTGGCTGCGCGACCAGCTCGGCATCATCTCGTCGGCCCCCGAGGTCGAGGATCTGGCCGACAAGGTCGAGGACAATGGCGGCGTGTACATCGTGCCGGCGTTCTCAGGCCTGTTCGCGCCGTACTGGCGTCCCGATGCCCGCGGCGCGATCGTCGGCCTCACCCGCTACGCGAACAAGAACCACATCGCCCGCGCAGCGCTCGAGGCCGTCGCTTTCCAGACCCGCGATGTGCTCGATGCGGTCAACGCGGATGCCGGAGTGGATCTGACCGAGCTCAAGGTCGACGGCGGCATGGTCGCCAACGACGCGCTCATGCAGTTCCAGGCAGATGTCCTCGGTGTCCCGGTCGTGCGCCCGGTCGTCGCGGAGACCACCGCGCTCGGCGCCGCGTACGCTGCAGGGCTCGCAGTCGGGTTCTGGAACGGCCTCGACGACCTCTCCGCCAACTGGCAGGAGGACAAGCGCTGGGAACCGTCGATGGAAGACGCCGAACGCGACCGCCAGCTGCGCCTGTGGCGCAAGGCCGTCACGAAGTCGATGGACTGGGTCGACGAAGACGTGAAGTGATCTGACACCGTTGCGAAGGCGGGTCCGGAGTTCTTGCTCCGGACCCGCTTTCGCGTCCCACCCGGGAGGCGTGTCAGGGCGTCAGAATCCGTTGATCGATGCGAAGAACGCGCCGGTACCGTCGACGGCGACCCGCCCGCTCTCATCGCTCGAGGTCACCTGCTCGTAACCGGAATCGCTCCAGTAGAAGACGTCCGTCGCGATCTCTCCGACACCGTGCCCGAACGCCTGCTGAGCGAATCCGTACATGTCCTGGACGACGTGGATCGCCTCCGGACCGGTGATGACGTGGAACGCCACGTGATGGCGCGACGGGACCGCGAAGAGCACGCCGTGCGGCGCGGACGAGACGCCGGCGGCGGCGAGAAGCGCCGGGAAGTCGAGGACACGACTGGCCGTGAACATCGAGTCCGAGACGATCGCCTGGAACGCTCCGCTGCCGGCATCGAGGGTGTGGATCTCGTCGATCGGCGCAGACGACACTGCCGCGAGGGCGGTCGCCCACAACTGCTCGGCATCGAACCTGCCGACGATCGAGTCGGGAACGGCACTCGTGATCTCGGGGTGATCCAACATGAGGATCACCTCGAGGCCGTTCACGATCGCGCGGCGGTATGTGAACGATTCGCGTTGGCTCTCCGGAAGGTATGCCGAAGGAATCAGGCGGGCCTTGACCAGCGAGAGGACCTCGTCGTCGGAGAGGTCCTCATCCCGAGGTGCGGACTGCCGACTGAGCAGCCCCGAGATGTGGCGCTCGACGACCTCGGGCCACTTCGACTCCGGCTCGAGCTTCACCGCGCGGGAGAGGTTGTACAGCCCGTACTGCGCCCCCGACTCACCTTCGGCGTAGTCGCCGTGCATCGTGATCGCGCCCTCTCCCGAAGGCCACTTCGAGGCGAACAGCGTGCGCAGGAGCGCCGCCTCTCGCACGGTGAGGTCTTCAAGATCGGGATCGGGCCGTGCGTCGTTCGACTTCTTACCGAAATTCAGGAAACCCACGCGGTACTCTCCTCCGATGGTCACCGACCGAAGAACCCCTCCGGCGCGGACTCAAACGGACTCAGGCTAGCGCAGCACCACGCGCGATCACGCCGCCGTGCTGGCTTCCACGACCGCGATGAACGCACGCGCGACGCTCCGCGGAGCGGCGAGGTCCCAGGCGAGATACTCGACACGTACAGGGCCACCTCGCATCTCTGCCGTGGCCACCTCGAACCCGGAGCGCGCGACGGTTCCCGGTGCCAGCAGCGTCACCGCCAACCCCGACTCCACCAGCCCGAGAATGAGGGTCGCGGAGTCGGCCTCGAAAGCGACATCCCGTGTCAGCCCTGCAGCCGAGAACGCCGCGTCGCTCTGCGCGCGCCCTGAGGTACCTGCGGGGAAGTCCGCGAATGTCATCCCCGCGACATCGTCCAGTTCGATGCTGCCCCTGCGCGCGAGCTCGTGTCCCCGCGGGAAGACGGCGACGAGCCGCTCCCGCGCGAGAGCACGGGATGCCACACCGACCGGATCCACGCCATCGCGCAGGCCGAGCAACGCGATATCGAGCTCATCCTGTCTGAGCCTGCGGATCAGGACGTCGCTGTTGCCGACCTGCAGTTCCACTCTCACGCGCGGATGCACCGTGCGGTATGCGACGAGGGCGGCAGGAACATCGAGCGCGGTCACCGTCGGGATGACGCCGATCCGGAGTGTGCCCTCCACGACGCCATCCACGGCGGCGGCGCCCTCTTTCGCCCGCTCCGCTTCGCGAAGGGCGATACGCGCATGTTCGGCGAACGCCCGGCCGGCCTCACTCAGGCGGACGCTGCGACTGGACCGCACGAAGAGACGTCGCCCGAGTTCGCGTTCGAGTGATGCGATCTGGTGGCTCAAAGCCGACTGGGTGACGAAGCATCGTTCAGCTGCGCGGGTGAAGCTCAGGGTATCGGCCACTTCCACGACATATCGAAGCTGCTGGAGTTCCATGTATCCATGATGCAGTGTCATAAATGATCTGAAACACATGTGTTGGACTCATGGCTGATGTGCACGCACGCTGGAAGGATGAACCGACTGACGCTGGTGCTGACGACCGCCCTCGCTCCCATCGCCTGGGGGACCACATACCTCGTGACCACGGAGCTGCTCCCGGCCGGACACCCACTGTTCGCCGGTCTGCTCCGCTCGCTCCCGGCGGGTCTTCTCGCGGTCGCCATCAGTCGACGCCTCCCACACGGCGACTGGTGGTGGAAGTCTTTCGCCCTGGGCGCGCTCAACATCGGCGCGTTCTTCCCCCTGCTGTTCCTCGCTGCGGAGCGGCTCCCCGGTGGTGTCGCGGCAGCTGTCGCCGGAGCGCAGCCACTCATCGTCCTGGCACTCGGAGCGCTCGTCCTCCACGAGCGCATCCGGCCGATCACCGCTGCCGCGGCCACTGTGGGCGCGGGGGGCGTCGCTCTGGTCGTCCTCGGCCCTGCCGCCGAGCTCGACCTCTGGGGGATTCTCGCGGCGCTCGGTGGCGTCACGGCGACCGGAGTCGGGATGATCCTGACCAAGCGCTGGGGCCGGCCGGTCGGCGTTGGCCCCATATCCTACGCAGGCTGGCAGCTCGGTGCGGGTGGCTTGCTGCTTCTGCCCGTCACCCTGATCGCCGAGGGCGTGCCGCAGACGGTAGATGCCAGTGCCGCTCTCGGCTACCTGTGGCTGGCCACCGCTGGCGGGATCGTCGCTTACACACTCTGGTTCCGCGGTGTCCAGCAACTGCCGGTCATCGCACCGGGACTCCTCGCACTCCTGTCCCCCATAGTCGCGACGGTCCTCGGACTGGTGATCGCCGGTGAGCGCTTCACCCCGCTCCAGGCGGTCGGGTTCGTGCTCACGCTCGGCGCGCTGGTGCTCGGGCAGGTCGTCGCGCGTCCGAGGATCCCCTCAGGCGCGTCTTCCGAGGCGAGTGTCTCGCAAACGCTCGCGGCGCCGCGCTGAGGCGCTCAGCTCTTGCCGAAGAGCTTCTGGATCTCGGCGAGGTCGGCCTCGCTCGGAGCCTGAGCAGCGCCGCCGCCGAGACCGAAGCCGGAGCCGGTCGGCGTCGCGGACGAAGCGATGCCTGCGTTCTCGGCCGCGCGCTTGGCGGGGTTCCCCGAACGTGATCCGCCGGAGGACTTGCCCTTCTTCCCGCGCTTCGAAGATGCACCGGGACGACCCATTCCCGGCATCGCGCCCATTCCGGGAATGTTGGGGGTACCGCCACGAGCGACCGTCTTCATCATCTTCGCGGCCTGTTCGAAACGCTGCACGAGCTGGTTCACATCCGTGACCGTCATGCCGGAACCGCGAGCGATGCGCAGGCGACGCGAGCCGTTCAGAACCTTCGGGTTGCGTCGCTCTCCCGGCGTCATCGACCGGATGATGGCCTCGGTGCGATCGATCTCACGCTCGTCGAAATCGTCGAGCTGCTGCTTCATCTGCCCCATGCCCGGGAGCATCCCGAGCATCTTCTTCATCGAGCCCATCTTCTTCATCTGCTGAAGCTGGTCGAGGAAGTCCTCGAGGGTGAAGGCCTCGGTCGCGAGCTTCTCCGCCATCTTCATGGCTTCGTCCTCATCGAAGGCCTGCTGGGCCTGCTCGATGAGGGTGAGGATGTCGCCGAGGTCGAGGATGCGGCTCGCCATGCGGTCGGGGTGGAACGGCTCGAGATCTTCGAGACGCTCGCCGGTCGACGCGAAGATGATGGGGCGACCCGTGACGGAGGCCACCGACAGCGCAGCGCCACCTCGGGCGTCGCCGTCGAGCTTCGAGAGGACGACGCCGGTGAAGTCGACACCCTCCTGGAAGGCCTTGGCCGTGTTGACGGCGTCTTGACCGATCATCGCGTCGATGACGAACAGCACCTCGTCGGGGTTCACCGCCTTGCGGATATCGGCCGCCTGTTTCATGAGCTCGGCGTCGACGCCGAGGCGACCGGCGGTGTCGATGATCACGACGTCGTGCTGCTGACGGCGCGCGTACTCGACGCCGTCGCGCGACACCTTCACCGGATCGCCGACGCCATTGCCGGGCTGGGGCGCGAAGACCGCGGCACCGGCCTGCTCGGCGACGACCTGAAGCTGGTTGACGGCGTTCGGACGCTGCAGGTCGGCAGCGACCAGAAGCGGCGTGTGCCCTTCGCCCTCGAGCTGCTTGGCGAGCTTGCCGGCGAAGGTCGTCTTACCGGATCCCTGGAGACCGGCGAGCATGATCACGGTCGGCGCCGTCTTCGCGAACTGCAGACGACGCTGCTCTCCGCCGAGGATCTGCACGAGTTCCTCGTTGACGATCTGCACGACCTGCTGGGCCGGGTTGAGTGCCTTGTTGACCTCATCGCCGAGAGCGCGCTCGCGTACCTTCGCGGTGAACTCCTTGACGACGACGAGCGCCACATCGGCGTCGAGCAGGGCGCGTCGGATCTCGCGGACGGTGCCGTCGACATCGGCCGCGGTGAGCTTTCCCTTCGTGCGCAGATTGCGGAAGGTCTCGGTGAGCCGATCGGAGAGCGTGCCAAATGTAGCCATGGTGCTCTGATTCTACGCGAGCGGGAGCTTCTTGCTCAGCGCAGCGCGGAGTCAGGACCAGGGCAGGTCGTGAATCGTCCCGAGCGCCTCCAGCAGAACGGCTTCCGGAGTTCCCCGCCCGGCCCCCTGCTCCGCCCAGACCCGCAGCGAAGACAGCACTGCGGCCGCGTGCGCGGCTCCGAGGATGTCTGCACGGATGACGTCGACACCGGATGCTCCCGCTGCCCGGGACACCGCCGCCGACAGGCGTGCGAGACGCAGCCCCGTGTCACGGACGAGCTCTGCTTCCAGCCCCATCGCGGCGGCGTTGCGGAGCGCGAGGGCGAGCGGGTCCGGCTCGAAGTCGCGCACCACCAGCAGCAGGATGTCGCGCACGGCCTCTCCTGTCGCGGCTCTGCCGAGCTGCTCGAGCGAGCGGATGGCTGTGCCCATGCGCTCATCGACCCCGGACCACAGCACATCGCTCTTCGAGGCGAAGTAGTTGAAGAAGCTGGAGCGACTGACACCGGCTCGCTGGGTGATGTCGGCGACAGATGTCGCGTCGTACCCGCGCTCGAGGAAGAGCTCGCACGCGGCCTCGGCGAGAGTCTCCCGCGAGGAGGCCTTCGGGCGGCCCGCCCTGCCAGTGGAAGTCATGCCCTCACGCTACCGCGACACGTGCCGTGGCAACGCTCGATGCCGCAGGAGAGAGTATTGTTGACCTCGGTCCATTTATGCAACGAAGGTGACTACGTGATGCTTGAGATCCTCACCCCCGGATTCGCTCCGACACCGGTGCCGTACCTCGACGGGTGGGCGTTGCAACGTGCCGTCCACGCCGAGGTGGTCGACGGCACGCGCCCGGACACCCTGATCCTTCTCGAACACGAGGCGGTGTACACCGCGGGCAAACGAACCGAGCCGCAGGAGCGACCGCAGGACGGCACACCCGTGATCGACGTGGATCGAGGTGGCAAGATCACCTGGCACGGGCCGGGCCAGCTCGTCGGCTACCCGATCGTCCGCCTCGTCGAGCCCATCGATGTCGTCGCCCACGTGCGACGACTTGAGCGTCTCCTGATCGAGGTCCTGCGTCCGCTCGGGGTCGACGGCTATCAGGTGGAAGGGCGAAGCGGCGTCTGGGTGCGTCGGCCGCTCTCGGAGGACAAGGTCGCGGCGATCGGCGTTCGCGTGCAGCAGGGCGTGACGATGCACGGATTCGCCCTCAACTGCGACAACTCGCTCTCCGGATTCCGCGGCATCATCCCGTGCGGCATCACCGACGCCGGTGTGACGACCGTGAGCGAGGTCATCGGATCCACCGTCTCCCCCGCCGATCTCGTGGCGTCGGTGACCTCGGCGTTCCTCGCCGAGTACGCCGGAACCGAACTGTCAGGAGCCAACGCATGACCGCCGCACCCGATGGACGCAAACTCCTCCGCCTCGAGGTCCGAAACGCAGAGACACCGATCGAGCGCAAGCCGGAGTGGATCAAGACCAAGGCGAAGATGGGGCCGGAATACACCGCACTGCATTCGCTCGTGAAGAGTGAAGACCTGCATACGGTCTGCCAGGAAGCCGGCTGCCCCAACATCTACGAGTGCTGGGAAGACCGAGAGGCCACCTTCCTCATCGGTGGTTCCCAGTGCACGCGCCGGTGCGACTTCTGCCAGATCGACACGGGGAAGCCCGACGCCTACGACATCGACGAACCTCGTCGCGTCGCTGAGAGCGTCGTGCGGATGAACCTGCGCTACGCCACCGTCACGAGCGTCGCCCGTGACGACCTGCCCGACACCGGCGCGTGGCTGAATGCCGAGACGGTGCGCAAGATCCACGAGCTCAACCCCAACACCGGTGTCGAACTGCTCGCGAACGAGCACAACGCCGATCCGGCTTTCCTCGGGCAGATCTTCGACGCCCGCCCGGAGGTCTTCGCGCACAATGTCGAGACCGTGCCGCGCATCTTCAAGCGGATCAGACCGGCGTTCCGCTATGAGCGCTCGCTCGATGTCCTCACACAGGCCCGCAACGCAGGGCTCATCACGAAGTCCAACCTCATCCTCGGCATGGGCGAGGAGCCGGAAGAGGTCGTCCAGGCCCTGAACGACCTGCACGAGGCGGGTTGCGACATCATCACGATCACGCAGTATCTGCGTCCCACACCTCGTCATCTCCCAGTCGCTCGCTGGGTGAAGCCTGCGGAGTTCGTGGAGTTCAAGGAGGAGGCGGAGCGCATCGGCTTCCTCGGTGTGCTCGCAGGACCCCTCGTGCGTTCTTCTTACCGAGCCGGCCGGCTGTGGGCGCAGTCCATGGCTTCGAAGGGCCGTGAGATTCCCGCCCATCTGGCGCACATCGCCGACAGCGCGGATCTCGGGTTCGCGCAGGCGGTCTGACCCCCGCTGCCCGGGGGCGAACCCCGGGCAGCGGATCAGTCTGCGCTCATGACCGACTGCACGCTGCCATCGGAGCCGAGGTTCACGAGCAGGACGTCATCGGTGGAGCTGTCGTCGAGGGCGTATTCGAGCACGGCGAAGGGCTCCGAGCCGCCGTGTTCGTCGGCGAGGATCGTCATGCTCATCAGACGCAGAGAGCGGATGATGTCGACGGCGGCATCGCCCGAGACGTCGACGAGCACATCGGGCAGGTCGTCTCCGTAGATCTCCTGCTGCTGGAGGATGTACTCGGTCACCTCGCTGGTGCGATCGTCGACTTCGGCGAGCATGCCGCGGCGGGCGGTGTCGTCGACGCTCTCGAGCCCGGCGATGAGGGACGCGGCGATATCGAGTGCGTCAGAGGACACGTCATCCTGGTCGGGCGCGGTCAGATCGACGGTGACGCTCTGGTCGCCGAGTTCGACGGTCTCCGACCAGAAGATCGAGCCGTCGGGACCTGAGGACAGGAGTCCGAAGTAGTCGTGTTCGATCGCCATAACGCTATGAAACCAGCCTCGTGCTCACTGCGGTAGTCCCGTCATCAACCGACCAACGACTGGACGAACACATGGGGGGTGAATCCGGTGAGATCGTCGATCCCCTCGCCCTGTCCGAGCAGCTTCACCGGGATGCCCGTGCGCTCCTGCACGGCCAGGACGAAGCCACCCTTGGCGGAGCCGTCGAGCTTGGTGAGGACGAGTCCGGTGACGCCCGCATGCTCGAGGAACGCCTCTGCCTGCATCACGCCGTTCTGACCCGTCGTGGCGTCAAGGACGAGGAGAACCTCGCTGATCGGCGCCTGCTTCTCGATCACGCGCCTGATCTTCGACAGCTCGTCCATAAGGCCGCCTTTGGTGTGCAGGCGCCCGGCGGTGTCGATGATCGCGATCTCGATCCCCTCGCGCGTGGCGTACTCCACCGTCTGGAATGCCACGGAGGCGGGATCCTGCCCTTCCTGCTGCGGACGCACGATCGCGGCGCCGCCGCGCTGCGCCCAGGTCGCGAGTTGGTCGACGGCAGCGGCGCGGAAGGTGTCTGCGGCGCCGACGACGACGCTGCGCTGATAGCCGCGGAGGAACTTCGTGAACTTGCCGATGGTCGTCGTCTTGCCGACCCCGTTGACACCCACGACGAGCACGACCGCCGGACGTTCGGTGAGCTTCAGCGTCGTGTCGAACTTGGCGAAATGCTCCTCGAGGGTCTCGCGCAGCATGCGCTGGAGATCCTTGGGATCCGTCGTCCGGTACCTGTCGACCTTCTCGCGAAGCTCTTCCACCACACGCTCGCTGATGTCGGGACCGAAGTCGGCTGTGATGAGAGCCGTCTCGAGATCCTCCCAGGTCGTCTCGTCGATGGTGGGCTTGACGAACATGCCGCGCAGTGCGCGACCAAGAGACCAGGACTTCTCCGCCATCCCTCCAGCCTACGGGTACCGCCAGGGGAACACCCCCGCATCCGACGCTCGGCGCGCGCGAGAGCGAGAGACCATCGCGAACCGAGCCGCAGTGACCGCGTCAGACTGCCGCAGCCGCCCGATCGCCGACCCGCTGTCCGACCACCGCCGACACGCCGTCCTGACGCATGGAGACGCCATACAGCGCATCTGCGATCTCCATGGTGCGCTTCTGGTGGGTGATGACGAGCAGTTGCGAGCTCTCCCGCAGCTGCTCGAAGACGGTGAGAAGTCGACCGAGGTTGGCATCGTCGAGCGCTGCCTCCACCTCATCGAGAATGTAGAACGGGCTCGGGCGCGCCTTGAAGATCGCGACCAGCAGGGCGACGGCCGCCAGAGACCGCTCACCTCCGGACAGCAGGGACAGTCGTTCGATCTTCTTCCCGACCGGACGCACCGAAACCTCGATCCCCGTCGTGAGCATGTTGTCCGGGTCGGTGAGCGAGATGCTGCCGGTGCCGCCGGGGAACAGCAGCGGGAAGACCTGGCCGAACGCTTCCTTCGTGTCTTCGAAGGCACTCGCGAAGATCACCTGCATTCGCTCGTCGAGGTCGGTGATGATCGTCAGAAGGTCCTGACGGGTCTGGGTGAGGTCGGCGAGCTGCTCGGTGAGGAACGCGTGCCGCTGCTCGAGCGCGGCGAACTCTTCGAGCGCAAGCGGGTTCACTCGTCCGAGCTGGGCGAGCTTGCGCTCCGCTTCCGCGAGTCGTCGCTGCTGGAGGCGACGATCGAACGGGATGGCTGTGTCGTCGACACGATCGTCGCCCGCGGTGTCCACACCCGGATCGCGCGGAACAAGCTGATCCGGGCCATATTCCGCAACGAGAATATCTTCGTCCAAGGCGAGTTCCGAAGCGACACGTTCGAGCAGGCTGTTCAGATGCAGCTTCTTCTCGTGGATCTGCAGCTCGAGACCGTGCACGCTCTCCGTGAGCCCGGCGAGACGTTCGCGGAGAGACGCCTCCCTCGCACGAAGCCCGACGAGTTCTTCGTTCTGTGCGGAGCGCGCCGCCTCCGCCTCGCCCAGAGCCACACGCGCTTCGGTGACCGACCGGTCGAGGGAATCGAGGATGCGTGGGAGTTCGTCTGCGACGGCGGAGGCCGCCTCCCGCTGCCCGCGACGGATCACCGCTCGCCGAGCTGCCTCCGCTGCGGCATCCCGCTCCTGCTCACGTTGGCGCTCGAGGCTCGTGACTCTGGCCTCCGCCGCGCGGACCCGCTCGCGAAGGGTCTCGATCTCCAACCTCGCCCGAACCTCGCCTTCGCGGGCGAGTTCGAGGGCTTCGAGCAGTCCGTCTCGAGCCGAGGCGTCGAGAACGGGACGTGGAGCGGCGATCGCGTCGTCCAGTGCGGCTTGAGCCACCTGCGCCTTCGTCTCCGCCTCGGAAACCGCGGACTCGGCCTGCGAGAGGCCGATCTCGAGACGCTCGCATTCGGCCACGGCCGACTCGTGGCGCACCGTGATGCGGTTGACCTGTTCAGCATGGGTTGCCAGGGCGGCGTCATGCTCGCGGAGAGCGCGCAGCGCATCCTTGGTCTGACGCCTCGTCGTCTCCACAGCCTCGTTCGCGTCCTCGCGAGCCTCACGGAGCGAGTCGACCACCATCTGGATCTCTGCGAGTCGCTCGGCCGCGGCATCCCGTTCGGCTGCGAGCTCGAGACGGGAGCGCTCGCCTCCGGATCCCGTGCGCAGCGTCTGGGCGGTGATCACGTCGCCGCCGACGGTGACGATCGTCGTCGCGGTATCCCCTGCGACGTCCAGTGCGGTCCGCGCGACGCGAGCAGAATCCAGGTCATCCGCGATGAGTACGTGCGCCAGTACGCTGAGCACGCCGTCCGGTGCTGTCACGGTGTCGACGGCGGGTGTGACACCCGCGATGGCAGGCAGGGTCGGCTCGGGACGGCGGGCATCCGC
Organism: Microbacterium sp.; assembly: GCA_050701935.1. Lineage (GTDB taxonomy): Bacteria > Actinomycetota > Actinomycetes > Actinomycetales > Microbacteriaceae > Microbacterium. Next base: position 30,218 of record JBOGEI010000016.1, read on the forward strand.
GATCACGAAGTCGACGACTCCCCTGCGCTGGTCTGCAGCGTGCGCCGCCAATGCGAAGGCGTCGGCAGAGGTATCGATGAGCACGCCCTCAGCGAGTGGGCCCAGGACCGCGGCGATCGCCGCTTCGAAGCCCGCACGCACCTGCACCGCGTCTCCCACAAGCCCGCGAACGCCCTTGCCGCCCGCTTTGACGATCTCGGCTGCACCGCCGGACAACGCCAGAGCGCTGCTCAATGCGGAGGCCTTCGCGGTGAGGGCGTCGACTTCGCGCTCCGCAGCATGCAGCCGATCGCGCAGGGTTTCGCGTTCGGCTTCCGCGGCCGTTGAAGCGCGCTGCGCGCTCTCGTACGCCGCCGCGTGTTCGAGCGCTGTGCCCTCGGGAGCCTCGGCGTCGTCGATCGACTCAAGGGCTTCTGCGGCTTCCCGCCTGCGTATGTTCGCGGCCTCGAGCGCGTTCTCCTGCCGAAGCACCGCACCCCGCACGGCGGCGAGAGCCGACGCTGCGGCCTCGGCCGTGCCACGCAGTGCGGAAAGCCGCATGTCGTACTCGGAGACGAGTGCGCTCTGCTCGGCGATGTCGACGTCGAGCGTGTCCAGTTCCGCTCTGGCGTGGATCACGTCACGGGTCGCCGATACCGCTGCGTCCTGCGCATCGCCCAGCCCTGCGGAGATCACATCGATCTCGTCCTTGGCCTCATCGATCGTGCTCTGCGTCACGGTGACAGCGGTGACAGCGGCGTCGTCGTCCTCGGAGCCGAGAAGTGCGAGGCGCTGGTTCGCAAGGGTGTACAGCCCGCGCATCCGCTCCTGCACCTGCTCCAGCCCGAACGCGACACCGCGCGCTCGGTCGACGGCGACCGAGTTCTGGTCCTGTTCGAGGCGCGCGATGCTCGCCCGCACCGTCTCGGCCTGATCCGAGAGAACCAGACGTTCGGTGTGGCGTTCTTGCTCCGTGCGCGTGTGATCCGCGAGGGCAGCGCGCAACGCGACCACGTCATCGGCGAAGATGCGGGCTTTCGCGTCACGGACGACAGCGGCGATCGTCTGGGCCTCACGGGCGATCTCGGCCTGGCGACCGAGCGGTTTGAGCTGCCGACGGATCTCGCCCGCGAGATCGCTCAGACGCGTGAGGTTCGTCTCCATGGCGTCGAGCTTGCGGATCGTCTTCTCTTTGCGCCGCCGATGCTTGAGGATCCCCGCGGCCTCCTCGATGAAGCCGCGACGGTCCTCC
>JBOGEI010000017.1:0-27511 GCA_050701935.1 Microbacterium sp.
GTCGTGCGAAGCGGGGATACGTCTTCTCAGCGTCCGGGATGACTCACCGGCATCCGATACTCACGCCTCCCCCGCTCCCGGTCTGTGATGTCGGGCTAGCCGACCTTGTGGAGCCAGACGACCCTGGCGTCATCGCTGGCGTGGCGGAACGGTTCGAGCTCCTCGTCCCAGGCGGAACCGAGCGCGATGTCGAGTTCGCGCTGCAGTTCGATCGCGCTGCCCGCCGAGATCTCCATCGCGTAGCGGATCCGGTCTTCACCGATCACGATGTTGCCGGCGGCGTCGGTCTGGGCGTAGTGGATGCCGAGGTCTGGAGTGTGCAGCCAGCGGCCGCCATCGCTGCGGGGAGTCGGGTCTTCCGTCACCTCGAAGCGGAGGTGCTCCCACCCCCGGATCGACGTCGCCAGAGCAGCGCCGGTACCGACGGGGCCGTCCCAGTAGAACTCCGCGCGCCGTGCGCCGTCGAGAACGGGCTGCTCGGTCCAGTCGAAGTTCACCGCACGCCCGATAGCGCGACCCACCGCCCATTCGAGGTGCGGGCAGAGCGCGCGAGGCGCAGAGTGGATGAACACCACTCCGCGTGCGTAAGCCGTCGCCATGATCTCTCCGTTTCATCAGGTGCGTCTTCCCCAACGACCTGAACCACGAAGTGGCGAGAATATGCGGTTGTGCGCCCATTCTCGCCGAGATGCACAGAAATCACAAGCATGTCATTCCACGACGAAGGCCCCGGTCGCGGGGACCGGGGCCTTCGGACCGGAATCGGTCGTGCGTCTGACGAGGGTCAGGCCTCGCTCATGGCCTGCTTGACCTGCTGACCCTTCGCGGCGTAGTACGCGGCGCGAGCTGCGTCCTTGCGCGCCTGCTCGGCGTAGCCGAACTCGAGCGTCTCCTGGTCGACCTCGTAGTTGGGCACATCGTCGGTGCCGTTGTACTTCTCAATGTAGGCGTCGAGCTCAGGGCCCGAGGTCCACGACGTGATGAGGCAGTAGCGCGGATCGGTGCCGTTGTGCGTGGCCGCGTGCCAGAGGCGCTGCGTGTCGACGATGAGCTGTGCACCGGCCGGAAGGGCGATGCGGTACTCGATGCTCGGGTCGGTGCGGTTCTCGCGCAGGACGAAGTAGCTGTCCTTGTCGTCGGTCAGGTTGAAGAAACCGCGGACCACCCAGCCGGTGCCGTCGGGGTTCAGACGGTTGTTGTCGTCCTGGTGCAGATTGTAGAGGCAGTCGCCGTACGGGGTCGGCTGCAGCTCGATGACACGGCAGCGACCGACGTTGGAGCCGGGCTCCTGGGCGCGGCGCGTCAGGTTCGGCGCCTTCTCGGTCTGCGAGTCGATCCAGACGCCGTCCTTGTCGGTACGCGGCGGCTTGTGGTTCCAGAACCCGTTGCACTCGATGTCGCCGAAGGCGCTGGCGAGAGGTGCGAAGCGGGTGTCGCCCGACGACTTCCAGTCGTTGTACTCGATGTCGAGCCATTCCTTGGGGTCGAGCTCCTGGTTGTAGCTGTCGAGGACGACGAATCCCTTTTCCTCGAGGGCAGCGGACTTGATGTAACCCATGATCGAGTCATGTTCCTTTCATCGGGGGCCAGCACGTTTTAACAGGCCCTGATAAGGCAAGCCTAACAGCGACGCCCGCGAGCCCTTCGGAGGTCGGCCGTGCATAACCGAATAGACTGTTCGGGGCGCCCCGGCGAGTCCTCGGCACCCGTCGATTCGGGAGGACCAGACACCAGCATGAGCACCGCGACCAACGTCGAGGCGACAGCAGTCAACACGATCGAGTGGCTCGCGGCGGGCACGACGGCCATCGTCGTCCCGGTGTACCAACGGCAGTACCGGTGGGATATCGGGGGCTGCGAGCGGCTCCTCTCCGACATCCGTGCGGTGGCGCGCGAAGACGACGCCCACCGCCACTTCATCGGATCCATCCTCTCCGCGGAAGACGGCGCATCTGCCGATTCCGATCTGATCCTCATCGACGGGCAGCAGCGCATCACCACGCTCATGCTCCTCGTCGCCGCGCTGCATCACGCGATCCGCGACACCGATCCGACGCTCGCCACCGCGCTCGAACGGGTGCTGGTGCGCTCAGACGCCCCCGGCCGCACGAAACTGCGCCCGCACGACGCATGGGCCGAGCTGTACGAGTCCGTCGTGCTCGACCGCCGCGACGACGCAGACCGCGAATCGCGCTTCGACGACAACTACGCCTTCTTCCGCAGCCAGATCCACGTCGACGAGGTTCCGCTCATCTGGCGGGGGCTGCAGAAGCTCGAGCACGTGTCGATCACGCTCGGCGCCCGGGCCAACGCCCAGCAGATCTTCGAGAGCCTGAACTCGACCGGTGAGCCGCTGCGTGACCACGAGCTCATCCACAACTACATCCTGATGGGCCTGAGCCACGCCGAGCAGGTCGATGTCGAGGCCCGCTTCTGGGTGCCGATCGAGCGTCACACCGGCGAGGCCATCGGTGCATTCTGGCGGCACTACCTCGTGCTCGTCACCGGTCGTGAGGTCGCGGCGAACGGCGAGCACGGGGTGTACAGCGCATTCCGGCAATCGTTCCCGCGCGTCGACGTCGCCCAACTTCAGGCCGATGCGGCTGAGTGGCGACACTATGCGGAGATCTACGGCATCCTGCTCGACCCGTCGCGGGAGCCGGACCCCCAGATCGCGCAGCAGCTGCGCCACGTCAATACTTTCGGCCGCTCCTCCTACCCGCTCGTGATGAGCGCCTACAGCGATCACTCCCGCGGGATCATCGACCGTTCCGAGCTCCTCGAGACGCTGGAGTGGCTCCAGGCTCTCTACCTCCGTCGGGCACTGGTGAACCTTCCCGCCGAGAGGCTCGTCGCGCGGCTCTGCCGCGCACGCCGCGACGGTCGCGACGCGCTCGCGCGCGCCTTCGCCCGGATCACGCCCTCAGACGAGCGCGTGAGCGCGGTGCTGAAGTACAGCGAGCTCCCCCACCCCGCCTACGTTCTGGGACGGCTGGAGGGCGTCGACGACCTCGACTCCTTCGATATCGAGCACGTCGTCCCGACCGTACCGGGAGACGCGTGGTCGGGCGACGGAGAGCGACCATGGATCGAGTACTCCGAGGACGAGCAGAACAGCCACCGCGCTCTCGCTCCCACCCTCGGCAATCTGACCCTGCTCGAACAGCGGCTGACCGAGCGGGTGTTCGGCGCCTCCTTCCCCATCAAGCGCTCGGAAGCCTACGCACGCAGTTCGGTGCAGGCCACCCGCGATCTCGCCGAGCTCGACTCCTGGAACACGGCGGCGATCACGCGACGCACGATCGCGCTCACAGCCGATCTGCTCCGTATCTGGGCGCGCCCCGCGCTGCCGGAGATCGACGACGACGGGCTGACGCCGATCCTGGATGCCGTCCGTCGCCGAGGATGGCCGACCGGGTGGGAACGGGAGTTCGACTATGTCGAGTACCGCGGTGAGCGCTGGGAGGTGCCCGACGTCAAGTACCTGTTCAACCGGGTCTTCCGTCGCGCCTGGACCGACACGAGAGACGCCGCACTGGCCTATTGCGCGGCGCACGGCGGTCCGATCTACCAGGACATGGCTTGGAAGGGCCAATGGGATGAGCTCGACGAGGGCCACTTCCTCTACATGGGCTGGGATTCCAACTACATGATGACCGCTGTGCAGGGTGTGCTCGAGGAGTCGGGCATCGCCTCGGAGGTCTTCGTCAAGTACTCCTACATCGGAAATGTGATGTGAACATGAGCACCGTCATCCGCAAACTGCAGGACCTCACCGTCGAGGAGCACAAGCTCACCGTCCCGCTGGTATGGGACGATCCCGCCGACCACCGCACGATCGACGTCTTCGCGCGCGTGGTCGCCCGCGAAGGTGGAGAGTCCCTCCCCTACCTGGTGTTCCTGCAGGGCGGACCCGGGCACGAGGCTCCACGCCCGTTCCACTCCTCGTCGTCACCGGCATGGTTGGATGAGGCACTCGCCCACTACCGACTCGTGCTTCTCGACCAGAGAGGGACCGGCCGCTCCACTCCCGTCGGCGATGACGACCTCGAACGCGGTGCGACCGCAATGGCCGAGCACCTCACGCACCTGCGCGCTGATTCGATCGTGCGTGACTGCGAGGCCCTGCGCGAGCACCTGGGCGCCCCTACCTGGAGCGTGCTCGGACAGTCGTTCGGCGGCTTCACGACCCTGGCGTATCTCTCCACCGATGCCGCCTCACTCGAAGACGTCTTCATCACCGGTGGCCTCAGCGCCGTGGGACGACACCCCGACGACGTGTACGCCCTCTGCTATGACAAGATGCGTGATGCCTCGGAGCGCTACTACCGCCGCTTCCCCGAGCACCGCGACGTCATGCGGCGTCTCGTCGAGCTGGCGGATGCCGGCAGGATCGTCCTCCCAGATGGTGAGGTCGTCTCGCGTTCGCGTCTGCGGTCGATGGGATCGGCCCTCGGCACGAACGACGGCTGGCAGACGCTGTGGTCGATCCTGGAGCGCGATCCTTCGTCGAACGCCTTCCGGTACGACCTGATGCACGCGATGCCTTACGACGGCCGCAACCCGCTGTACTTCGCGTTCCACGAGTCGAGCTACGCCGACGGCCACGCCACCCGGTGGTCGGCCGAGCGCACGGAGCCCTCGGACTTCCACGACGACCCGACGCTGTTCACGGGTGAGCACATCCGTCGCGAGTGGACCGAGACGGTGCCCGCGTTCCAGCCGTGGCGTGAGGTCGCCCTCGAACTCGCCGAGTTCGAGTGGCCGAGCATCTACGACGCGAAGGCGATCGCCGCGTCAGGTGCGACCGGAGCCGCCGCGGTCTACGTCAACGACGTGTACGTGCCCATGGAGTTCTCGCTCGAGACCGCCGGCCTGCTGCCCGATGTGAAGCTCTGGGTCACCAGTGAGCACGAGCACAACGGTCTGCGCTCAGGGCCGGTGCTCTCGCATCTCACCGACCTCGCCCACGGTCGTCGCATCCGCTGAGCGGGTCCTTCTGCAGGAGGATGCCCTCGATCCGTCCGACACCTACGCTGGAGGACATGGAAGAGGGCGTCGGCGTGATCGTGACGGTCGGAGTGCTACTGCTCCTGGTCTCAGCCGCGATCGTGATGATCGCCTTCGGCTTCTCGAAGATGCCCCTCGAGAAGAAGTACGAGAGCAGCGCAGGTGGAGTAGGCGGTGCATTCGACGTCATCTGGTCGCCGACCGCCCATGACGCCGGGATGGAACGCGATCGTCAGACGCAGCGGACCGCACCTGCTCCGTCGCCAGGCGATCCCCCGGACACGATCGACGACGGCCGGATCCGCCTCGACATCTGAGGCATCGGTATGCAGCCGGATACGAGGCACACATCCGAGAATGAAGAAGGCCCCACGCTCCGAGGAGCATGGGGCCTTCTTCCTGGCAGTCGTTACTTGGACGAGCCGCCGAAGCCCTTGAAGCGCTGGTTGAACTTCTCGACGCGGCCGGCCGAGTCCATGATGCGCTGCTTGCCCGTGTAGAACGGGTGCGAAGCCGAGGAGATCTCGACGTCGATGACGGGGTACTCCACGCCATCCAGCTCGATGGTCTTGTCGCTCGAGACGGTCGAACGGGTGAGGAACGTCTCGCCCGAGCCGAGGTCGCGGAACACGACAGCCTTGTACTCGGGGTGAATGTCAGTCTTCATGGGATTCCTTAGTTGCTGCCCTGGATTGTGCCAGGGACGAGGGAAGTCTGCGGTGCAGAGAGCACCAAGGGTCGATTCTATCAGACGCTGATCAGGATGCTGCGCGGGCGGCGTACCGGCCGTCTTCGCTGCTGAGCACGATCGGCATGCCGAACGTGTCGGTGAGCGTCTCCGCTGTGAGCGTGTCGGCGATAGGGCCCGCCGCGACGACGGAGCCGTCGCGGATCAGCATGACGTGGGTGAACCCCACCGGGATCTCCTCCACGTGGTGCGTCACCATCAGCATGGCAGGGGTGGTCGGCGACGACGCGTATCCGCTGAGGAGCGCGAGGAGCTCTTCTCGGGAGCCGAGATCGAGCGAGGCCGTCGGCTCGTCGAGCAGCAGCAGCTCCGGGTCGGTCATCACTGCCCGGGCGATCTGGACCCTCTTCTGCTCGCCGTCGCTGAGGGTGCCGAAGGTGCGATCTGCCAGGTGGTCGAGGCGCCAGTCGCCGAGCACCCGGAGTGCCCGGCGCTCATCGATGTCCTCGTAGTTCTCGTTCCAGCGGCCGAGCACGGAGTATGCAGCCGTGAGCACCGTGTTGAGGACCGTCTCATCACGAGGTACGCGCTTGGCCATCGCCGACGAGGCGAAGCCGATGCGCGGACGCACCTCGAACACGTCGGTGCGACCGAGGGTCTCCCCCAGCACCGTCACCGTTCCGGCCGTCGGGTGCATGAGCGTGTCGGCCAGCTGCAGGAGCGTCGTCTTGCCCGCGCCGTTCGGGCCGAGGATCACCCATCGCTGATCATCGTCGACCTTCCAGGTCACGTGATCGATGATGTTGCGCCCCTCACGGCGCACGACGACGTCGGTGAATTCCAGAGCGCTCGGCATGCCTCCAGCCTATCGGCTCATGCGGTCAGCTCCGCGTAGAGCGCGCGCGTCGTCTCGGCGATCGCCGCCCAACTGAACTCATCGCGCGCCCGCTCGCGTCCGGCCTCGCCGTAGGCCCGCGCCCTCTCCGGATCCATCGCCACCTCGGTGAGAACGGCCGCGAGATCTGCCACATAGCGCTCCGGATCCACCGGAGTGCCGGTGCCGTCCTGCACCTGCTCGATCGGCACGAGGCGGCCGGTGACGCCGTCTGCGACGACCTCGGGGATCCCACCCGTCGCCGTTCCGACGACGGCGGCACCGCAGGCCATCGCCTCGAGGTTCACGATCCCCAGCGGCTCATAGACGGACGGGCAGACGAAGGTCGTCGCCGCAGTGAGGATCGCCGACAACTCTTCGCGCGGCAGCATCCGCTCGATCCAGATCACGCCGTCACGACTCTGCTGGAGACGGCGCACGCCTTCTTGCACCTCAGCCATGATCTCCGGGGTGTCCGGCGCCCCGGCGCACAACACGAGCTGGACCTCTGGCGGCAGGAGACTCGCGGCCTGAAGCAGGTACGGGAGTCCCTTCTGCCTTGTTATGCGCCCAACGAACACGACGGACGGTCGTGTCGGATCCAACCCGATCGACTCCAGGAACGCCACATCCTGTACCGGACGCCACCGCTCGACATCGATCCCGTTGTGGATCACCCGCACCTTCGCAGGGTCGACCTGCGGGTAGCTGCGCAGGATGTCGGCGCGCATTCCGGCGCTCACGGCGATCACGGCGGCGGCGTTCTCGTAAGCGAGTCGCTCGATGCCGCTGGAGATGGCGTAGCCACCGCCGAGCTGCTCGGCTTTCCACGGGCGGAGGGGCTCGAGGCTGTGCGCGGTGAGCACATGCGGGATGCCGTGCAGCTGCGAAGCGAGGTGTCCGGCGAAGTTCGCATACCAGGTGTGACTGTGCACGAGGTCGGCACCCGCGATCGCGGACACGATCTCGAGATCGGTGCCCAGCGTCTGCAGCGCGGCATTCGCGCCGGCGAGCTCCATGGGCGCGCGGTACGCGAACGTGTCCGCCTCCTCACGCGGAGACCCGAAGGCGCGGACCCGCACTTCGATGTGCTCCCTGAGCGCTGCGACGAGCTCGGCGACATGCACGCCTGCACCGCCGTACACCTCCGGCGGGTACTCCTTCGTGATCATTTCAACTCGCATGTCTGAACGCTAGTACACCGAGGAGGAAGGCATCTATGGTGGAGCCATGTCCGCTCCAAAGAAGGTCTTCGGGATCATCCTCGCCGGCGGCGAGGGCAAGCGACTCATGCCTCTCACAGCCGATAGAGCGAAACCGGCAGTGCCGTTCGGCGGACAGTACAGACTCATCGATTTCGCCATATCGAACCTCATCAACTCGGGGCTGCGGCAGATCGTGGTTCTGACGCAGTACAAGTCGCACAGCCTCGACCGGCACATCTCGCAGACCTGGCGCATGTCGGCCCTGCTCGACTCCTATGTCACCTCTGTTCCGGCACAGCAGCGCCTCGGCAAGCGCTGGTTCTCCGGCTCCGCCGACGCGATCCTCCAGAGCATGAACCTGATCAACGACGAGAAGCCCGACATCGTCGTGGTCATCGGCGCCGACCACGTGTACCGGATGGACTTCCGCCAGATGCTCGAGGCGCACATCGAATCCGGGGCGAAGGCGACCGTCGCCGGCATCCGCCAGCCGCTCGCGCTCGCGTCGCAGTTCGGTGTGATCGATGCCGATGCCGAGTCGGGGCGGATCAAGCAATTCCTGGAGAAGCCGACCGACATCTCAGGTCTCGAGGATTCACCTCACGAGGTGCTCGCGTCGATGGGCAACTACATCTTCGACGCCGACGCCCTGATCGCCGCAGTCGAGGCCGACGGGGAGTCGCCTGTCTCCGGACACGACATGGGGGGCGACATCGTTCCCTACTTCGTCGAGCGCGGTGAAGCCGGCTACTACGACATGAAGCAGAACGAGGTTCCCGGATCGTCGCCTCGCGACCGCTCCTACTGGCGTGATGTCGGGACGATCGACTCGTTCTACGACGCCCACCGCGATCTGATCTCGACCCTGCCCATCTTCAACCTCTACAACATGGAGTGGCCGATTCACTCGCAGGCGGTCAACTCGCCTCCGGCGAAGTTCGTCCGCGACTCCGTCGGCAGGATCGGCAACGCGATCGACTCGATCGTCTCGCTCGGGTCGGTGCTCTCCGGCACGCACCTGGAACGCAGCGTGGTCGGTCCGTGGACTCTCGCCGGTGGCGGATCCACCATCACGGACTCGGTCGTGTTCGACCACGTGCATGTGGGTCAGGGAGCACGCATCCATCGGGCGATCCTCGACAAGAACGTGGTTCTGGCCGATGGCGCGACGGTCGGGGTGGATCGCGAACGCGACCTCGCCCGTGGGTTCACCGTCACCGAGTCCGGCATCACCGTCGTCGGCAAGGGCGTCTTCATCGAACGCTGAGGATGTCACGCGGCGCATCGACCGCTCAGGCGGTCGCTAGGCTCGACGGGTGACCGCCGCGCGTTTCCTCGTCGTCCTCGATGCCGATTCCACCCTCATCCGCAACGAGGTGATCGAGCTGCTCGCCGACGAGGCTGGTCGGCGCGCCGAGGTGCAGGCCGCCACCGAGGCCGCGATGCGCGGTGAGGTGGACTTCGCGACGAGTCTGCGCTCGCGAGTGGCGGCCCTCGAAGGCGTGCCCGTCACAGCGTTCGAGCGGGTGCGCGCACGGATCGAGCCGACACCCGGCGTGCGTGAACTCACGACGGCCGTGCACGACCGCGGTGGCGTGGTGGGCGTCGTCTCCGGCGGCTTCCACGAGATCCTCGACGACATCGCACCATCTCTCGGTGTCGATCGCTGGCGAGCCAATCGTCTCTCGACCGCCGGCGAGTTCCTCTCAGGGCGAGTCGACGGCGACATCGTGGATGGTGCGGCGAAGGCAGCATCGCTGCGGCAATGGGCGGAAGAACTCCGTGTCGCGCCCCACGCGACGATCGCGATCGGCGACGGCGCGAACGACCTGCAGATGATGGCGGTCGCCGGCCTGGGCCTCGCCTTCAATGCGAAACCGGCGGTGCGCGAGGCCGCCAGCCTCGTGATCGGACCCCAAGACCTGGCTGAGGTCATCGCACTGCTGCCGTAGACAGATCCCATGGAGAACGTCCGTGCCGGCCGCTACCGTCGGTCCATGGACATCATCCTCATACCGGGACTCTGGCTCGACGCCTCCAGCTGGGAGGAGGTCACGCCGATCCTCGAACAGGCCGGCCATCGCGTACATCCCCTCACACTCCCCGGCCTCGGCGAACCGGCGTCCGGCTCAGCAGGCATCGGGATCGCCGACTGGGTGGAGGCGGCCGTCGCCGCAGTCGACTCCGTATCCGCAGACGTGGTCGTGGTCGGTCACAGCGGTGGCGGGAACGTTGCCTGGGGCGTCGCCGATGCACGGCCGGATCGTGTGAGACGCGTCATATTCGTCGACACCGTCCCGCCACCGCCCGGAAACGGAATCAGCGACTTCGAGATCGTCGACGGAGTCGTTCCGTTCCCCGGATGGGACTTCTTCCCCGACGAAGACGTGAGCGATCTCGACGAGGCGACACGGGCACGCACGGCGCCTCGCACCCGCAGCGTTCCGGCGCTGGTGCCGACCGATGGCATCGTGCTCGAGAACCCGGCCAGATATCGGGTACCGGTCACGCTCCTGATGGGCGACATCGACCAGCCCGCATTCGAGGGGATGATCGATCAGTGGGGACCGTATTCCGACGAGTACCGCGCCATCGACACCGTGGAGGTCGTTCGCATCGGATCCGGCCATTGGCCGCAGTTCTCGGTCCCCGTCAGGCTCGGGGAGCTCCTCAACGCGGCGATCGCGCGCTGAAACCCCGGCTCGGGATCAGTGCCCCATCCCGAGACCGCCGTCGACGGGGATGACCGCGCCCGAGATGTAACCGGCGTCGTCGCCTGCGAGCCAGGTCACCACACCTGCGACCTCGTCGGGTGTGGCGAATCGCGCCGCAGGGATGCTCGCCTTGTACTGCTTCTGCGTCTCCTCGGGGAGCTCCGCCGTCATGTCGGTCTCGATGAATCCGGGCGCCACGACGTTGGCCGTGATCCCGCGGGCACCGAGCTCACGGGTGATCGACCGGGCGAATCCCACGAGAGCGCTCTTGGACGCCGAGTAGTTGGCCTGCCCCGCGGAGCCGTACAGGCCCACGACGCTCGAGATCAGGATGATGCGACCGAAGCGCGCGCGCAGCATGCCCTTCGACGCGCGCTTGACGACGCGGAACGTGCCACCCAGGTTCGTGGCGACCACGCTGTCGAAGTCGTCTTCACTCATGCGCATGAGGAGCGTGTCTTTCGTGATCCCGGCGTTCGCCACGACGATCTCGACCGGGCCGAGCTGCTGCTCCACCTCGGTGAAGGCTGCATCGAGCGCTACGGCATCCGTCACATCCGCGCGAACCGTCAGCGTCCCTTCGGGGCCCTCACCGCTGCGAGCAGTGACCGCCACTCGATAGCCATCGCGTACGAATCGCTCCGCGATCGCGCGGCCGATGCCGCGGTTTCCGCCGGTGACGAGGACGACGCGGTCAGCGCTCATAGGGGACACTCCTGATCTGGGCCGGTGGCCGGGGTTTCCGAGCCGTCATCGATCCTACCGACGATGCCCGTGCCTGCCTGCGCCCTGCGTTTGACAGACACGAACGGTGCTGCAAGCCTGAGCGAGACGAAAGGCTGCATCGTGAGTGAGAACCAGATCCCGTCTTCAGGTGATGAGTCGCCGTTCACCCCGCCACCGCCGCCACCTCCGGCTGCGCCAGGAGCCGCGCCTGCGCTTGCGGCGTCCCCTGTGCCGCCCAGCCCGCAGCCCACTCAGAGCTATCCGGGAGCACCGCCGACCTATCGTCCGCCGGGTCAGCCCGCCTACGGGATCCAGCCTGTGGCTGCGCCGCAGCCCGGCTACGCCCCGCCGCCGCCGCAGCCCGGTTATGGCACACCTCCTGCGCAATCCGGCTACGCCCCTTACGGCGCACCGGGCTACCCCTCCGCGGCGTCACGCCCCACGAGCGGACTGGCCATCACGGCGATGGTGTGCGGTATCGCCGGAATCGTCCTGTTCTGGGCGATCATCCCCGTCCTGGCATCGATCGTTGCCGTCATCACGGGCCACATGGCGCTCGGGCAGATCAAGCGAGACCCTGCCCTCGGCGGTCGGGGGATGGCGATCGCCGGTCTGATCCTCGGCTATCTGGTCGTCGCGATCGGCGCCTTCATACTCGTCAGCACCGTCATAAGCTTCCTCTTCGTCGGCGCATTCAGCCTTCCGTACATCTTCTCGAGCTGAACCACCCCGAACGGGCACTTCGGCAGGCCCGCACCGGCGTAGGCTTGAGACATCGTGAAGAACGCGCGTGAAGTCCCGGCCGTCACCTCACTGCCGCGGTCCCCGCGGGATGAGGCGGACCATCGTGTGCGCCGCTACGTCCTGACCATGTCGATCCGCGTCGTGTGCTTCGCTCTCATGGTGCTGGTGCAACCGTATGGGTGGTACACCTGGGTGTTCGGAGTATCGGCCGCCGTGCTGCCGTACATCGCAGTCGTCTTCGCGAACGCCGGCAGCGACAGCACCGACACAACGGCTGAGTCCCCCGTGCAGGAACTCGACGCCCCGCGGCCGGCTCCGATCGAAGGCGACACCACCGCACCTGCGGTGTTCACGATTCACGAAGGCCCGAAAGACGCATGACAGCCCATGAATGCGCGCGCGCCGGCTGCCGCAGCGCCGCGACCAAGCAGGTGGTGTGGCGCAATCCCCGTATCCACGCCGCCGACCGCGAGAAGATCTGGCTGGCCTGCGACGAACACGTCGACTTCCTCCACGACTATCTCGCGGCACGCGACTTCCCGGTGACGGTTCGCGAGGGTGTTCCCGCATGAGTCGACGATGGACCCGATGGGGCGTGTACGTGCTCATCGCGATCGGCTTCGCGGTCGCCTGCGTCTTCCTGTCGAACTGGCAGTTCGAGCGGAACGAGTCGCGCGCCGCACAGATCGAGCTCGTCGAGCAGAACTACGACGCGGATCCCCTGCCCTTGTCGGACGTCATCGGACAAGACGGCGCCCTCGACCCGGCCGACGAGTGGCGCCCGGTGACCCTGCAGGGCGAGTATCTCAGCGACGAGCAGTTGCTGGTGCGGAACCGCCCGCACGGAGGGACGAGCGCGTTCGAGGTGCTGGTCCCGTTCCGCGATGCCGACGGGCGCGTCTTCATCGTCGACCGCGGTTGGGTCCCACCGGGCGACGGCGATGCGCCGAATTCGGTGCCGGCCCCACCGAAGGGGCAGACCGAGGTGACCGTGAGGCTACGTCCCGGTGAGCAGCTTCCGGCCTCCGGTCGCGGGGCACCGGAAGGACAGGTCCCGACCATCCATCTGCCGTCCATCGCGAAACTGGTCGGAGGGGATGTGATCACGAGCGCATACGGCCGGGTGATCGACGAAGAACCGGCCGGCGACGGCACGCTGGGCGGCTTCGACTCTCCCACCGACGACCCCGGCCCCCACTTGTCTTACGCGATCCAGTGGATCCTCTTCGCCCTCATGGGCTTCATCTTCATCGGATACATCATCCGCACCGAGATCGTGAAGCACCGGGAAGAGGTCGAGGGCGTACCGGCGCCGGTCAAGAAGTCGCGTCGAAAGGATCACGACGCCGACGTCGAAGACGAGCTGCTCGACGTCCGCTGAGTCGTCGGCGACCGATCAGTCAATTCGTGAGCGAGGATCCGGCGCCCGTCACCGTGCGAGCCCACCCGTTCTCCGCGCGCCGATAGACGATCCGGGTGTGGTCGCGGTCTGCGGATCCCTGCCAGAATTCGACCCTCGTGGCCACCACTCGCCAGAGGACCCACTCCCCCGGAGCCGTGCCGCCACGGGCTGCGGCCGACCGCGCGGCGAGGTCCGCCGCGCTCTCGTCCGCTGAACCCTCCTGAACCCGCCCGCGAATCCGGACCGCTCGCATGAGCGGCTGCCACCAGAAGTTCAACGCCGCCACGGGATGCGCGTCGATCTGGGCTGCCTTTCGAGCGGATCGTGCTCCGGCGAACGCCCAGCCGCGGTCGTCGACATCTTTGAGGATCAGCGTCCGGGCGTCCGGCATCCCATCACGGTCGACCGTCGCCAAGGTCGCGGCATGAGGTTCGGCGACGTCGGCGTCAACGGCCGTCCTGATCCAGTCGATGAAGAGCGGGAGAGGATCTTCAGGGAGCTGCGTGAGCTCGAGCGGCGGCGCGGACCCGGTCAGTGTGGGCTGCGCGCGCAACCACGCACCGATCTCTGTGGAGGGGATGGTCCGTTCGGCCGACATGCTCTCGACTATGCCACGGAACGCCCGCGACGTCGCCGTCGGTCAAGCGAGCTCGATGAGATCCTGGTACTCCTGGCTCCAGATGTCTTCGACACCGTCGGGCAGGATCAGCACGCGCTCTGGGTTGAGCGACTGCACGGCACCGGGGTCGTGCGAGACGAGGACCACCGCGCCCTCGTAGTGCGCGAGCGCGCCGAGGATCTCCTCGCGCGATGCGGGGTCGAGGTTGTTGGTGGGCTCATCGAGGAGCAGCAGGTTCGCCGACGAGACGACGAGTGTCGCGAGCGACAGTCGCGTCTTCTCACCACCGGACAGAACACCCGCGGGCTTGAGGACATCGTCTCCCGTGAAGAGGAACGAACCGAGGACCTTGCGCGCCTCGGTCTCGGTGATGTGCGGCGCGGCGGAGACCATGTTCTCGAGCACCGAGCGATTCACGTCGAGGTTCTCATGCTCCTGGGCGTAGTAGCCCACCTTGAGTCCGTGCCCGGGCTCGAGCTGACCGGTGTCCGGCTGGTCGACGCCGGCGAGCATCCGCAGCAGCGTGGTCTTGCCCGCACCGTTGAGGCCGAGGATGACGACCTTCGAACCGCGATCGATCGCGAGGTCGACATCGGTGAAGATCTCCAGCGAACCGTACGACTTCGACAGGCCCGTCGCCATGAGCGGGGTCTTGCCGCACGCGGCCGGCTTCGGGAACCGCAGCTTCGCGACGCGTTCTTCCTGGCGCACGTCATCGAGGCCGGCGAGCATCTTCTCGGCGCGGGCGACCATCTGGTGGGCGGCGGCGGCCTTCGACGCCTTCGCACCGAATCGTGCCGCCTGCAGCTGCAGCGTGGTGGCCTTCTTCTCGACGTTGGCTCGCTCCTTCTTGCGACGCTCCTCGTCGGCCACGCGCTGGCGCAGGTAGTTCTTCCAGTTCATGTTGTACGTGTCGATGACCTGGCGGTTCGCGTCGAGATAGAAGACCCGGTTGACCGTCTCTCCGACGAGCTCGACATCGTGGCTGATCACGATCAGACCACCCTTGTATCCCTTGAGGAACTCGCGCAGCCAGACGACGCTGTCGGCGTCGAGGTGGTTGGTCGGTTCGTCGAGGATCATCGTCTGAGCGTCGGAGAAGAGGATGCGGGCGAGCTCGATACGGCGACGCTGTCCACCGGAGAGCGTGGAGAGCGGCTGATCGAGGATCCGGTCGGGAAGCGAGAGGTTGTGTGCGATCGACGCCGCCTGGGCCTCGGCCGCATACCCGCCCTGAGCCTCGAACTTCTCGGTCAGTGCTGCGTAGCGCTTCATCGCCTTCTCGGCGACAGCGGGATCTTCGGATCCCATCGCGAGCGACGCCTCGGTCATCCCGAGGTTCAACTGCCCGAGCCCGCGCGCGTCGAGGATGCGGGTGCGCGCGAGGTCTTCCGGGTTGCCTGAGCGAGGGTCCTGCGGCAGATAGCCGAGCTCACCCGAACGGGTCACGTTGCCCCCTGAGGGCAGTTCGTCGCCCGCGAGCACCTTCGTGAGAGTGGTCTTGCCGGCCCCGTTGCGGCCGACGAGTCCGATCTTGTCTCCGTCGGCGACGCGGAACGAGACGTTCTCCATCAGCAGGCGCGCACCAACGCGGATCTCGAGGTCGTGCACGGCGAGCACAGCGGACGTCCGTTCTTTCAGGGAGGTTGTTCGGCCGATCGGCCAGCCTCCCAGTATAAGGCGAGTCGCCGGGAGGCGCTTCCAGCAAGATCAGCCCGGAGAGTGACGCGTCCGATACCCCAGAGGGATGCCTCCCCCGGCGTCCCTCTCATAGCGTGCTGGAGTGGACATCCTCAACGAGCTCATCATGCAGGCGATCGCCTCGCCCTGGCTGTATCTGGTCCTGTTCGCAGTCACCATCATCGACGGCTTCTTCCCGCCGGTCCCCAGCGAGACGGTCCTCGTCGCCGCTGCAGCTGTCGCCGCGTCCACCGGTGAGGGAAATCTGCTGCTGCTCGGTGCGGTCGCCGCTGTCGGCGCAGCAATCGGCGACAACGTAGCCTTCCTGATCGGCCGGGGGCTCGGCACGACCCGCTTCGCGTGGATGCGACGGCCGAGGGTTGCTGCGGCGTTCGCTCACGCCCAACGCGCACTCGATCGTCGCAGCGCCACTCTCATCCTCGGCGCCAGATACATCCCGGTAGGACGCGTCGCGGTGAACATGTCGGCCGGTGCGCTCGATTTCCCCTGGCGCCGATTCCTCCCGCTGAGCCTGATCGCCGGACTCAGCTGGAGCGTGTTCAGTCTCGCGATCGGGCTGCTCGCCGGCGCTTGGATCAAGGACCAGCCTCTGATCAGCGCCGGGCTCGGAATCGTCATAGCGCTCGTCATCGGCGTCGTGATCGACCGGATCGCCGCTGCCCGTCGTCGCCGTGAGCCCGCCCCGCAGCTGGCAGGATGAGGGTCATGGCCCGCCGCCGAGAGCGCACACCACGCCGCCAACGGATCAGCCGCCGCACTGCAGCCCTCGTCGCGCTGTACGCGGCGGTCGTTGCGCTGTACGCGCTCATCGTCTCGCTGCACACGGTGCTGTACGGGACGCCGCTGCCGCTGTCGTTCATTCTGGGCGCCGCACTGTGCGTCTCGCCGGTGCTCGCGATCTCACGCCCGCTCTGGGCGATTGCGCTCTTCACCGCCGGAGCGCTCACGCTGCCGCTCACCGTCGTGCCTGAACTGGCCATCCAATCGCCGTGGCCATGTTCTGTCCCCGCCCTTTTGGTCTTCGTCCTGTTCGTCGGCGTCGTCACCTTCCTCCACGGCGCGCGACTGGGCGCCTTCACCCTCATCCTCGGCGCGATCGCCTCTCTTCTCGCCCCCGTGCTCCGGCCCGACATGGTCGCCGTGCCCGAGTCGTCCGCCAGTGCGACCGCCGACCTCATCGTGACGACGGCCGTCGCCTCTGCCATGTTCCTCATCGCGGCTCTGGTCGCCGGGCGAGTCAGGGTCGCAGCCGAGCTGACCCGTGAGAAGGAGCACAGCGCACTCGAGGAGGCGCGACGAGCGCTCGTGGAAGAGCGCACACGGATCGCCAGGGAGCTGCACGATGTCGTCGCGCACAGCATGTCGGTGATCCAGGTGCAGGCCTCGACCGCGAAGTACCGGATCCCGGAGCTCGACGATGCCGCGACCGCCGAGTTCGACGACATCGCCGCGACCGCCCGAAGCTCGCTCACCGAGATGCGGCGCATGCTCGGCGTTCTACGCACGGAGGATCAGAGCGCCGAACTCGCCCCGCAGCAGGGTATCGACGACATCCCGACCCTCGTGGAGAGCATCCGCCGCGCCGGGGTCGAAGTCGGGCTCGTGCTCGAAGGCGGAGAGGCCGCGGTCGCCGCCACCCCTGCTGTGCAGATCGCCGCCTTTCGTATCGTCCAGGAGGCGCTGAGCAACGCCGTCCGCCACGCGCCGGGTGCACGGATCGCCGTGCGGGTGCATGCCGAGGCTCGCAGCATCCGCATCCTGGTGCACAATGCCGCCCCACCGCGCAGCCCCGAAGCGCACGGTGGCGGCTACGGACTCCGTGGGATGCGAGAACGGGCCGAGATCCTCGGCGGCAGCCTGTCCGCCGGACCTGCAGCGGGTGGCGGGTGGGATGTCACCGCCGTGCTCCCCCTCGACGATGGCGCGGCTTCCCCGGCCGCTCCCCCTTCAACCGACAAGGAGACTCCGTGACGATCAGCGTCCTCATCGCCGATGACCAGGCGATGGTCCGTGCTGGTTTCGCCGCCCTTCTCGATGCCCACGAGGGCATCCGGGTGGTCGGGCAAGCAGCGAACGGCGCTGAAGCCGTCACCTTGGCGGCGCGTCTCGATCCCGATGTGATCCTGATGGACGTGCGGATGCCCGAACTCGACGGTATCGAGGCGACCCGACGCATCCTCGGTCCCTCCTACCCCGCCGCACATGTTCCGCGGATCCTGATGCTCACGACCTTCGACATCGACGACTACGTGTACGACGCACTCGAGGCGGGCGCCAGCGGATTCCTGCTGAAGGATGCGCTGCCCGAAGAGCTCGTGCACGCGGTACGCATCGTCGCCGGCGGAGACGCTCTGCTCGCTCCGAGCGTGACTCGTCGCATGATCGAGCAGTTCGCCGGACGGCGGCCGCGTTCACCTCGCTCCGCGACCTCGCTCGCCGAGCTCACCGATCGCGAACGCGAGGTGCTGGTGCTCATCGGCAAGGGGCGTTCCAACACCGAGATCGCCGCCGACCTCTTCATCGCCGAGCAGACGGTCAAGACGCACGTCGGCAAGGTGCTCGCGAAGCTGAACCTGCGCGACCGCGTGCACGCCGTGATCCTCGCCTACGACACCGGACTCGTCGAGCCGTCTTCCTGACTCACACCGTCGTAGGGGGTCGTAACGGCACCCGAGGTTGATGCCTCCACCGGCACTGCGTCCATAGCCTTCTGGGACACCGCTCCCGAGGAGGAAACATGGCCATCGTCCAGGCACCGCGCGCCGTCACCACCGCAGCTCCCCCGCGCGCATCCCGCGACACCGGGATCGACTTCGTCCGAGCGCTCTGCGTGCTCGGCGTCGTGCTCCTGCACTCGATCATGGTCGGCGTCACGGTGAGCGATTCGACTCCCGTCTTCGACAACGCGAGCGACGGAACCGGATGGATCGCGCCGCTCAGCTGGATCCTCCAGGTCATGCCGCTGTTCTTCGTGATCGGCGGTTTCTCCGGCCTCCTCGCCTATCGACGACTGCGGCAGCGGGGAGGAACCTCCGTCGAGTTCATCGCAGGACGCGTGCACCGGCTGCTGCGCCCCGCGATCCTCACGATCGCCGTCATCGGCCTCGCACTCGCAGTGCTCACCGTCTCGGGCGTACCTGCCGACCTCATCGCCACCGCCGGATTCCGGTACGGACAGCCACTGTGGTTCCTCGGCGTCTTCCTGCTGTGCCAGGCCTTGCTCCCCCTCCTCGCCGCGGCTCACGAGCGCGCGCCGTTTCGCACCATTGGCGGTCTCGTCATGGCATCGATCGTCGTCGATGTTCTGCGCGCCGGATCCGGCATCGAAGGGCTGGGCTTTCTGAACCTCGCGTTCGTGTGGATGACCCTGCAGCAGCTCGGCTTCTTCCTCGCCGACGGACGCATCGATGCGCTGAGCGTCCTCGTCCGTGCGACCGCGGGCATCGGCGCCCTGGCCCTGCTCGTCACGACGTTCGTCACCGGGGTGTACTCCCCCGACCTCATCGCGAACATCAACCCGCCGACCGCGGCCCTGCTGCTCGTCGGAGTCGTGCACACCAGCCTGCTGTCGCTGAACCGCGACCGCCTCGAGCGGTTCAGTCATCGTCCGCGGGCGGCCGCTTTCACCGGCTTCGTCACCGTTCGCGCCATGACGATCTACCTCTGGCACATGCCGGTGCTGCTCCTGATGGCGGGGGCGACTGCGGTCTTCGCTCTGACGACCGGTCTGACGCTGCCTGCGCTCGACAGCACGGAGTGGTGGGCCGGTCGGCCGCTCTGGCTCGCGACCGCACTCGCGCTCACGGCCCTCGTCGCCGTGGTGTTCACCCGGTTCGAGTCGCAGCCGGCCCCACCGGCAGCGGTTTCAGCCCGCCGGCTCGCCTTCGGGACTCTGAGCGGCTTGGTCGGCATCGTGCTGCTTCTGGCCGCCGGCACCTCGGTCGCAACCGCACTCATCGCGATCGCGCTGATCGCCGGCGCGCTCCGACTCGCATCGCGGACCGTTCCCAGCCTTTCTCCTGTTGCCAGGACGCTCGTCGTCTGACGCTCAACCGACTCCCCGCGCCGCCAATGCATCGCCGACGTCATCCGCATGCCGCAGCGCGAGCACGAGAAGCGGCACCACGGTGCGAACGCCCAACCGAACGTCTCGGGCCTGTTCGGCCTCCCGCACACGTTCTGCGAAACCCGCGATCACCGGAATGGTCGTGAGGGTCAGAGACAACGTGAGCGCGATCGCCTCAGGATCCTTTCCGAACCGTTGAACCGGTCGCAGGAGCCGGTGCAGCACGTCGAGGAGTTCGGACATCCGGGTCGTGAGCGTCAGCAAGCCGGCAAGCAACAGCACGGCGACGACGCGTCCCGTGCTGATCCATGCGGCCAAAGGCGACACGAAGATCACCAGAGCAGCCGCGAGGATGAGGACGATCCACCGCAGACGCCAGATCTCCGCGACAAGCACGCGGATGGGCAGCCCCGCGACCGCGTACAGCGCCAAGACCACGAGCAACGAGACGGCGATGCTCACCGGATCATGTGGATAGAGGGAGAGGACGAGCGCTCCGACAGCCAGAGCGGCGAGTTTGACCCCGGCCGGAGCGCGGTGCAGGATCCCGGTTCCCGGTCGGTACAGCGCGATCATGCGCACGCCTGTCGATACGTCTCGATGACTGTCGACGGTGCTCCGGAGGCTGTGATCCGCCCGTCCTCGAACAGCACGGCGACCTCGCACCGCGCGGCCAGTTCGAGATCGTGCGTCACCACCACCACCTGAGCCGCCTGCGCGAGCAGCAGGTCGCCGATGCGGCGGGAGTTGCTCAGATCGAGAAGCGTAGTCGGCTCGTCGGCGACGATCAGCCGTGGTTCCGCGATGAGCACGGAAGCGAGCGCGAGCATCTGCTTCTGGCCCCCTGAGAGGTTCGACGCCGGGATGTCTGCGTGATCGCCGAGCCCGTGCATCTCGAGGGTCCCGCGAACTCGGGCGGCCACTTCCGCGTGAGGACGCCCTCGCAACGACAGAGCGAGATCCTCTGCGGGCGTCGGCATCAGGATCTGCGCATCCGGGTTGGTGAACACGAAGCCGACACGTTTGCGGACGTCGGCACGTTGTCGCACCGTATCGAGGCCGTGCACCGAAACCGAGCCGCTGCTGGGGGCGATGAGGCCGTTCAGCAGTCGCGCGAACGTCGATTTGCCCGAGCCGTTCGCCCCGATCACGGCGATGGTCTGCGCCGTGATCGTGATGGAGACGTCGTGGAGAACCGACCGACCGTCGAATCGCACCGACACCGCGTCCACGACGATCGGAGCGAGCGCGACTTCTGCGGAATCCGGCACCGCTGCCCCTCTCGTGCGACTCGACCTGAACAGTGTTCACCTGAACGACGTTCACTATAATCGCAGGATGAGTCCAGAGCCCAATCCGGCACGACATGATCGCGACAGCGTCGCGAGGAGCGCCCTCGCCCTCCTCGACGAAGTCGGACTCGCAGATCTCTCGATGCGGCGCATCGCCGCAAGGCTGGACGTGCAGCCGAGCGCGCTGTACTGGCACTTCGCCAACAAGCAGGAGCTGCTCGCCGAGCTCGCCGATCGGATCACCTCATCGATCCCCCGCGACAGCACCGGGGTACTGGCGACCGCACGCAGCATCCGCGACGCGCTCTTCGCCTACCGGGACGGAGCAGAGCTGGTCCTCAGCACCTATGCCCTCCAGCTCGGCTCCTCTCAGGCCCAGACCGCGCTGACCGAGGCGCTGCGCGCCCAAGGCGCCTCCGATCCCGAAGACCGCGGCGCCACGATCCTGCACTTCGTGCTGGGGCACACCACGCTCATCCAGCAGCGGATGCACGCCGACAGTCACGGCGCCCTCCCCGACGCGGGAGAGGTCGACGTCACCGCCGGACTCGATCGCGTCTTCGATCTCGGTGTCGCCTCCCTCACCGGAGAGCTCAGTGCGCCGGCGACTCCGCCGCGTGCCCGAGCCTGAGGCCTGGGACCACCGCGAGCGCGACGAGAGCGATGCAGAACGCGAACACCGCGCCGAACGCACCCGCATCACCGCCGAGGGAGGCGACGCCGAGCCCGGCCAAGGCGATCGCGACGGCCGACCCGGTGGCGTCGGAGATCGACAGCGCAGATGAGTTGAAGCCCTGGTTGGTCACGTCCGAGTAGGCCAGCGTCAGCACGGTCAGACGCGGGTACAGCAACCCCATCCCGCCTCCGGCGAACGCCCATCCCAGCACGACGACGAGCGCCGAGACATCGAAAACCGCGGCGGCGAGCACACACAGCATCGCGATCAGGAGCGAGCCGAGGCTGATCACCGTGATCCGGTGATTCCCCAATCGCTCTCCGTACCGCCCCTGCAGGGCTGACGCTCCTGCCCAGGCCAGCGCGGCGAGCATAAGGGCGATCCCGGCCCAGGTCGCGCTGAAATCGAACTTCCTCATCAGCAGGTACGGGATGTAGGCCTCCGTGGCGAAGAACGCCCCCGCCACGATGCCTCGCATCAGCACGACGCTCGGCAGCCCCGGCCCCGCACGGAGCGTGCGCCTCGGCAGTAACGGCAAGACGGCGAACCCGATCGCCAGCACGGCTCCCATCGCCACCGGCCAGCCGATGCCGGGATCCATATCCGCCGAGAACCCGATCACGACGGCGAGCACGGCCACGACGACGGCGAGCACGAGTCGGACGCCGAGCGCTCGTCGGTCCTGGGGCTCCCCTCGCCCGAGGTCGACACCGCGGAGCCGGACGGCGATCATCAGGAACGCCGCGGCTGTGAGCACGGCGACCCCCAGGAATGCCCAACGCCAGTCGAGATACTCCGCCACCGCTCCGGCGAGGAACGGTCCGACCATCGAGGGAACGACCCAGGCGGCTGCGAAAGCCGCGAAGATCCGTCCGTGCAGGTGCGGCGGATACAGCCGTGCGACGACCACGTACAGCGCGACGGTCTGCCCACCTGTTCCGAGCCCCTGCACCAGACGACCGATGAGGAACTGATGCATCGTCACCGCGAAGCCGGAGATCAGCAGACCGATGATGAACAGCGTCACTGCGACGTACAGCGCGCCGCGAGGGCCGCGGGCATCCGACCATGCTCCGGTGGCGACCATGCCGATCACACTCGTCGCGAGGGTGCCGGCGAACGCGACGGCGAACAGGGCCTCGCCGTCGAGCGCTTCGCTGACGATGGGCATCACGGTCGTGACCGCCAGCGCCTCGATCGCCGCGAGGAAGATCAGCGCGACCGCACCGAGGGTCACCCAGATGCGTTGGCGATCCCAGATGGTGGCGGCGTCGACCGGGGCGGTCATCGGCCCACGAGCGTCGCGATGCGCTCGATGGCCTCAGTGAGGATCTCCGGGCTGGTGCCGAAGTTCAGCCGCACATGACCCGCACCCTCTGCGCCGAAGGCCGGTCCGAAGTGCAGGGCGACTCTCGCGTCTTTCAGGATGCGTCGAGCCGGGTTCTCCCCCCACTCCAGCGCCGAGAGATCGATCCACGCGAGGTACCCGGCGTCGGGAAGGCGATAGCGCGCGCCAGGAAGGCGTGCGGCGAGAAGATCTTCCAGGAGCACGCGGTTCTCGTCGAGAGTACGCAGCAGTCCGTCGAGCCAGGGGTCGCTCTCCTCCGAGAACGCGGCGACAGCGGCGAGCAGACCGAACTGCCCGGTGCGCCACTCGACCTCGACGGGGAGTCCGCGCAGAACGGCGGTCGTCTCGTCATCGGCCGTGACCATGAGGGCGCACTTCAGCCCAGCGAGGTTGAACGCCTTGCTGGCGCTGACGATGGCGTACCCGACCCGCTGTGCCGCATCGCTCACCGCGAGGAATGGAGTGAACCCGGTACCCGGTTGCGCGAGCGGTGCGTGGATCTCGTCGGAGACGACCGCGACGCCGAACTCGTCTGCAAGCTCCGCGAGTGCGGAGAGGCTCTCCCGGTCGTGAACCGTGCCCGTCGGGTTGTGCGGGTTGCAGAGCAGAATCGCGGTCGCACCATCGTCGAACGCCGCGCGGATACCGTCGAGGTCGAGCTGCCAACCGGTACCGGTGTCGAGAAGGGGAACTCTCTCGACCTCTGCGCCGGCTTCGGCCACCAGATCGAAGAATGGTGGATAGACAGGCGGCGTGACGACGACCCGTTCGCCCGGCTGTGTGACGCGTCGGAGGATCTCGACGATCCCCATGCTCACATCTGCGGTGCTGCGCATGCGCTCCGGGTCGGGTTCCCAGCCGTAACGACGGGCAGCGAACGCCGCGAACGACTGTGCAAGAGGCGTGCGCGATGCGACATACCCGGTGTCACCGATCTCGACGGCACGCTGCAGCGCCCCGGATATCGCCGGAGCCAGCGGGAAGTCGGTCTCGGCGACGAACAGCGGCAGAACGTCTGCGGGGTACTCCCGCCACTTCTCGCTGCTGCGCTCACGGAGCTGGGCCAGAGGCAGAGCCTTCACCTGAAGCATTCGTTCTCCCGAGGTTCCGACACGCGACATCGTCGTGTCATCCGATTCGACGCACGCGCCCGATCCGCCAAGGCGATCGGCGGGTCGTAGCGCGGGTCAGATCGCGAAGCCGAGGGCGCGCATCATGTCGCGCCCGTCGTCCGAGATCTTCTCCGGACCCCACGGCGGCATCCAGACCCAGTTGATGCGGAATCGATCGACGACGTTGTCCAGAGCCTGAGCGGTCTGGTCTTCGAGAACGTCGGTGAGCGGGCAGCCGGCACTGGTCAACGTCATGTGGATGACGAGAGCATCGTTCTCGTCATCCCAGGCGAGGTCGTAGATGAGGCCGAGGTCGACGACATTGATCCCGAGCTCGGGGTCCATGACGTCTTTGAGAGCCTCAGTGACCGCGTCGTACTTCTCGTCAGTCAGGGTCGCTGTCATGCCATCAGCCTACGCCTCGATGGGAGCTGCAGGGTCGAGGAAACGGTCGTATCCCTCGTTCTCCAGCCGGTCCGCGAGCTCGGGGCCGCCCTCTTCGACGATCTTGCCGGCGACGACCACGTGGACGAAGTCGGGGCGGATGTAGCGGAGGATGCGCGTGTAGTGAGTGATGAGCAGCACGCCGAGTCCGGTGGACTCCTTCGCGCGGTTGACACCCTCGGAGACGATCTTGAGCGCGTCGACGTCGAGCCCGGAGTCGGTCTCGTCGAGGATGGCGAACTTCGGCTTGAGCACCTCGAGCTGGAGGATCTCGTGGCGCTTCTTCTCGCCGCCGGAGAACCCCTCGTTGACGTTGCGCTGCGCGAACTTCGGGTCCATGCGCAGGTTCGCCATCGCGGACTTGACGTCCTTGGTCCATCCGCGGATCGCCGGTGCTTCGCCGTCAAGCGCGGTCTTGGCCGTACGCAGGAAGTTCGTCACCGTGACGCCCGGGATCTCGACCGGGTACTGCATCGCGAGGAAGAGTCCTGCGCGGGCCCGCTCGTCGACACTCATCTCCAGGACGTCCTGGCCGTCGAACGTGATGGAACCGGAGACCACCGTGTACTTGGGGTGACCGGCGATCGTGTACGCCAGCGTCGACTTGCCCGAGCCGTTCGGGCCCATGATGGCGTGGGTCTCACCGGTGTTCATGGTGAGGTTGATTCCATTGAGGATCGGGGTGGTCCCCGCCTCGGTCTCGACCGTCACATGCAGGTCGCGGATCTCGAGAACAGACATTCTTCAGACTTCCTTAATCACAGTCGGATCAATGAGCACGTCGTCGCCGTCGATCTGGACGACGTAGACGGGGACGGGCTCATATGCGGGGAGATTCTGGGGCTTGCCGGTGAGCAGCGAGAAGGCGGAGCCGTGTGCCCAGCACTCCACCGTGTCGCCTTCCACGAAGCCCTCGGACAGCGAGATGTCGCCGTGGGTGCAGGTGTCGCCGATCGCGTGGATGACGCCTTCGCCGTCTTTGATCACCGTGATCGGCACGCCGCTCGGCTCGACGCGCAGAGGCATGTCCTGCTCGAGATCGGCGACGCCGCAGACGCGCTCGGCGCTCATGCGCTCACCTCGGCGAGCTCCGTCTCGATCGCCGACAGCAGTTCGGTCTCGAGGGCGGGGATGCCGAGGCGCTGCACGATGTCGGTGAGGAATCCGAGCACCACGAGTCGTCGCGCCTCTTCCTCGGTGATACCGCGCGCCTGCAGGTAGAACAGTTGCTCGTCGTCGAAACGACCGGTCGCGCTCGCGTGGCCGGCACCGAGGATGTCACCGGTCTCGATCTCGAGGTTCGGGATCGAGTCGGCGCGTGCACCTTCGGTGAGCACCAGGTTGCGGTTCGCCTCGTACGAGTCGGTACCGGTGGCGTCGGCGCCGATCAGGACATCGCCGATCCAGACGCTGTGCGCACCTGCACCCTGGAGTGCACCCTTGTAGAGGACGTCGCCCTTGGTGTGCGGACCCTTGTGGTGCAGGTAGACCTGGCTCTCCAGGTGCTGACCGGCATCCGCGTAGGAGAGGCCGTAGAGGTAGCCCTCGGATCCGGCACCCGTGAGCTCGACGCTCGGGTTCACGCGCACGACGCCGCCACCGAAGCTGATCACGAAGTGCTTCAGCGTGGCATCTGCGCCGACGGTGGCCTGGTGCGCGGAGGTGTGCACCGCATCGTCGTCCCAGCGCTGCAGGCTGATGACCGTGAGGCTCGCACCGTCGCGCACGATGATCTCGACGTTCTGCGCATACTGCGCGGAACCGGTGTGATCCAGCACGATGGTGCCCCGCGAATGCGGCAGCGCCTCGATCAGGATCTGTCCGAACGCACGCTTGTCGGCGCCCGTCCCCTCGATGGGGACCGTGACCGGCTCATCGAGCTCGGCTTCTGCCGGCAACTGGATGTGCAGGCCCCGCGGGCCGTTCTTCCAGGCCAAGGCGCTGGGGAGGTCCTCCGGGCGGAAGAACTCCCCGTACGGGCCTTCCTCGCCTTCGGACGGCTCGAGGAATGCCTCGACCGCGTCGAGACCGTACGTCACGGCGTTCTCATCGCCGGGCTCGTCTGCGAAGAGACCGCCGAGCTTCGCCACCGGCGTGTGCTTCCAGTTGACCTCGCGCCCGGTCGGGGCACCGAAGTCCGCGGGCTCGAAGGAGTGAAGTCGTTCAGAGCGGGTCTGCACCGGGACGAATCCCGCCGCGGCGACCTGTGCCGCCGGGTCGATGTGCGCGTTCGTATTCTGCGCCTCGGCAGGCGCTGTCGTAGCGGCGGTCACTAGCCGACCGATCCTTCCATGCCCATCTCGATGAGCTTGTTCAGTTCCATCGCGTATTCCATGGGGAGCTCACGCGCGATCGGCTCGATGAAGCCGCGCACGATCATCGCCATCGCCTCGTCCTCGGGCATGCCACGGGACTGCAGGTAGAAAAGCTGCTCCTCGCTGACCTTCGAGACAGTCGCCTCGTGTCCGAGCTGCACGTCGTCGACACGGATGTCGATCGCAGGGTACGTGTCGGAACGGGACTTGGTGTCCACGAGCAGTGCATCGCAGCGCACGGTGTTGGCGGAGTGGTGCGCCGCGGCGTCCACACGCACCTCACCGCGGTACCCGGCGCGTCCGCCACCGCGAGCGATCGACTTCGAGACGATCGACGACTGCGTGTAGGGCGCCATGTGGATCATCTTGGCGCCGGCATCCTGGTGCTGACCGGGACCGGCGAAGGCGACCGACAGGGTCTCGCCCTTGGCGTGCTCGCCCATCAGGTAGATCGACGGGTACTTCATCGTGACCTTGGAGCCGATGTTGCCGTCGACCCACTCCATGGTCGCGCCCTCGTACGCCACGGCACGCTTGGTGACCAGGTTGTAGACGTTGTTCGACCAGTTCTGGAT
>JBOGEI010000017.1:27521-31365 GCA_050701935.1 Microbacterium sp.
GTCGTGTACCGAACGCGGGCGTTCTTCTTCACGATGATCTCGACGACTGCCGAGTGAAGGGAGTCCGACTTGTAGATCGGGGCCGTGCAGCCCTCGATGTAGTGGACGTAGCTGTCCTCGTCGGCGATGATCAGCGTCCGCTCGAACTGACCCATGTTCTCGGTGTTGATGCGGAAGTACGCCTGCAGCGGGATCTCGACGTGCACGCCCTTGGGGACGTAGACGAACGATCCGCCCGACCACACGGCCGTGTTCAGCGCGGCGAACTTGTTGTCCCCTGCAGGGATGACGGTGCCGAAGTACTCCTCGAAGAACTCGGGGTGCTCACGGAGCGCGGTGTCGGTGTCCATGAAGATGACACCCTGCTGCTCCAGGTCCTCGCGGATCTGGTGGTACACGACCTCGGACTCGTACTGAGCCGCGACGCCGGCCACGAGCCGCTGACGCTCGGCCTCGGGGATACCGAGACGCTCATAGGTCTCGCGGATCTCAGCGGGAAGGTCTTCCCACGTCTGCGCCTGCTTCTCGGTGGAGCGGACGAAGTACTTGATGTTGTCGAAGTCGATCTCGCTGAGGTCTGCACCCCAGGTCGGCATCGGCTTGCGCCCGAAGAGCTGGTACCCCTTGAGACGGGTCTTCAGCATCCATTCGGGTTCGTTCTTGAGGCCCGAGATCCCGCGGACGACGTCTTCGGAGATACCGCGTTTCGCGAGGGCGCCAGCAGCATCTTCATCGTGCCAGCCGAACTCGTACACCCCCAGACCATCAAGCTCCGGGCGGTCGATCAGTACATCCGACATCCAACACTCTCCTCACAGGTCCCAAACGGTGTCATCCGCCCCGACACACCTGATCCCCGTCGAGTCTGCGGGAGCGGGTGCCGTTGGTGGGCCCTCATCACTGGCGCTTCCATCGCGCCTAAACTGTTGACGATGCTTCAGCGCTGTCAGCGCTCATCGCAACAATCCGATTCTACAGGTTCCGCCTGACAGACGGGCCATGCCCGCCGCGTCTCGTGCGGTCCGGAGGACTTATGCCCGAGACGATGATCCCCGCCACCTCGACGACGCGAGCGGTCCCCGCTCGTTCCGCGTCCTGGGGGCGCGCGTTGGCGGTCTTCGCGTGGCTGTCGTTCATCAGCGAGACCATCATCATCGGCACCGGCGGCGCCGTCCGCCTCACCGGATCGGGCCTCGGATGCTCGGACTGGCCGCTGTGCACGCCTGACTCCCTGGTGCCGATCCTCGAGGTGCAGGGCATCCACGGGATCATCGAGTTCGGCAACCGCCTGATGACAGGCGTGGTCGGCATCATCGCCCTGGCCGTCGTGCTCCTGGTCCTGCATCTGTTCAGCGGAAAGCGCGGGCTGATCAACGCGCTCTGGTTCGCCGCCGGCGGCATCGCCGCCGCCGCAGTCGCCTACGCCGTCGCCGCCCCCTTCCACGTACCGGCGTTCCCCATCGCCTCGGGCGTGCTGCTGATCGCGGTCATCGCGGCGGCCGTGTACTCGGTGCGAACGGCGCCGGATCGGCGAGACCTGGTCCTGCTCTCCTGGCTCACCCTCATCGGCGTGGTGGCTCAGGCCCTCGTGGGCGGCATCACGGTTCTCACCGGCCTGAACCCCTTCATCGTGGGTTTCCACTACACCTCGTCGCTGCTGCTCGTCTGCATCACCGCGGCCTTCCTCGTGCGGTTGAAGGCAGCGCCCGGACCGCGTGAACGCGCCGTTCCCCGGTGGTTCGCCATCGTCACCCACGTGACCGGGCTCGCCCTTGCCGTGACCATCGTGTTCGGCGTTCTCACGACCGGTTCCGGCCCGCATTCCGGCGACGCCGACGTGCTGCGCCACGGCTTCGACGCGACCGTCCTCGCGCACGTGCACTCCTGGCCGGGCTACATCCTCGCCGCGCTCGTGCTGTTCCTGACCATCTCCGCGTGGGTGCTCCGTCTGGAGCCGCGACGGTGGCTCCTGGTCCTGGTGATCGCGATCCTGGTGCAGGTCGGCGTCGGCATCTGGCAGGCCCGCGAAGGCCTCCCCCCGTTGCTCGTCGGCATCCACATGGTCCTGGCATCGCTCTCGGCCGCTGCGTACACGGTCGTGGTGCTGCACCTCAAACGCCCGGTCGCCGCAGACGACTGAAGCCGCACAGTCGATACATAGCTCGCACATCGCCGACTCATCAGAGCGTCCGAGAAGGTGGGCGACATGAACAAGTCACTCTCACGAAGCATCGGATTCTGGCTCCTCCTCGTCGTCTCCCTCGCCGCCACGGCAGTCGGCGGTTGGCTCGTCTCCGGTCAGATCGGCACGATGTCGACGAAGATCCTCGACCAGACGGCCACCGGCGTCGACGTGTACGTCGGCCCGTCGATCATCGTCGTGGGTACCGGCGTGCTCACTGCCGGAATCATCGGGGTGCTGTTGTCGCTGGCGCTTGTCGCTGCGCGCGCCCTCGTTCCCGCCCCGGCCCCGGCTGTCGTCGAGGCGATCGACTGGACGGTCGAAGCCGACGAGAACCGGGCGCCGCTCGAGACCGCACAGGCATCAGACGATGCAGCCGAGGTCGCCTCTGACACGGACGTCTCTGCCGATGCGAAGGATGCTGCGGACGCGAACGGCACCGCCGCAGGCACGGACGACACGGCCCCCTCGATCACACGCAACTGATACCGGCGTGACTTCGAGCGGCGTCGAGGAATCGGCGCCGCTTCGTCGTTCTCAGAACGGGAGCAGCGGATCGACCGCGACGGCGACGAAGATCAACGTCAGGTAGGTGATCGAGGCGTGGAACACACGCATCGGGCGCGGCTCGGTCCCGTGCACCGCACGGTTGTACAGGCGATGCGATTCGTAGATGAACCAACCGCCGAACACCGCGGCGGAGACCGTGTACACGAGCCCCATGTTCGCGATCGGCACCAGCAGAAGCGAACACGCCACGGTAGCCCAGGCGTAGAGGATCACCTGGAGGCCGACCTGCGAGGCGTTGCGTGTGACGCCCAGCATCGGAACGTCGACGTCTTCGTAGTCGTCCTTGTACTTCATCGACAGCGGCCAGTAGTGCGGCGGCGTCCAGAGGAACACGAGGAGGAACAGGATGAAAGCCGGCCAGTCGAGTGATCCGGTGACGGCGGACCAGCCGATGAGAACCGGGAAGCACCCCGCGATGCCACCCCAGATGATGTTCTGCTCGGTGCGGCGCTTGAGGATCATCGTGTAGATCACGACGTAGAAGAAGATGGCCGCAGCGGACAGTGCTGCCGTGAGCCAGTTGGTCGTGACCAGGAGCCAGACGGTCGAGACGATGGCGAGCGTCCACGAGAAGATCAGTGCACCTCGCGGGCTGACCTCACCGGTGACCAGCGGCCGGTTCTCGGTGCGGTGCATGTGCGCGTCGATGTCGCGATCGAGGTACATGTTGAACGAAGCGGCGGAACCCGCGCTCAGAGAACCGCCGATGACGGTCGCGAGCACGAGCCAGAGGTTCGGCAGCCCCCCCTGCGCCAGGAACATCACCGGAACCGTCGAGACGAGCAGCAGCTCGAGCACGCGCGGCTTGGTGAGGGTGACGTAAGCCTTCACCGTGCGACCGATGGACGACTTCCTCACGGTCTGATCAGACATCGTCGAGATCTCGATCGCCTCCTCCGCACGTGTGACCGGACAACCTCTCCAGTGTATGACACGGGATGACGTCTTCCGGCTCGCGGGCCCGCGTAGCGCAACTCGCGTCACCGCTATGCTGAAACCACTCGCGCGCCCGGCGATGTGCACACTCTCCGTGATGATGCGGATGCGCCAGGGAATACGGGCGCCCTCGAAACTGTCGGAAAGGGCATGAAC
>JBOGEI010000018.1:0-31254 GCA_050701935.1 Microbacterium sp.
GATGCACCGCATCCGCCGGCCACGGAACCACGAACAATGGAAGAGCCCATCTGACTCGCACTGCGCGCCCCCACGCGGGATGCGAGGTGAGGTGGGAGTTATTGGCATCCGATGCGACTTCATGATGTAGTTGCCCTCCCGGGCGATCATGGGGCGCTCGGGACAGAAGGCAACTGGGGGCGGATCCATGAGCAGCATCGGATCGACGAACATCGGCGAGAGCAAGCAACTCCTGGCCGAGGAGGTCTTCCACTACATCGGAAGACAGATCATCGACGGCACGTTGGCCGCAGGCGAGCGCATCCGCGATGTCGACGTCGCCGAAGAGCTGCATGTGTCGCGAACACCGGTTCGCGAAGCGCTGCAACGACTGGAGCGCCTGGGTATGGTGACGATGTATCCGAGCAGGTACACCGAGGTCACGGCGGTGACGCCCGAGACCATGGCGCAGTCGCTCGAGTTCGCCGGCTACCAGGCGGGGATCGCCGCGCGACTGGCGGTGCCGCGGATCACCGCCGCTCAGCGCGAGCACGTCTTCACGCTCGTAGCCGCGATGAGCGCGTCGTTGGACGACAGCCCGAGCACCTCGAACACCCGGTGGGCGGTGTTCTCGTACCTCGGCGATCACAGCGGCAACACACAGCACCGGACCCTGATGGACGATGCGAGCATGGTCCTCTTCCGCAATCTCCGGGACTGGGTGGTTCCCTCGGCTGACCGCGGAAGGATGCGGCTGGTGTACGCCGACTTCCATGACGCCGTGCGCAGAAGCGACGGGGAAGAAGCGGAACGCCTTGTCAGGGCGATGTACTACCTGTGAGCAGGACCAGCCCCCGCACGCCACCCCGTGACCCATCGATCCAGCCGCCGATAGGCGTCTTCCCTGGCTTCATGGCGCGAGAGGAAGACATCGTGCAGTGCGCCGTCGATACGCTCGACGGTCACGGTCGGCCCCAGCCGCAACGCGGCACGGGCGATGTCGTCGACCACGAGCACCGAGTCTGCGGTGGTGAGTTCCGGCGACCATCGCGTCGGCGGCGCGAACCGTGCTGAGAGCAGCACGCACACCGGCGCCGTGATCGAGAGCCCCGCAGCGACCGCCTTGTGCCCGGAGAGGATCGCGTGCAGCCATCCCGCGTACACGGCCATCGTCTGCGCAGGGCGCCACTGCAGGTTCACCTCCATCGGGTCGTCCGGATCGGCGACCTCCTGTTGCGCGCGGGTGTAGAAGCCGAGATCGACCTGCGGCGCAGCCTCCATCGGCCGGATCCTCGCCTGCAGCTCGACCATCGGTGCGATCGCCGCTCTGGCCGGGGCGAACTGGAACTCCAGCCAAGGGCTGTTGAGGATCACCGCATCGGCAGCATCCGGGTGCCTGGATGCCCACAGGCTCAGCGTCAGACCTCCCGTGGAATGCCCGAGCAGGACGAGACGTCGGGTGGATTCGGTGCCGCCTTCGCCCCGACCCATCGCACCCAGCGCGGCCCCGATGTCCTCGTCATAGGTGGCGAGGTCGGCGATGTAGCCCGGCGTCTGCCCCTCGCGGAGGCTGCGGCCGTACTTGCGCAGATCGAGAGCGAAGAAGCGCGCACCCCGAGAAGTCCAGAAGCGGGCGAGGCGCTTCTGGAAGAAGTAGTCGGACCAGCCGTGCACGTACAGCACGTCGACCCCGTCGAGGAGCGGTCGGCGACCGCGCAGTCGCTCCCACAGGCCCGGTTCTCTCGGCAGCGCACGCACCAGGGTCGCCACGACAGGGCCCTGCTCATCCGCTCCGAGATCGAGCGTGAGCTGCTCGAACTCGTCGCCGAGCACATCGGGCACCCAATCGGCCATGCGTTCCTCCCCCGTCGTCGCCAGGCTAGCCGAGCGAGCGACGGGGTGAGGGAGGCCGGACCGTGGTGGTGCTACTCGCCGCGCGAGACGCGGACCATCTCTTCGCGAGGAACCACCTTGACGCGTGCGCGCTCTTCGGGTGCGCCGAGAGCGATCTCGTGCTCGTCGAGGCGGTGCCAGCCGTCGAGGTCGGTCCAGCGCACGCCGCGCTCCTGCAGGAGTGCCGGGATGGCCTCTTCCGAGGGGTCTTCCGCATGCCACCAGGAGCCCTGGTCGTTGATGATGTGCCGCACGGTCTCCATGGCATCGGACTTGGTGTGTCCGATCAGGCCCACGGGGCCGCGCTTGATCCACCCGGTCGCGTAGATGCCGGGGACGCGCTCGTTGGAGTCCTTCGCGAGCACCTGCCCCTCACGGTTCGGGATCACGCCGTGCTTCTTGTCGAACGGCACACCGGGCAGCGGCGAGCCGAAGTATCCGATGGCGCGATACAACGCCTGGAGCGGCACCTCGCGCAGCTCTCCGGTGCCCACGGCCCCACCCTGCCCGTCGGGCTGGGTGCGCTCGTAGACGAGTGCCGCGACGCGTCCGGCGTCGTCCTTGCGGACCTCCACGGGCTTCGCCCAGAAGTGCAGGTGCAGACGGCGCGACGCCGTGCCCCCCGCGTTGTTGACCGAGTCGCGCTTGCGCCATGACTGCAGGATGCGGTCGATGACCATGACCTGCTTGTTGCTGGCGACGGCATCCTTCGCGGCGTCGTCGTAGTCGAAGTCCTCGTCGTACACGACCATGTCCACATCGCGCAGCTCGCCGAGCTCACGAAGCTCGAGAGGGGTGAACTTCACCTGCGCGGGCCCGCGTCGCCCGAAGATATGCACGTCGGTGACCTCGCTGGCCTTCAGACCCTCGTAGACGTTGGCCGGCACCTCGGTGACGAGCAGATCCTCCGCGTGCTTGGCGAGCATGCGTGCGACGTCGAGCGCGACGTTGCCGTTGCCGACCACGCCGACGGAGGCCGCATCCAGCGGCCACTCCCGCGGCACATCGGGGTGCCCGTCGAACCAGCTGACGTAGTCGGCGGCGCCGTACGACGCGACGGCATCGATCCCGGGGATGTCCATCGACGTGTCACGGATCGCTCCGGTCGAGAAGATCACCGCGTTGTAGTGCTTCTTGAGGTCGTCGAGGGTGATGTCCTCGCCGAAGCGGACGTTGCCGAACAGGCGGATGTCACCGCGGTCGAGCACGTCACGCAGAGCCGTGATGATGCCCTTGATGCGCGGGTGGTCGGGCGCGACGCCGTAGCGCACCAGCCCGTACGGCGCCGGCAGCTGCTCGAAGAGATCGATCGAGACGTCGAACTTGCGCTCCGCCTTCAGCAGGATGTCCGCGGCGTAGATGCCGGCGGGGCCCGCACCGACGATGGCCAGTCTGAGCTTGGTCATGGGAGGTCCTTTCGTATGCCGTCGCAGCCGGCGCGCGACCCGACGGGCCGCCCGCGCAGATTCAGCTGGAGCGTTCGGCGAGGGTCTCTGCGAATCGGGTCAATGCCTCACGCACGGTGCCACGAGGCAGCGGCTGGAGGGCGTCGACGGCATCGCGCGTCCACTCGAGCGCGAGCTGGAGGGTCTTCTGCGTCACCGCGTGGTCACGCAACTCGTCCAACGGCCCGTCGAGGATCGAGGGGTCTGCACCGTCTGCGATGAGGGCGACCCCGTCGTCGATGCGGGCCGCCAGATCGGTCGACGCCGCGTCTCCCTCGGCCTTGAGCAGCAGGTAGGGCATGGTCGGGACGCCGGCGCGCAGATCGGTCCCCGGAACCTTGCCGGTCTCCTCGGGCTTGGCGGAGAGGTCGATCACGTCGTCGAGCAGTTGGAAGGCGACACCGATCTTCTCGCCGTACACGCGCAACGGCTCCTCGTACTCCGACGAGGCGTTGGAGAAGATCACGCCGCCCTGCGTTGCGGCGGCGATCAGCGACCCGGTCTTGTCGGCGAGCACCTGGATGTAGAACGCGATCGGGTCGTCGCCCTCCTGCGGACCGAGCGTCTCGTGCATCTGTCCGAGGACGAGACGCTCGAACGTGTCTGCCTGGAGCCGGATGGCGCGCTCGCCCAGCCGTGACATCAGCTGGCTGGCGCGGGAGAACAGGATGTCGCCGGTGAGGATCGCGATGTTGTTTCCCCACACGGCGTGAGCTGCCGGAACCCCGCGGCGACGGTCGGCGCCGTCCATGACGTCGTCGTGGTACAGCGACCCGAGGTGGGTGATCTCCAGCGCCTTGGCGACGTCGACGACCTCACTGGTGTTGCCGTCGCCGAGCTGAGCGGCCAGGAGCGTGAGGACGGGGCGGATGCGCTTGCCGCCCGCTTCGTACAGGTAGCGGCTGGCCGCGTCTGCGAGCGGGTCTGCGACGCGGACGTCTTCGGCGAGCCCCGTCTCGACGAGTTCGAGCCCGTCTTCGATGGCGCGCGCCACACGTCGGGCGGCAGGGCCGATGAAGACGCGATCGCTGAAGCCGAGACGGCTCGCCAGTCGCGAACCCGGGGCAATGGGGCTCGAAGTCACGGTCCCAGCCTACCTTCGTCGGGTGTCGCGGTTTCGACCGAGAGATTCACTCCGGCTTGCGCGCTCTGTGCAGGGCGACGATGCCGAACGTGAGATTGCGGTAGGCGACGTCTGTCCAACCCGCCTCGCGGATCCACGCCGAAAGCCGCTTCTGGTCCGGCCACTCGCGGATCGACTCGTTGAGGTAGTCGTAGGCGTCGCCGTTGGTGCCGGCGACACGCGCGACGCGAGGCAGCACCTGGGCGTTGTAGAAGCGGTAGGCACCACGGAAGAGCTTGGCCGGCGGGGTGGAGAACTCGTTGATCACGAGTCGGCCGCCCGGCTTGGTCACCCGGTGCAACTCGCGGAGGGCCTTCTTCGGGTCGTTCACGTTGCGCAGCGCGTACGACATCGTGACCGCGTCGAACTCGGCGTCCGCGAACGGCAGATCGGTCGCATCCGCCTGCACGAACGAGAGGTTGCGCATCGAGCCGTGGCGGCGCTGCCCCTCGGCGAGCATCCCCGGGGAGAAGTCGGCCGCGACCACGTTCGCCCCACTGCGTGCGAGCGATGCAGACGACGACGCGGTGCCGGCACCGAGATCGAGGATCCGCTCCCCCGGCTTCGGTGCGACCGCGCGAGTCGTCGCCGCGCGCCACAGGACATCGTTGCCGAACGTCATCGCCGTGTTGGTGCGGTCGTACCCTGCGGCGACCTGATCGAACATGCCGCTGACGCGGGCGGGGTCCTTGCCGAGATCGGCGCGGTTCACATCGTTCGGGGTCACGGGTCCAGTCTAGGCGCGAGGCCCAGGGCTTCGAGGCGGTCGAGCCACGGATCGGCGGTGGCGTCGTCGAACGGAGCGACCTGTGCGCGCACCCGCACCTCGAGATCGAGCGCGAGAGCCTCGAGGCGGGTCATCACGTCGGCGGGATAGCCGTAGCGGGCGCTGTGCTCGGCCCACTCGTCGCGGTCGTCGACCCAGGTTCCCCTCGCCCCATCCACACGCACGACGTCGAGGTCCATGTCGATGCCGGTCGCCAGCAGCGGGTCGTCCGACCACCGGATGTCCCACCCGAGGTCGATGTAGATGCGCATGCCCTTGCGATGACGGCGGTTCACCGTGACGGCGTGGTCACCGCTCGCCGGGACGAGCGTGACGTTCGGACCACCCGCATGGAACTCGGCGCCGGGGCGCACGCTGTGCCACCCGACGGGCTGCCCGACCCAGTCGCCCCACTCATCCGCGCCGAGGTAGACGCACTCGTGCCGCCAGTGCGGGGAACCGTCCCACTTTCGCCACTGGAAGACCATCTCGGTACCGGGTGCGGGGCGCGCGTCGCTCATCCGCTCACCCTACGACGGCGCGATTCGGGGCGCCCGCGCGGCATAGGCTGGATGGGTGCACACCACCCACCTGGTCGTGGAGACCCGAGAGATCGACCCGGTCGAAGACCTCCTCGTCTACGCAGATCCCGCGCGGCCCCTCGCGTGGCTGCGCCGCGGAGACGGGATCGTCGCCGTCGGCGAGACTCTGGCGGAGATCCGACCACCCGCAGGTTCCGGTGAGTCTCGCGCGGCGACGCTGGCGACCGTATGGCGGGCGATGGCAGGGCAGGCGGAGATCTCCGACCCGGTGGGGCTGCCCGGCAGCGGGTTGGTCGCATTCGGAGCGTTCACGTTCGATGAGGAGTCGGACGCCGACAGCGTCCTCGTACTCCCCACGCAGGTGCTGGGACGACACGGCGACAGGTTCTGGCGCACCACGATCCGCCACTCCGGAGCTCCGCAGAGCGACGATCTCGTCTCCACGCAGCCCTATGGTCCGCATTGGGCCGGCACGCTCGGCCCGGGAGCGCAGAGCCCGCAGGGATACCAGGATTCAGTGCGCCGCGCCCTCACCCGCATCGCCGACGGCGAGTTGAGCAAGGTCGTGCTCGCACGCGATCTCACCGGCAGCATCCCCGCGGGGTCCGACCTGCGCCGTCTGGTGCGCGAGCTGTCGAGCGGCTATCCCGACACGTGGGCGTTCGCGGTCGACGGACTGATCGGCGCGAGTCCCGAGACTCTCGTGACGGTGCACGACGGCACCGTCACGGCACGGGTGCTCGCCGGCACGATCGGTCGTGGAGCCGACCCTGATGCCGACACCGCAGCATCTGCCCACCTCGCCTCGAGCACCAAAGATCTCGACGAGCACCAGTATGCCGTGCAGAGCGTGCTGTCGTCGCTGCGCTCGCACACACGCGCGCTCGCCGCGAGCGAGCAGCCCTTCCTGCTGAAGCTGCCGAACCTCTTCCACCTCGCGACCGACGTGGAGGGCGAGCTGGCCGACGGCGAGACCGCTCTCGACCTGGTGCGTGCCCTGCATCCGACCGCCGCCGTGGCCGGCACACCGACTCCTTCGGCCATCGCGGCGATCCGCGACCTCGAGCCGTTCGACCGTGGCCGCTACGCCGGACCGGTCGGCTGGGTGGATGCGGCGGGCAACGGCGAGTGGGCGATCGCGTTGCGCTGCGCGCAGTTCACCGCGGGCAGGAGCGAGATCGGTGTGACCGCATATGCGGGCGCCGGGATCGTCGCCGGCTCAGACCCCGAGAGCGAGCTGCTGGAGACTCGGGTGAAGTTCCGGCCGCTGGTCGACGCCCTGGCCTGACCGCGGCTGACGCTCAGCTCGCGGCGAGGCGCTTCTTCTCGGCCTCGACATCGAAGTCGGCGAGCGGCCATTGCGGGTCGATGTCCTCCAGCGCGGCGAGCAGCAGCTCCTGCACGGCGAGCCGCGCGTACCACTTGGCGTTCGCCGGGATCACGTGCCACGGCGCCGCCGGGGTCGAGGTGCGGTCGAACACGGTCTGATAGGCGTCCATGTACTGCGGCCACAGCATCCGCTCGTCCACATCGCCGGGGTTGTACTTCCAGTGCTTGTCCGGGCGGTCGAGGCGCTCCATGAGGCGCGACTTCTGCTCTTCGGGGGAGATGTGCAGCATGACCTTGACGATGCGGGTACCGGATGCCGCGACACGGGCCTCGAACTCGTTGATCGCGTCATAGCGGCGCTCGATCTCGGCAGGCGGAGCGAGTTCACGGACGCGCCCGATCAGCACGTCCTCGTAGTGGGAGCGGTCGAACACCCCGATGAATCCCGGCTCGGGCAGCCGCTTCTCGACGCGCCAGAGGAAGTCGTGCTCGCGCTCCTCAGCGGTCGGCGCCTTGAACGCGGCGAGCGCGACGCCCTGCGGGTCGACACCGCCGACGACGTGTCGCACGATGCCGCCCTTGCCGGCCGAGTCCATCGCCTGCAGCACCAGGAGCACCGCATCCTTCGCCACCCCCACGCGGCTCTCGGCGAACAGCCGCTCCTGCAGGCCGTTCAGGCTCTCGAGTCCCGCGGCGAGATCACGGGCGCCGTGCGACTTGCCGCCGACGTATCCGGGCTTGCTGTCGGGATCGATGTCGGCGAGACGGAAGCCGTCGTCGACCCGAAGCGTTTGCGTCCAGGTGTGCGCGTTCATACGCACATCCTGCCAGTCAACGCGGCAGCGGCACCTCGATGATCTGACGACCGCCGCGCGGCGAGGTCAGCGCCTGGTCGAGCGCGGTGCGGGTCGTGACCCGCTGGTACTCCCAGCCGTAGGCGAGTGCCAGATGCTCCAGGCGCACGGTGTGCGGGGTGTAGAAAGCCCGGTCGAGGTCGCCGGGGCGCGCGGATGCCGCGACCTCCAGCGAGTCGAAGATGGTACCGCCGCCGTCGTTGCCGACGATGACCTGCAGCCGGGGTTCGGTCTCGTCGGGCGGGAGCAGCAGAGCACCCACGTCGTGAAGGAAGGCGAGGTCGCCCAGCAGCACCCGGGTCACGCCCGGCGCCCCGGCAGCCTGACTGGCGATGGCGATCCCGGTCGCCGTGGCGATCGTGCCGTCGATGCCGGCGAGACCGCGGTTGGCGTGGACGGGGACCTTCTTGCCGCCGAGAACCTCATCGGCCACACGGACGAGCCGGGAGGAGCCGAACACCAGACGGTCGTGCGGCCAGGTGGCACGCCAGACGGCGTCGGCGAGCAGCGCTCGATCGAGAGGACGCCGAACGGCGTCGAGCTCGGCCTTCACCGCTTCTCTGCGGGCGGCGAAGTCGGTGGAGACGAGGCCCTCCGAATCGGGCGCTTGCTCGCTCAGATCGACGATCTCTGCGGCCGAGGCCTGCAACCACTCACCGAGCCAGACGCGGTCGGCAGTGCCAGGAGCGACGACGACGGATCCGACGCCGCGTGTGCGGTGGTTGAGGTTGAGCTCCTCACCGCCCCGGCGCACCGCGACGACGTCGACGTCGGAACGGGCGAGCAGCGCGGCGACTTCACGGCTGAGCGTCGGGTGTCCGAGGACGACGACGCGTTCGATGCGTCCGCCGAGCTCGTCACGCGACAGCAACCGGCGATAGCCGTGCACGATCTGCCGCCCGAACCGCGCGCCGCTGACGATCTCGGCGATCAGCGGCCAACCTCCGGCGTGCGCGATCTCCTCCGCCTCGGACCCGGCATCGGCTCCGGCGACCACGACGGTGCGAGGACCGCGGTCGAGTTCGAAGGGCTCCTCGTGGAGCGCACCGGGCACGTCGCCGGGGATGACCGTCGTCGTGGGCAGCTCGCCTGAGAGAGGTTCGCGGGTAGGCAGGTTCAGGTGCACGGGACCGGCGATGCCGCGGACCCCGTACTCGACATCGCGTGCACCCATCGCCGCTGCCACAGCGCGCTCGACCAGCCCGGCCCAGTCGCCGTCGCCCGGCACCGGCGCATCGATCTGGTCGCGCACCCACGGATGGAAGAGCCCGTCCTGGAGCGTCGCCTGATTCGCTCCGACACCACGCAGCTCGGGGGGACGATCGGCGGTGAGCAGCACCATCGGCACTCCGGCGTGGAACGCCTCCATCACCGCCGGCAGCAGGTTGGCGACGGCCGTCCCCGAAGTGCAGACGACGGCGGCCGGCACACCCGTCTCTCTGGCGATTCCGAGCGCCGTGAACCCGGCGACCCGCTCGTCGATGCGCACATGCACCCGGACGTGCCCGTCATCGGCAGCGCGCACCGCGGCGAGCGCGAGGGCCTGCGAGCGCGAACCGGGAGACAGCACGATGTCGCGGACACCGTGAGCGACGAGGTCGGCGATCAGGGATGCCGCAGCATCCATCGCCGGCGATGAGGTCACGGGCGCTGGTCCGTGGCGGGAGGCTCGTCGGTCTCCTCGTCCAATCGGGCGAGTTCTTCTTCGAGGCGGCTGATGCGCGCATCCTGCTCGGACTTGCTGATGCTGCGCAGGAACTCGGGGTCGTCATCCGGCGCGACGACGGGGCGCATGCCGGGGTCGTTCGCGCGCCGACGGCCGATGATGAACCAGAGGATGCCACCGATCACGGGCAGGAGCACCACGATGAAGATCCAGGCGGTCTTGGGCACGCCACGGTGCCGCGTCGCCGGCTGCACAGCGCAGTCGACGATGCTGAACACCCAGAACACGGCGGCGAGGAAGCCGCCGACGATCAGTAGTCTCGCCACCCCTTCAGTCTAGGCGCGTCGGAGGCGTCCTGGCCCCCGGGGAGGACAGAGGCGCCATTGCTAGACTGCGCGGGAAATGCTGCCCTCATCGCCGGATCCGATGCCGCGAGCGCGGGCCGAGCGGATGCTGATCGCCCGGGTGATCACCGCCGTCGGCCTCGCGCTCCTGCTCGTGGTCGGCGCATGGTCGACATCACGCGGCTCCGCCGATGTGCACGCCACCGTCTGCGTCGCGTCCGGGGTCTCGGCCCCGGCCGCAGCGACGTCGGGCGCGGACGATGCGACCGCGATCGATGTCCTCACCTCCGAGGTCGGCGTGTGCCTGCTCGCGGTGCTCTGCGGCGTCGCGCTGGTCCTGCTCCTCCGGCGGCTCGTCGGCCACGGCACCCGGCCGCTCGGCAGCCGTGCACCTCGCACCGTCTCGCCCAACCGGGCGGGGCCCGGCACCCTCGTCGCCGCCCTCACCCTCACGCAGCTCTCGATCTCCCGCACCTGAACTCCGACGCGCGCATCGAGCCGCCTCGCGCGGCATCCTTCCCTCGTCGTACCCGTGTGTCTGGAGACCCCATGAAGAACTCTGTCAAAGCGACCCTCATCGCCATCGCCGTCGCCGTCGTCCTGCTGATCGCCGGCATCGTCTTCGCGATCACCCAACAACAACCCGCCGCGCCGTCCGAGAGTGGCGAGCCGCAGCAGACCGTCCGCACCGACTCCCACGTGCTCGACGATGGAGGCGAGGGCGCGGTCACCCTCGTCGAATTCCTCGACTTCGAGTGCGAGGCCTGCGGGGCGTTCTACCCCGTCGTCGAGGACCTCCGTGAGAAGTACGACGGCGAGATCACCTACGTCGTCCGCTACTTCCCCCTGCCTGGCCACATCAACTCCTCCCAGGCAGCGCTTGCCGCCGAGGCCGCGGGTCAGCAGGACCGCTTCGAGGACATGTACAAGCGCCTGTTCGAGACCCAGGCGCAGTGGGGCGAGCAGCAGGAGGAGACCCCCGAGGTGTTCCGCGCTTTGGCAGAAGAGCTCGGCCTCGACATGGCCGCCTACGACGCCGCCATCGCCGATCCCGCAACCGCGCAGCGCGTGCAGTCCGACAAGACCGACGGCGAGAAGCTCGGGGTTAACAGCACGCCGACCTTCTTCATCGACGGCGAGAAGGTCGAGCTGCAGGCGTGGGACGACCTCGAGAAGGCCATCGAGAAGGCA
The DNA here is from genome assembly GCA_050701935.1 of Microbacterium sp. Taxonomy (GTDB): domain Bacteria; phylum Actinomycetota; class Actinomycetes; order Actinomycetales; family Microbacteriaceae; genus Microbacterium. The sequence goes on from JBOGEI010000018.1 coordinate 11,133, forward strand.
GTGAACGGCTGAGACTGCGGGCAGGATCGCGCGGCTCACGTGTCGGAGCCGTGCGATCCCTCCGCACCGATATTCTGGCCGCATACCCAGGAGGGCCAGAATGACCATCGATATCTCGACCGCTTTGCAGACGACCCACAACGCCCGTGAACTCGCCGGGCTCCCGACCTCCGGTGGCGGAACACTCGCCTCGGGGCTCCTCTTCCGCTCGGATGCCCTCGCCGCGCTCACGGCCGAAGGGCAGCAGGCACTCGCCGACCTCCGCATCGGCACCGTGATCGACCTGCGCACCGACGGCGAGCGCTCGCGTGCCGCGGATCGTCTGCCCGACGACGGCAGCGTGACGCTGCTGACACTGCCCATGCAGGGCGGCGCGATGGACGAGATGGTCAAGCAGCTCCTCCCCGCAGCCGGTGGTGCCGGGCTCTCGGTGACCCAGGTCGCCGAGGTGCTGAAGCAGGTGCCGACGCTGGAGCAGCTGTACATCGCGATCCTCGAAGCCAGCGCAGTGCAGTTCGCGACCATCGCGCGCACCGTGCTCGAATCCTCTCGCACCGATCGCCCCGGCGTGCTGTTCCACTGCACCGCTGGGAAGGACCGCACCGGTCTCGCTGCAGCGGTCCTGCTGTCGGTCGCCGGAGTGCCCCGCGAGGAGATCGTCGCGGACTACACCCTGACCGAGAAGAACCTCGCGCGCGGATTCGCCGAGGCGCTCACCGCCCTGATCACCTCGCTCGGCGTTCCGCTCACCCCGGCGCTGAAGACCCTGGCGACCGAGTCGCCCGCGTCGGCCATCGAAGCAGCGATGGACTGGATCAACGCGAACCACGGCGATGTATCGGGATACCTGCGAAGCGGGGGCCTGACGGACGAGGAGCTCACCGATCTTCGCCGCGTTCTCCGCGGCGAGTAGGAGCGGCCCCCGCGGGGGCGACGCCTCCCTCGCTACGCTGAGCGCATGACTGAGGAGCGCTCCCCCTCGCCGCACCCCGTGATCGCGGTCGTCCGGCGAATTCCGGCAACGCTGACCATGGTGCTGCTGATCCTCGTGGTGGGAGTCGTCTGGCGCGGGCTCTGGCAGCCCTTCGAAGGCACCGCACTGTTCCAGAACGTGGCGTACGGGCTGCCGAACCTGGCCGACGGCAAGTGGTGGACGCCTCTGACCGGCACATTCTTCGTGAACCAGCCGTGGGTGTACCTGTTCACGATCGCCGGCTTCTGGGGCATGGCCTATCTGGAGTTCCGCCGCGGATCGCGCGTGGCCCTCGCCTACTACTGGCTCGGTCAGCTGTTCGCGATCTTCGCCACCGCTCTGTTGCTCTATGTTCTGTCGCAGTTCCCGTGGGCGTGGGCGGCCGAGCAGGCACAGGCTCTCGACGTCGGGGCTTCCGGCGGCACCATGGCGTGCATCGCGGCAGCGGTCGGCCTGTTCCGTCCCCCTTGGAGAGTGCGTGGCTGGCTCATCCTGCTCGGCTTCGTGTTCATCGCGATGCTGTTCTGGGGCAAGGTCGCCGACCTCGAGCACCTGCTCGCGGTGCTGCTGATCCTCGTCGTCGACCGCACGCTGCGGGTGCGACACACCACGGTCCGCGAACAGCGACTGATCGCCGTGGTGGCGATGCTGGTGCTCGGCGCTGTCGAGATCATCACGACCCTCCTGCCGACAGACGGCCCGTTCGGTCCGACGGACCCCATCTCGGGTGGCTTCATCAGCCTCGCCATCGACCTCGTCGTCATCCTGGTTCTCGTGAACGGTCTTCGACGAGGAAGACGCTTCGCGTGGGTGCTTGCGATCCTGCTCGGCCTGCTCAACGTCCTGAGCGCCGCTCTCGTGCTCACCCTCATCACGGTCTTCAGTCAGGCGCAGCTCGACCTGCGCTGGGATGGAGAGACCGAGCTCGAGCTGGCCAACGGATTCCTCTGGCTGATCATGCTCGTGTACCTCGTCTGGGTGCGTCGCGCCTTCCGCGCCAAGCGGCGGGCGAAGCTCGGCATCCAGCCCGCGCCCACCGTCGACGACATGAAGCACGAGCTGCGCACGCACGGCGGCGGAACCCTGTCGTGGATGACGACGTGGGACGGCAACAACTACGCGCGCGTCAACGGCGGGATCGTCGCCTACCAGCGCCGCAATGGCGTCGCTCTGGCGCTGGCCGACCCGATCGGGCCGGCGTCGACGCGCGCCGAGGCCGTGACCGACTTCATCCATGCGGTGGAACTCGCCGGACTCATCCCATGCTTCTTCAGCGCGGACGAAGCCACCCGCGCGGCGGTCCCCTCGACCTGGCGCAGCATCGTGGTGGCGGACGACACCATCGTCGACCTGCCGGGACTGGAGTTCACGGGCAAGCGCTGGAACTCGGTGCGCACCTCGCTCAACAAGGCCGGTCGGGAGGACATGACTTTCCGGATGACTCACCTCAAAGCGGAGCCGTGGGGCGTACAGCAGCAGTTGCGCGCGATCTCCGAGGCCTGGGTCGGCGACAAGGACCTGCCGGAGATGCGCTTCACCCTCGGCACGCTCGACGAGGCCGAGGATCCGGAGGTGCGGCTCGCCCTGGCGCTCGCCCCCAACGGCGACGTCGACGGCTTCCTCTCCTGGCTTCCGGTGCACGGCGCCGACGGCACCGTGCGCGGCTGGACGCTCGACCTCATGCGCCGCCGCGAGGGCGGATTCGGCCCTGTGATGGAGTACCTGATCGGCTCATCGGCACGCCAGTTCTCCGAGGAGGGCGCGCAGATCATGTCGCTCTCAGGAGCCCCGCTCGCGCACGACTATCCGCCGGATGCCGGAATGATCGCGGCCCTCAGCGATCGACTCGCCGAAGCGCTGGAGCCTGTGTACGGATTCGGGTCGCTGCACCGCTTCAAGCAGAAGTTCCATCCGCGGTACGAGACCATGTACCTGCTCTTCCGCGACGAGAGCGACCTCACGCGCATCGGCGGGGCCCTCACTCGGGCGTTCCTGCCCGATGCCACGCTGCGGCAGTTCGCCGGTGCAGGACTGGAGCTCGTGCGCGGCGGGAAGGATTGAGGCTCGCGACCATCGCGTGAGTACGATCGGAATCGTGCTCGACGAAGACCGCCTCCGTTTCATGGCCGACGACCTGAGCCGGGTTTCCGGTGTGCGGGCCGTCGCCCTCGGAGGCAGCCGCGCCCGTGGCACGAATCGGCCCGACTCCGACATCGATCTGGGCCTGTACGTCGATGCCGAAGTCGATCGCGCGGGCCTGGCCCTGGTGGCGAGCGGGTGGACCGGCGAAGCGGTCGAGATCGCGGAGCGGGGCGGATGGGGCCCCTGGGTCGACGGCGGCGCCTGGCTGATCGTCGATGGTGTGCCGGTCGACCTCATCCTCCGCGACATCACTCGCGTCGAGGAGCAGTGCGCGCGGGCCATTCGAGGCGAGTTCGCCTTCCACACCCAGCCGGGGCATCCGCTCGGCTTCCTCGACGTGGCATATGCGGGAGAGGTGGCGACGAGCGTGCCGCTTCGTGACCCCGAGGGAATCCTCGTCGCGCTGACGGGCAGCGTGACGCCGTACCCCGAGGCGCTGCGGGAGGCGTTCATCGCCAACCTCTGGCAGGTCGATTTCCTGCTGAACGCGGCCACGAAGGGTGCGAAGGCGGGTGACGTCGCCTACGTGTCGTTGTGCGGCACGACCACGACGATGCTCACCGCCCACGCCTGGCACGCCGCTGCCGGTCAGTGGGTGACGAATGAGAAGGGTCTGGTACCGAACGTAGCGCGCCTCCCGATCGACACGGCGGGGTTCAGCGCAGCTGCGGCGGCGGCACTGGGGAACTTCGGGACGACGACGGAAGAGCTTCTGGCGACGATCGAACGCCTGCGGGAGCTGCCACGTCCGCCAGCCCCCGCAGGCGGAACAGACCTCGGCTGATCGACGCCTGACCGCTCGTCAGCCCCGGGCGTCGGCGAGCTCGATCGAAGGGTCGCTCGCGGTGTCGCCGGCCGGAAGCTTGGCGGTGTTCGCGATGTGCGCGCGGCTGACGACGATCACGGCCACGATCATGAGCGCGACACCGAGCCAGTAGGGTGCGGCGTGGCTGACCAGGGCGTAGAGCGCACCGGCGATGAGCGGGGCGGCCGTACCCATCGCGGCGTTCAGCGACTGGGTCGCCCCGCCGAGCCAACCTTGCTCGTCGTCACCGACGGCGTTCGACATCGCACCGTCCATGGCAGCCTGCGAGGCTCCCTGGCCGGCCGCGAGCATGAGGGCGCCGACGATGAACACCCAGGGCTGGGCGAAGACCGAGGCGACGATGGCGAGGGCTGCGAGGCCGATCATCTGCGCGATGATTCCGCTCACGATCACTCCGCGCTCGCCGATCCGAGGAAGCAGAATGCCCAGCAGCACGCCCTGGATGAGGATGTCGATGATGCCGACCGCTGCGGTGAGGAGCCCGATCTGGGTCGGACCCCACTGGATCGAGTCGAGCGCCAGGACGCTGAAGTTGTTCACGAAGAACCCGAAGGGCAGGGCGAGCAGACCGAAGCCGATCATGAGCCCGCGCAGCTCCTTGCGACCGAACGCGTCCTTGAAGACCGCGAACGGCTGGACGTCGCGCAGCCTGATCGTGGCGATGCGGTTGCCGGGCTTCAGGCTCTCCGGCAGCAGGAAGATGCTGAAGATCGCGATGGTGAGGGCGACGGCGGCCGTGAGGAAGACCGGGAGCTGGATGCTCACCGCGGCGAGCAGTCCGCCGATGGCCGGTCCGATCATCGTGCCGATGCCGGAGAGGGCGCCGAGGAGGCCGAAGCGCTTCGCACGCTGCTCGGGTGGCGTGATGTCGGCGAGGTAGGCGAAGAGGGCGGGGAGGTCCCCCGCGGTCAGGCCCTGGATGACGCGGGCGAGGACGAGGACCCAGATCGCGCCGCCGAAACCGAACAGTGCCATGGAGAACGCGGCACCGAACGCCGCGACGATGATCACCGGGCGGCGACCGAAGCGGTCGGAGAGGCGGCCGAGGAAGGGAGCGACCAGGAAGGCGCAGAGTCCGTTGATGGCCTCGAGCACGCCCACCCAGATGGCGAGGTCGCTCTCGTGCGAGACGTATTGCAGCACGACGAAGGGCAGGACGGGGAGGACGACCGTCATGCCGATGACGGTCAGCATCGTGAGCACGATGAGCATGATCCACGCGCGGTTCTGATCCCGTCGCGTGAGGGAAGTGGGTGAAGTCATGCCGAAAGTGTATCAATACCAGTTTTGGTGTCAAGCCACTTTTGTAGTCGGTTCGCGGTAGGCTGTCGGTCATGACGACTCCAGAGCCAATCGGGCGGCGCGAACGGAAGAAGGCTGCGACCCGCAAGGCGATCTCGGACGTCGCGACGGCCATGTTCCTCGAACGCGGCTTCGACAACGTGAGCATCCGCGAGGTCGCCGACGCCGCAGACGTCTCGCCGACGACCGTCTTCGCACACTTCCCCCAGAAGGAGGCCCTCGTCTTCGATGAGGACGACGAGCAGCGCGACCGCCTCGTCGCCGCCGTGCGCGAGCGGCCGACCGGAAGCACGATAAACCGCGCCATCCACGACTTCTACGCCGCCGAGCTCCGTGCGAACGTCGACGAACACGGCGACGAGATCACCCGCACCTTCATGCGCTTCCTGAACGAGACACCAGCGCTCCGCGACTACGCGGCGAAGATGTGGCTCCGCCACGAAGATGCGCTCTCAGACGCAATCGCCGACGAGTTGGGACAGGGCGAACCGACCCCCGAGATCCGGGTCTACGCCCGATTCATCCTGCAGATGCAGCTTCTCGTCAACGAGAACGACGACCCGTTCGGCACGCTCGAGGCCGGATTCGTCATCCTCGAGAACGGCTGGGCCCCGGTCGAGGCCGGCCTCGCCGACTGATCTGCGGGAACAGCTCAGTCGTCGCGAGGCCGCTGACGAAGGCTCTTGACGTCGGTTCGGCGCTGCTTGGCCTTCAACCGGCGCTCCTTCGACCCGCGACTCGGCTTGGTGGGCCGTCGAGGTGGTGCCGGTGGACGCAGAGCCTCTCCCACCAGGGCGACGAGCCGATCCCGCGCCGCATCCCTGTTGCGCAGCTGAGCCCGGTGCTCGGATGCCGCGATCGTCAGCACCCCGTCGACCAGGCGGCCGCTCAGCCGGTCGAGCAGCCGCTCACGCTGATGCGGCGAGAGCACCGGGGAGTTCGCCGCATCCCACACGAGCTCCACGCGGGAGTCGGCGGTGTTCACACCCTGCCCTCCGGGCCCGGACGAGCGCGAGAACCGCCACGACAGCTCGGCCTCGGGGATCGTGAGACCCGACGAGACCCGCAGACCGGGGCGATGAGCGGAAGGCATGCCTCCATCATCGGCCCTCGCGGAGTGTTCGCGCCTCACCCCGTTAGCATGGCGGTGATGGCAGGCACGGTCACCCCGAGCACTCGGGCGGCCATCACGCGGAGCACGAATGAACTCATACCGGCAGGACGACTGGGCGGCCAGCCCCTCGTATCCGTCGACCGTGAACGAGCCGTATCTGATGGGAACCGGCGTCGTCACCGCGGAGGACACCGGCACGCGTCCCCTCTCTCCCCCGCACAGCCATGCCGACCCGATGCTGGCCTGGTGCTACCGCGGCACGGTGTGGGTGCACCTGCAGGACACGAGGTGGCGACTCGCCCCCGGGCAGGGCGTGTGGATTCCCGCGCACACCCCGCACACCGCCCACCACGAACCCGACTCCACCGGCTGCTACACCTACATCCCGGATGCTTCGCTGATCGCGCCGGTCGACGGCGTCACGCGCGTGCTCGTACCCCGCGCCGTGCAGGAGATGCTGCTCCACCTCGGCATCAACGACATGCCCACCGACCTGCGCGTGCGGATCCAGTCGGTGCTCATCGAGATGCTGCAGCAGCCCCTGCCGGAGGATGCCGGCGGCTGGGGCGAGGTGCCGATCCCTTCCGATGAACGGGTCGCCCCGCTCGTCCAGGCCGTTCTCGCCGACCCGGGCGATCACCGCAGCGCGATCGAGCTGTTCCTCGCGCACGGGCTGCACGAACGCACGGTGCTGCGCATCTTCCAGAACGACGTGGGCATGAGCTTCGGGCGCTGGCGCAGCGGTGTGCGCATGACTCTCGCTGCTCGGCTGATCGTCGACGGCACCCCGATCGGTGCAGCCGCGCACCGCTGCGGGTACGCGACGACGAGCGCGTTCTCCGCAGCCTTCAAAGAGCGGTTCGGCATCACACCGCGCCAGCACGTCGCGCGCGTGCAGGCCGACGCCGCCCACCAGCTCTACTGGCGCTGACTACGAAGCGGTGGATCCGACCACCATTGTCGGTTCAGCGACACAAGTCGTCGATCCCTCGACACTGAGCGCCGCATCCGCGTTCTAGCATCGATCTGTTAGGGCATGCTTACCTAACTTATCGCCGCGTTGACGCGGCATTCCCCTCCCCCCTTCCCGAAGGAGAACCATGTCGCACGCTTCTGCGCGCCCGAAGATCCGCCGAGGCTCTGCCCTCGTCGCCGCGGCTCTCGCCGCCGCCCTCACCCTCGCCGGGTGCTCGTCATCCGCGGAGAGCACCGAATCCGCGCCCAGCTCTGCCGATGGCGTGGTGATCGAGCATGCCCACGGGAAGACCGTGATCCCCGAGAAGCCGCAGCGGGTCGTCACCCTCGGGTGGATGACGTCGGACATCGTCGCAGCGCTCGGCACGAACCCGGTCGGCATGGAAGAGGTCTGGGGCGCCGGCGAGAGCGGCTACCAGCCCTGGTTCGAGGAGTTCGTCACCGAGGAGTACGGCGAGACCCCAGAGATCATCCCCTTCACCGACGACGGCCCCAACTACGAGGCGATCAAGGCCCTCAAGCCCGACCTCATCCTGAGCCTGTACTCGGGCATCACCGACGTTCAGTACGAGCGCCTGACCGAGATCGCACCGACCGTCCCCTACATCGAAGGCCCCTGGAATCCGGGTACCTGGGAGGACATGACCCGCACGGTCGGCAAGGCGCTGTCGGAAGACGCCAAGGCTGAGGAACTGATCGGCGAGACCGAGGAGCAGATCACGACGCTCGCCGGCGAGCACCCCGAGTTCAAGGACAAGACCTTCGTCTGGGGACTGACCCTGAACGAGGGCGGCACCGACCTCGGCGTGTACCTCGAGTACGACCCGCGCGTGCGGATCACCGAAGCGCTCGGCTTCACCTCGACCTCGGCGATGGACAGCTTCCTCAAGACCGCTGAGGGCGACAACTGGTACACGGGCGTCAGCCTCGAGAAGCTCTACGACGTGGACGCCGACCTCTTCGCAGCCTGGGGCAGCAGCGCCGGCGAGGGCGAGTACACGGTCGAGAACAAGGTCGTGTCGCGCTGGAACCCGATCGCCAACGGCTCCTACGTGATCTACGCCGACGATGCCGAGGCCTCGGCCATCAGCGCACCCACCGTCCTGTCGCTGAAGTACATCCTCCCGAAGTACGTCGACGACCTCGCCGGTGCGCTGCGGGGCGAACCCACCATCACCGGCAAGTGACCATCGAGATGTCCCTGGCGACGGACGACGGCACGGACGTCTCGAACACGGGTGCGGGGAGTCGCAGCGTCGACTCCCCGCACCGCAACGGGACGCTCGTGGTCGGACTGGTCATCTCCGCTGTCGTGCTGGTGCTCGCCGCCATCGCCTCGCTCGCGGTCGGCAGCCGCGCGATCGACCCCGCCACGGTGCTCCAGTCCCTCTTCTCCTACGACGACGAGAATCCCCTGCACCTGATGGTCATGGAACTGCGCGTGCCCCGCACTCTGCTGGGCATCATCGTCGGCGCCGCACTCGCCGTGTGCGGCGGGCTCATCCAGGCCTTCACCCGCAACCCGCTCGCCGACCCCGGCATCCTCGGGGTCAATGCCGGAGCATCCTTCGCCGTGACCTTCGCGGTCGGAGTGCTCGGACTGACGACGCCCGGCGCCTACGTACCCTTCGCCCTCCTGGGAGCCTTCGTCCTGACGATGCTCGTCTACATCCTCGGATCGTTCGGGGCCTCCGGCGCGACACCCATGAAGCTGACCCTCGCCGGCGTCGCCCTCGGCGCAGCGTTCACCGGCTTCACCACCGCGATCGTGCTGCGCGACCACAGCACCCTCCAGGTCATGCGCTTCTGGGGCGTCGGCTCGATCGGCGGACGCACCATCGACCAGCTCACCTGGGCCGTTCCCCTGATTCTGACCGGCCTGCTGATCGGGCTCCTCTGCGCGCGGTCGCTGAACGCCCTCGCCCTCGGCGACGACCTCGCGCAGGCACTCGGCGCCCGGGTGCGGGTGACCCGCGTGCTGGTGATCATCGCCGTCACGCTGCTGGCCGGAACCAGCGTCGCCGCCGCCGGCCCCATCGCATTCGTCGGGCTCATGATCCCGCACATCGTCCGCTGGTTCACCGGCCCCGATCAACGCTGGGTGCTCGCCTACTCCATGATCATCGGCCCGTCCTTCCTGCTGTTCGCCGACATCATCGGCCGCGTCGTGCTCCCGAACGGCGAGATGCGCGTCGGTATCGTCACCGCCCTGCTCGGAGCCCCCATCCTGATCCTCCTCGTGCGCCGCAAGCGGGTGAGCGGACTGTGAGCATCGACCAGAAGCCCGTCACCGTCCCGAGCACCGACGCCCCGTCTTCCGGATTCACCCCCGTCGATCACGGGCGTCGTCTGATCCGCATCGAGAACTCGCGCATCGCCGCCCTCATCCCGACCCGCTCCGTGATCGTGTCGGTCGCCCTGGTCGTCGTGATCATCGGTGCGGGCCTCGCCTCCATGACGATCGGCGCCTACGAGGTGGACTTCGCCTCGGTCATCCGGGCGATCTTCGACCCGGCATCCGATCCCGACATCCGCCAGGTCGTCTTCGAGTGGCGCCTGCCCCGGGTGCTGTTTGCGGTGCTGTGCGGTGCCGCGCTGGCCCTCGCCGGCGGCATCTTCCAATCCCTCACCCGCAACCCGCTCGGCTCGCCCGATATCATCGGCTTCGGGATCGGCGCGCAGTTCGGCGTGACGCTCGTGATGGTCGTGCTCGAGCTGAACACCTACATGTTCAAGGCGGCGGGTGCGCTCGTGGGCGGCCTGTTCACGGCTCTGATCGTCTACGCCCTGGCCAGCAAGAACACGATGTCGTCGTTCCGTCTGATCATCGTCGGCATCGGTGTCTCGGCGGGGCTCGGATCCCTCACCTCGTGGATCCTGATCTCGGTCAGCGTCGAGAAGGCGATGATGGCGGCGACCTGGGGTGCGGGTTCGCTCGCCTCCCTCGGATTCGACCAGCTGATCCCGGCCGCGATCGTGTTCGCGATCGTGACCGTGCTCTCCCTCCCCCTCGCCCGGACGCTGCCCGTGCTGGAGATGGGCGACGACGCGGCGACGGCTCTCGGCATCAGTCCAGGGCGCACCCGACTCTCGGCGATGGTTCTGGGAGTCGCCCTGGTCGCACTCGTCACCGCGGCCGCCGGACCCATCTCGTTCATCGCGCTCGCGGCCCCGCAGATCTCGCAGCGCCTCACCCGCTCGAACACCCCGATGGGAACGGTGCCGGTGATGCTGACCGGAGCCGCCCTCGTCGTGGTGTCGGATGCCGTCGCCCAACTCGTCGCCGTGCCGGTCGGCGTCGTGACGGTGTCGGTCGGCGGAATCTATCTCGCCTGGCTGCTCGCCGCCCAGTACGCGCGCCGTACCTGAAAGGAACACGCATGACCACTTCGCTGCTGGCCCGCGACATCACCCTGGGCTACGGGGAGACCCCCATCATCTCCGACCTGTCGCTCGAGGTGCCCGACGACTCGTTCACGATCATCATCGGCCCGAACGCGTGCGGCAAATCGACCCTGCTGCGCGGATTCGCCCGCTTGCTGCGCCCGACCACAGGCGCCGTACTTCTCGACGGCGACGAGCTGCGCTCGCTCAAACCCAAGGAGGCCGCCCGCAAGCTGGGGCTCCTCCCCCAGTCATCCATCGCGCCCGACGGCATCACGGTCGCCGACCTCGTGGGCCGCGGACGCTTTCCGCACCAGAGCGCCATGCGCACCTGGAGCAGCGCCGACGAGCGCGCGGTGTCAGAGGCCATGGCTGCGACCGGGGTCACCGATCTGTCTCGGCGTCTGGTCGAGGAGCTCTCCGGCGGGCAGCGGCAGCGCGTGTGGGTCGCGATGGCCCTCGCCCAGCAGACCAAGCATCTGCTGCTGGACGAGCCGACCACCTTCCTCGACATCGCACACCAGATCGACCTGATGGAGCTGTTCGCCGACCTTCACCGCAACGGCACCACACTCGTCGCCGTGCTGCATGACCTGAACCATGCCGCCCGATACGCCACCCACCTCGTGGCGATGCGCGACGGGGCCATAGTGGCGCAGGGCGACCCGCGGGAGATCATCACGGCCGAGCTCGTCGATGCCGTCTACGACCTGCCGTGCAAGGTGATCACCGACCCCGTCTCCGGCACCCCCCTAGTGCTCCCGCTCGGCCGGCGGAAGTCGTGACGAGCACTCCTCGACGACTGTTCGGGATCGCGCTGAAGTCGGAGGGGCGCGGTGCGGCTCTCGCCGGAGCGACTGCTCTGCTCATCGTGCACGCGCTCGCCGAAGCCACGATTCCGGTCATCATCGGCGCGACGATCGACCGCGCCGTGCTGCCGGCCGACCCGACGGCCCTCGCCATCTGGATCGGTGTGCTGGTCGGCACGTTCCTCGTGCTGACCGTGAGCTACCAGTCCGCCTCTCGACTCATGGTCTCGATCTACGGATACGGCGAGCAGGCGCTGCGGCATCTGACCCTCGCTCGGATGCTGCGCCCCCGGCTCTCCCGCCGCACCGTGACCCCCGGCGAAGCCCTCACGTTCGTCACCTCAGACACCTACCGCGTGGCCGGAGTCGCCTGGTCGGTGGCCCAGCAGTGCTCCACGATCGCCGCGATCATCGGCGCGGGGCTCGCGATGCTGGTGATCTCGCCCGTCGCGACGATCGTCGTGTTCGGCTCGACGATCGCGATGATGCTCGTCATGCAGGTGGTCTCGCGCCCTCTCGAACGGCGCGGGTTCGCCGAACAGCATGCGGCGACCGAAGCGGGGGCGGTGGCAGCCGACTTCATGAGTGGATTCCGCGTGCTCGTGGGAATAGGTGCGCGCGAAGAGGCCGTGCGACGCTATGTGGCTGCGAGCGACACCTCCCGTCGGGCGGCGACGGCAGCCGGGCGATCGCTCGCCTCGTACGAAGCGGTGAGCGGCACTCTCGCCGCCGTCGCGACCACCGCTCTCGCCGGGATGTCTGCCTGGTTCGCGGCAGAGGGCCGCATCAGCATCGGCGAGCTGGTGACCGTACTCGGGCTCGCCCAGTTCATCAGCGGCTACCTCGCGTACGCGGGCTCGTTCCCCTCGAACTGGATCCACAAGCTCGCCTCCGCCAAACGGCTCGCCGAAGTGATCGATGCGGAAGACCTGCTCGATGCACCGACCGCGTCTTCGGACTCGGCAGGTCCGGCCGGTGCTGTGGTGCTGGCCTTCCGCGCCGACTCTGCAGGTGGCCCGCTCGTAGAGGTGCGCGAGCGCGAGCTGCTCGGCATCCGCCCCGCCGACAGCGACACCGCTCGTGCCCTCTCCCGCCTCCTCGGCCTGCGCACGCGGGCCGACCGCGGCCGGGTCTCGCTCGCGGTCGAAGGAGAACTCCGCGATCTGGCCGACCTGGATCCGGTGGAGTATCGACGCCGCGTCGTCGCCCCGCCGCATGGGCAGACGATCGTGAGCGGCACGCTGCGCGAAGCCGTGCGCGGGCACGGGGCGGACGAACCCGCGCACGCACCCTTCGTCGAGATGGCGGCGCTGCACGACACCGTGGTGCAGGTCGGCGGGTGGGAGTCGCAGGTCGGCGAGGCCGGACGGCGACTCTCCGGCGGACAGCGGCAGCGAATCGGCATCGCCAGAGCCCTGCACGCGGATGCCGATGTGCTGGTGCTGGATGAACCGACCTCCGCCGTCGACGCCATCACCGAGGCGCACATCGCGCGCGCTCTTGCCGAGCACAGCGAGACCGTGATCGTGATCACCACCTCGCCGGTGCTGCTCGGCGCCTGCGATCGGGTCATCGAGCTTCCCGCTGAAGGATCGGATGCACGCCATGAGTGACCTCACCCCGACCGCCGCCCTGCTGCCGATCGCCTCCAGCGCCCGGGTGCGTGCCGTCGTCGGCGCGCTGCTGCGAGAACACCCGGGCCGCACCGCCGCGGTCGCAGTGCTCTTCCTCGCCGCATCCGCACTCGGGATCGTCATGCCGGCGTGCCTGGGCCGCACCGTCGATGCCGTGTCCTCCGACGCCGGGTTCGCGGTCATCGCCGGGTGGGTCGCCGGAGCCGGAGCCGGAGCCATCGGCGCCGCCGTGATGATGCTGTGGGCGGTTCGAGTGCTCACCGGGCTGGTGCAGGACATGCTCGCGAGCCTCCGCGAAGACGTGTTCGCCTCGGCGATGCGTCTCCCCGTGAGCTCGGTCGACGACGGCGAGAGCGCAGACCTGCTGTCGCGGGTCACCGGTGACGTGGATGCCGTGGCCGAGGCCGGAGGCAACGTCGCTCCGACCCTGCTTTCTGCCGCGTTCGCGATCGGCGTCTCGGTGGTCGCGCTGGCCGCCCTGGATCCCCGGCTCGCGCTCGCGGGCATCGCCTCTGCACCGTTCTACGTGCTCGGCACCCGGGCGTTCCTGCGGAAGTCGCGTGTGGTGTTCCGCGAGGTGCGGGTGCGCGAAGCCGCGCGCAGTCAGGCCGTGCTCGACGCGGTCGAGGGCATCGAGACGCTCACGGCGTTCAACGAGCAGGAGCCCGCCCTCGAGCGCGTGCGCGAGCGTGCGGAGGCCTCGATCCAGATGCAGATCGAGGGCGTGCGGGTGACGAACCGGCTGTTCCGCTGGATCAACGGCGGCGAGCTCGTCGGGCTCGCCGCGATCCTCGGCACCGGTTTTCTGCTGCAGTCGACCGACGTGATCACGGTGGGCGCCGTCACCACGGCCGCGCTGCTGTTCCACCGCCTCTTCGGTCCGGTGGGACAGCTGATCTTCGGGCTCAACGACATCCAGCGAGCGGCGATCGGACTCGCTCGGCTCGTCGGCGTCATCGACCTCGCACCCGCGGCATCCACCGCACCGGGTCGTGGAGCGGATGCTGCGGCGACGGGGTCCGCCGGGATCGACGTGCGTGACCTGACGTTCCACTACCCGACGACCGGTCGCGGAATCAGCGGCGTGAACCTGCAGGTCGACGCCGGCACCACGGCCGCGCTGGTGGGCACCTCTGGGTCGGGGAAGAGCACTCTCGCCCGCGTGATCGCAGGGCACCACCCACCGACCTCGGGCAGCGTGCACCTCGCCTCGAATGGCAGCGCACCGTACTACCTGTCACAGGAGCTGCACCAGTTCCGCGGCACTATCGCCGACAACCTGCGACTGGTCGCTCCCGAGGCGAGCGACGACGAGATGGTCGCGGCCCTGCAGGCGGTCGGAGCGCAGTGGGCGGTCGACGCGATGACAGCTGAACGCGACGGCGACGATGCTCCGCCCGACCCGATCGTGCCGCTCGATGAGGGTCGCGTCCAGCAGCTCGCGGTCGCGCGCGCCTTCCTGGCCGACCCCGACATCGTGATCCTCGACGAGGCGACAGCCGATGTCGGACTCCATCACCGCGAGGCGGTGGAAGACGCGATCGCGGCATTGCGCAAGGGACGCACGGCGCTGCTCATCGCGCACCGACTGCAGCAGGCCGTCACCGCCGAGCAGATCGTCGTGTTCGCCGACGGCACGGCGACGCAGCGCGGAACGCACGAGGAGCTCCTCGCCACCGACGGGCTCTACCGCGACTCGTGGCTCGCTCAGACCCGCAGCGCTCCGCACCCCATCGACCCATCGTCCACCGAAGAGATTCCCCCTACAGAGACGGAGACTCCGTGAGCATCCACCGCGGCATCGTCAGCAGCACGACCACCCTCACCCCGACCCTGGTGCGCGTCACCCTCGGCGGCGACGGTGTCGCCGAGTTCCTGAGCACAGGTATCGGCGACGAGTACGTGCGGGTGTTCTTCCCGCACGGCGAAGACCCGAAGGACGTCTCTCTGCCCGTGCCCGCGGGGGATTGGTGGGAGACGCCCGAGGGAGCACCCGAGGCCCCGATGCGCACCTACACGATCAGCGGCGTGCGCCCGGATGTCGGCGAGCTCGACATCGACTTCGTGATCCATGAGGCCGGTGTCGCCGGGCCCTGGGCCGCGCGGGCGGAGCCGGGGCATGTACTCGGGCTGAATTCCCCCACGGGCCTGTACTCGCCGCCGGAGGGCATCACGTGGCAGGTGCTCGTCGCCGATCTCACCGGGCTTCCGGCGGTGGCGCGCATCATCGCCGAAGCGCCTCGGGGCGTGCGCACGCGGGTCGTGCTCGAAGTGCCGAGCGAGTCGGACCGCATCGGTCTGGAGGCGGGGGCGGATGTCGAGGTCACCTGGGTGGTCGGCGGCAACGGCCATGGCCCCAGCGCACTCGGCCCGCTCGTGCGCGGCATCGTCGACGACCGGCTCCCCCTCGATGAGGGCTACGTGTGGGTGGCCGGCGAGACCGTCGCGCTGCGCGATGTGCGCAAGTACCTGCGCAAGGAGCTCGGCCTGCCCGCGACCCGCTTCAAGGTGGTCGGCTACTGGACGCCGGTCGCCGCGTGGGACGAGAAGTTCGCCGCGCTGCCCGAGTCGGTGCAGAAGGAGCTCGACGCGATCTGGGCCGATGCCGAGGACGACGAGCCGGAAGACGTGCAGGTGCGCTTCGAGGAGCGGCTGGACCAGTTGGGTCTGTGAAGGGCGGGCGCGCTTCTTCCGGTCGCTCTTGCTGCCGCCCGTGTGGCGTTTTGACGACGGCAAGTGCGACCGGAGGACGGCCTCGGACTCGGAGACTCACTGCACGGTCAGCTCCGTGCCCTGGCCGACGTCGACGACGACGCCGATGTAGGAGGGCACGGTGTTCACCATCTCCTCCCGCAGTGCTTCGATCGGCGGGGTCGAGCCGTCGGGGGTGGTGACGGAGATCGTCGCGGTCAGTCCGCTCCATTGCACGGCACCGCGGATGTAGCCATCGGTCTCGCCATCGAGCCAGTCGGTCGTGACGTTCTGGATTTCCACGGACCAGCGTGCGACCGCGATCGAGGCGATCGAGTTCGCGGCCAACGGGAGGGCGATGATGAGAGCCAGGGTCGCGACGATCGCGTAGGCACGGCGCCTGTTGGCGGTGGGCGAGGATCCGGGGTCTCTGGCGTAGCCGGCCATCGTGAAGACGATGCTGCCGGCGATGACCAGCGCGAAGACGTTCGAGAGGAAGAGCACGAGCGCCCCGAGCGCCTGCGACCACTGTCCCTGGCCCGCGCACACGCCGACCACTCCGAGCGGAGGCACGAGCGAGATCGCGATCGCGACGCCCGGCAGCACCGCGCTGAGGTCTCTGCGGCACATCGCGAAGCCGCCCGCGAAGCCCGTCGCGAGCGCGGCCATCAGATCCATAAGACTCGGCGAGGTACGCCCGATCACCTGCGAGTTGGTGGACAGGCTCTCGGGCGTGGCGACGAAGACTGCGAACACGAGCCCGAGGGCGACCACGATGCCTACCCCGCTGAGAACCCACAGGATCGAGGACACGACCAGCCGGAGGTGACCGGTGACGATGGCCCAGGCGATCCCAAGGATCGGCGTTCCCAGCGGGGCGATGATCATGGCTCCGATCACGGTCGCCGTCGAGTCCGTCAGGACCCCCGCGATCGCGATCACACCGGAGAGCGTGAGCATGATGAGGAATCCGCTCCGCTTGCTGAGGGTGTCTCCGGCGCTCAGGTCGAGCGCATCGTTCAGCGCCTCGGCCGACTGCCGCTGCGACCGCGGTATCAGCGTCTGCGTCAGTCGGGACATGGCCCTGGCCCGACCGCCACGCCGCGTGTGCTCTTCATAGACGAAAGCTAGGGGTACCGGATCACGACCCGCAAGAACCCAGTCACCCGTGCAGGAGGAGGGCCGGTGCGCGGCCGGAAGAACCGAAGTGGACGCGACGGCGGGAGTCGAACCCGCAACGCCATCAGGTATGAACTGAGGCCCGGGACCGCCCGGATCGCCGCGATGGGAATGACGTTACCCGGCCGTGATCTGACCC
Organism: Microbacterium sp.; assembly: GCA_050701935.1. Classification (GTDB taxonomy): domain Bacteria; phylum Actinomycetota; class Actinomycetes; order Actinomycetales; family Microbacteriaceae; genus Microbacterium. The sequence goes on from JBOGEI010000018.1 coordinate 28,301, forward strand.
GCCAGGACCGTTGCCTGGGATAACCCTATGAGTCTGCGGATGACGCCTCCGCGTCACTCGGTGTCATCCGGCTCGGGGGCGTCGAGGGCCCGCATCAGCCGACCGAGGGCCTCGCGCAGCTCGCTGCGGTGCGGATCCGACAGGGCCACCGTGTACTCGACGCCCTCGGGGATCCAGAGCAGTCCGTACATGGCCTCGCGCCAGTCCGAACCGCCGACGGGCCAGCGTGTGCGCTCCTCGCCCACAGCCGTCGCGCCCTGCCACCACGGCCCGAAGTGCTCCTGCATCTCGGCGAGCGGAAGCTCCATCACGGCGGCCGCTTCGACCTTCTGGGGCGACCACGACGAGGCGATCAGCACCCGCTCCTCGATCTCCTCCTCGGTGATGTCGCGTCGCGTGAACAGCACCCGCGTGTGCTCGACCGCGGCGATGCGGTCGACGCGGAAAGTACGCCAGTCGTCGCGGTCGAGGTCCCAGCACAGCAGGAACCACTTGCGACCAGCCGGGGCCAGGGCGTGCGGCTCGACCCGGCGCACGCTCTCCTGCCCCTCGCCGTCGACGTACCTCAAGCGCAATCGCTCGGTGTCGCGGGTCGCGAGGGCGATCTCGCCCAGCACCTCCGGTGAGACCACTGGGCCGTCTCCGATGCGGGGCGCCTGCACCGAGGCGGCGAGCGCGTTCACCCGCTGGCGCAGCGCCGAGGGCAGCACCTGCTCGAGTTTCGCGAGGGCGGTCAGCGTGACCTCGGGTCCACCGACGAGCTGCTGCGTGGCCGCGACCCGCAGCCCGATCGCCATCGTCACGGCCTCGTCGTCGTTGAGCAGCAACGGTGGCACGGCACTTCCGGCCTCCAGTCGATAGCCACCGGCCACACCGGGGGTCGACTCCACTCGATAGCCGAGCTCGCGCAGCCGGTCGACGTCGCGGCGCACGGTGCGTTCGGTCACTCCGAGCCGGGTGGCGAGCTCGGTTCCCGGCCAGTGCCGGTGCGTCTGCAGCAGGTTGAGCAGAGCGAGGGCGCGGGAGGTGGTGTCGGTCATGCGTCTCAGACTGCCAGATGATGCGGACAGTATCTGTCCGCATCGGTTTCTACTCTCTTCCCATGAACGAATCCCTCATCGAGACCGAAGGCCTGACCAAGGTCTTCACCGTCAAGAAGACGCCGGTGCATGCCGTGACCGATGTCTCCTTCACCGCCGCGCGCGGAGAGCTCGTCGCCTTCCTCGGACCGAACGGCGCGGGCAAGTCGACGACGCTACGGATGCTCACGACCCTGATCCCGCCCACCTCGGGGCGAGCGAAGGTCGTCGGGCACGACATCCGCACCGATGCGGCAGGGGTCCGTGCCCGCATCGGCTACGTCGGACAGCTCACCAGCGGAAGCTTCTCGCAGCGGGTGCGCGACGAGCTGCTGAGCCAGGGCGCGTTCTACGGGTTGTCGCGGCGAGACAGCGTGCGACGGGCAGACGAGCTGATCGAGTCGCTCGATCTCGCATCCTTCGCGACCCGCAGCGTGCAGCAGCTGAGCGGCGGGCAGAAGCGCCGACTCGACATCGCGCTCGGGCTCATGCACGCGCCGCCGCTCCTCTTCCTCGACGAGCCCTCCACGGGACTCGACCCGCAGAGCAGGGCGAACCTCTGGGAGCACATCCTCGACCTCCGCACCCAGCACGGCACCACGGTCTTCCTCACCACGCACTACCTGGAAGAGGCGGATCGTTACGCCGAGCGGGTGATGGTCATGGACAAGGGGCGCATCATCGCCGATGACGACGCCGCCTCCCTCAAGGCGACCCTCGCCGGCGACGTGCTGACCTTCGGCTTCGCGGATGCCGTCGAAGCGGTGAGCGCCCGCGCCGTGGTCGCCCGTCTCACCTCCGCCGAGGTCGCCGTAGACGACGCCTCGATCTCGGTCGCGGTGCAGGACGGCGACCGGTTGCTGCCGGTGATCGTGCGGGAACTCGACGCCGCCGGGATCCTCGTGCGTCGGGCCACCGGCGTGCCACCCACGCTCGACGACGTGTTCCTCGCCCTCACCGGGCGCACGCTGCGCGAAGCCGGCGAAGGAGCGGATGCCGCGGGCGAAGCACCCGAATCCGCCGCCCCTGCCGACACCCGCACAGCTTCAGAGAACAACACGACAGGAGTCCTCTCATGATCACCAACGACACGCTCGTGCGCCCGAACCTCGCGCGCGACACCCGGAACGTGCTGACGCGCGAGCTCAAGCCTGTGCTCCGCGATCCGTTCACCCTGATCTTCAGCCTGCTGCAACCGCTCATCTTCCTCGGGCTGTTCGCGCCGCTGCTGATCGGCGACTCGGGGCAGCCGGCTGGTGAGACGCTCGCCTGGTTCGTGCCGGGTGTGCTCGTGATGATCGTGCTGTTCGGTACCGGGTCGACCGGGTCGAACCTGCAATACGAGATGATGACCGGCTCGCACGAGCGCACCCTCGTCGCCCCGCTCGCACGCTCCTCGCTGCTGGTCGGGCGTGCGCTCAAGGAGATCGCGCCGATCGTCGTGCAGGCCCTGGTCATCGTGCTGATCGCCTGGCCGTTCGGCTTCGCGGCCGACATCCCGGGCCTCCTCGTCGGCCTGGCGCTGCTGGCCGTTTTCGGGGTGGGCCTCGGCTCGCTGTCCTACTCACTCGCCCTGGCGACGAAGGACCGGGAGTGGCTGTTCTGGGGCGTGCAGCAGTCGCTGATCTTCCCGCTGCTCATCCTCTCCGGCATGCTGCTGCCGCTGGACTCGGCCCCCGAATGGATGCAGGTGGTCGCCGCGGTCAACCCCGTCAACTGGGTCGTTCAGGCCGAACGCGCCTTGTTCGCCGGTGACCTGGGAGATGTGACCGTGCTGTGGGGCTGGATTTCGGCACTCGCCGTCGCGGTGGTCGGGCTCATCGTCGGGGTGCGTGCCATCCGCCGCAGCAGCTGAGCCTGTCGGAGGTGCGCCAC
>JBOGEI010000019.1:0-30492 GCA_050701935.1 Microbacterium sp.
CAACAGCTCGGCGTGGGCGTCGACGTACTGCTCGTGCGGCACCTTGCCGCCACACGGGCGAAACTGGATCAGGTCGAGGGGGTAGAGCGGAAGCCCCGTGAGTCGTGCGAGCGCCTTGGCGAGCGTCGACTTGCCGCATCCCGATTCCCCGACGATGCCGACGACCGAACCGCGCTCCACGACCAGATCGATGCCCTCGATCGCGTTCACATCCGCAACCGGACGCCCGCGAAGGCGTGCCAGGAGCGCCGAACCCACGCGGTAGCTCACGGTGAGTTCTCGAGCCTCCAGGAGCGCGCTCATACCGCCACTCCCGCGAGAACCTCGGGACGGATGCACGCCGTCGCGCTCACGCCGTCGCTGTCGAGCATGTACGGCGCCTGAAGGCACGCGGCTTGCGCGAACTCGCAGCGTGGTGCGAACCGGCATCCGCTCGGGAAGTCGCGCGGATCGGGAGGCGAGCCGGGGATCGTCGCGAGTGGGTCGCCGCTGCGTGCGAACGAGGGCGCCGATGCCAGCAGCGCCGCGGTGTACGGATGCCGTGGCGCGCGAAGCACCTCGTCGACGAGGCCCGTCTCCACCACCCTTCCGGCGTACATCACCGCGATGCGATCGCACACCTCCGCGACGACGGCGAGATCGTGCGAAACGAAGACGATGGCCATCGCGCGTTCGGTCTGCAGGCGTCGCAGCAGGCCGAGGATCTGGTCCTGGATCGTCACGTCGAGCGCTGTGGTCGGTTCGTCGCAGAACAGCACCTCCGGCTCGGTCGCCAGGGCGGCGGCGATCATCACGCGCTGGCGCAGACCGCCGGACAGCTCGTGCGGCCACATCCGCGCTCGACGGACGGGGTCGGGGATGCCGACGCTCGCCATCAACTCGAGCACCCGAGCTCTCACGGCCCGGCGCGAACGCGTACCCGTGACGCGCACGCCCTCGGCGATGAGGTCGCCGACTCGCATCGTCGGATTCAGTGCGGTCATCGGCTCCTGGAAGACCATCGCGGCCCCACGACCGCGGACGTGCGCGGCATCGACACCGATCGTGCCGTTCGCGAATGCGTAGCGCACCGGGCCGGTTGATTCTCCGCCGCGCGGCAGCAGACCGAGCATGGCCCGCAGAGACAGGCTCTTGCCCGATCCGGATTCGCCGACGATGCCCAGAGACTCGCCGGGCCGCACGTCGAAGGAGATGCCGTCGACCGGGGTCACGGTGTTCTGTCCCAGCGTCAGTGAGACGTGCAGATCGCGGACGCTGAGCGCGTTGCGGGTCATTTCCTCGTCCATTCTTCGAATCCCTCTCCGACCAGGCTGAGTCCCAGTCCGAAGCCGACCACCACGAGTCCTGGCACGGTCGACAGCCACCACTGCTCGCGGATGTACGGTTGCCCGGCGGCGATCATCGCTCCCCATTCCGGCGTCGGTGCCTGGATGCCGAGTCCCAGGAACGACAGTGCCGCAAGGCCCAGGGTCGCGCCGACGATGTCGGAGGGCAGATACACGAGCGTCTGCCCGACCGAGTTCGGGAACACATGCCGCCAGAGGGTCCGCCGGCCGGAGAGGCCGGATGCCCGCGCTGCGGCGACATAGTCGAGTCCGCGTTCGCGGAGCACCTCGGTGCGGATCAGTCGCGCATACGCGACCCAGGCGATCAGGGTGAACGCGACGAGTATCGATGTCACTCCGGGGCCGAGCGCGAAGACGAGCGCGATGATGAGGATGTACGTGGGGAAGGCCTGGACCACGTCCGAGATGCGCATGATCACCCCGTCGAGCCAGCCGCCGCTGAACCCGGCGACCGCCCCGAGGAACGTGCCGAGCACGGCGGGGAGAGCAGCCCCGAGGAAACCGACGAGCAGGTCGATCCGGGAGGCGGAGATGAGCCGGGAGAGCACGTCGCGCCCGAGCTCATCGGTGCCGAGCCAGTGCGCGGCGCTGGGTGCGGCGAGCGAGTTCGCGACGTCCTGCGCGAGCGGATCGTACGGAGCGATCACGGGCGCGAACACCGCGACGAGCACGTAGGCGACCACGATCGACGCTCCCACCCACACGCGGCGGGGAAGACGGGTGCGCTCCACGGCGGTGATCACCCGGGTCTTCGGCGACAGGGTTCCGACGGAGTCTGTTGTGACGGTGCTCATGATTCGACCTCCAGTCGCGGATCGGCGATCGTCGTGACGATGTCGGCGATGAGGAAGACGACCACGACTGCGAGCGCGAACAGCAGCGTGTACCCCTGGATCGTGGGGATGTCGCGCTGCCGGGCTGCCAGCACGATGCCCTGACCGATACCGGGAAGCGCGAAGGTCGTCTCGACCACGACGGCACCGAACAACAGGTAGCCGATGTTCAGGGCCAGGATCGAGACGGTGGGCGGGGCGGCGTTGCGAAGCACGAAGCGCGACATGATGCGGCCGTTCGAGAGCCCGAGCGAACGCGCCGTCGTGACGTGCTCGGCACCGAGCACCTCGATGATGCTGGCTCGGAGGCTGCGCACCTGAAGCGGCGCGATCGACAGCGCGAGCGTGAAGGCGGGCAGGAGTATCGAGCGCAGATGGTCGGTCGGGGTCGAGCCGAATCCGCCGACGGGGAACCATCCGGTGGGCACGGCGACGGCGAGGATCAGCACGATCCCGACCCAGAACGACGGCATCGACAGAGCGACGAGTCCGAATGCCCGTGCGCCGTGATCGACGAGGCCGTCGGGGCGACGCGCCGACAGGATCGCGAGTGGAACCGAGATGGCGAGCGACAGGAGCGCTCCGACCCCGAGCAGCCAGAGAGTCGCTGGCAGTCGCTCGGCGACGATGCTCGCGACCGCTTCGTTCGACTTGAACGAGTAGCCGAGATCTCCCGTGAGCAGCCGTCCTACGTAGCCGAAGTACTGCACGATCGCCGGGTCGTCGAGACCGAGCTGGGTGCGCACGACCTCGAGCTCGGCTTCCGAGGCCCGAAGGCCCACGATCAGCCGTGCGGGGTCGCCCGGTGTGATCTTGAGGATCAGGAAGACCAGGAGCACGATGCCGAGCAGCAGGGGAACGGCGAGCACCAGTCGCTTGACGATGAAGAGGTAGCGTCCCATCGCTCTTACTCGCTCACCGTGATCGTGTCCCAGTAGTACATGCCCCACGGCGCCGGAGCGAAGCCCGACACCCGACCGCTGACCGCGTGCTGCACCTGGAACTCGGTGAGGCTGATCGCCTGCGCGTTGCGCAGCGCATCGTCCTGCACCTGGGCGACGATCGCCCGCTTCTCGTCGGTGGACTCCGTGGCGCCGTAGGCGAAGAACTGCTCGGTGACCGTCTCGGTCTCGAAACCGGTGAACAGCCAGGAGGTCCCCGTTATCCACCCCAGCGGATCGACGACGTCGGGGGAGACGGCGCCGTAGGACCACAGCGTCATGTCGGCATCGAGTCCGTACGCCCGGCTCAGGAAGGCCCCGGTCTCCAGCGCGGTGAGGCTGAGGTCGATGCCGACCTGGGCGAGGTTCTCCTTGAGGATCTGGGCGATGAGGTGATCGGTCGGGTTCGCCGCGTCGTAGATGAGCTCGAGAGAGGAGACATCGGCCCCCGACTCCTTCAGCAGGCGCTCCGCCTGGTCGAGGTCTTTCGTGAAGGGTTGCGCGGTCGGCGGTGCCCAGTTCGCGAGGTTCGGAGGGATGATGCCGCGAGGCGCGTCGCCGACACCGCGGAAAGGACCGGCGGCGATCGCGTCGTAGTCGATCGCGTGCGCGAGCGCTCGTCGTACGAGCGGATCGGCGAGGGGGCCGCCCGTGGTGTTGAAGCTCAGGTGCTCGATCTGGCTCGCGGGCAGGGTCACGAGGGCGTCGCCGTACTGCTTCGCGTCGATGGGCGAGACGTACTCGGAGATATCGATCTGACCGGCTTGGAACTGCGCGCCGCGTTCGGTGGCGTCTGGCAGCACCTCGACGACGACCTGATCGAGGTACGGGCGTCCTTCCTGGTAGTAGTGCGGGTTCTTGTCCAGGACGATCCGCCCGCCGGGAGACCAATCGGCGACGGTGAAGGCGCCGGCGGCGACCGGTGCGGCGAAGTACTCCTTCTTGCTGACGCCGCCGAAGTCGGTGGGGAAGATCGCCGACGACGACCAGGTCATGAGCACCGGAAGGGTCGTGTCCGGCTCGGCAAGGGCGAACACGACCGTGTTCTCGTCCGGCGCCGAGACATCGGTGATGTTCGCGTAGAGGCCGCCGTAGTTCGACCCCTCGGCCCAGACTCCGGCGGAGAAGACGACGTCGGCCGAGGTGAGCGGGCTGCCGTCGCTGAACTTCGCGCCGTCGCGCAGGGTGAAGGTCCAGGTGCGGGCCGCGGCGTCGTAGATCCAGTCCGTGGCGAGCCCGGCTTCGACCCGATCACCCTCCGGCGCGAAGCGCAGCAGCGGCTCGAGGACGGCCTGGAGGGTCTGGTAGGTCGAGTACGCCGCGGCTTTGTCCGGATCCCAGCCGTCGAACGATTCCGACCGCGCCACGTGGAGCGTGTTCGCGTCGTCGGTCGACGGTGCTGATCCTTCGCCGTTGCACGCGCTGAGTCCGATGACCATGAGCGCGGCGGTCAGGAGCGACAGCGTCTTCTTCATGGAGGGGGCCATGATGCCTCCTGTCTCCCGGGACAGCAGCGTCACCGGAGCAGATTTGGATGATATCCAATTATCTTGAACGTGATTGCCTGTGTTGTCAACCGCGAAGTCATCGCGAGCGTGAGGCGTCTCGCACGGCCTGTATCAGGGCGCACCGAAGACCCCGCCGCACGAGGTGCTGCGGGGTCTTCGCCATGCGCGCGAGGGTCAGTCCTCGGGCGTTCCCGGAAGGTCGTGGGTCGCGCAGTGGATGCCGCCACCTCCGGATGCCACGGTGTCGATGTTCAGCGCGACGATCTCTCGATCGGGGAAGTGGTCCTGCAGGATGCCCTGGGCGCGGTCGTCTGCCGCGCGATCGCCGAACTCGGGCACGAACACCGCGCCGTTGCCGACGTAGAAGTTCACATACGAGGCCAGGAAGTCATCACCCGACCCGCGGATCTCGCCGAAGTCGGGCTGTGGGAGATCGACGACCTCGAAGCCGTTGCCGTCGGCGTCCGTCGCTTCCTGGAGTACCGACCGCGCCTGTGCGCTGGAGCGCGACCAGACGTCATCGGGCGCCCCGGCTCCCGGGGTGTCGAGCAGTACGGCCCCGGGCGCGGTGAAGCGCACGAGGGAGTCGATGTGAGCGTCGGTGATGTCTTCGTCGTAGACGCCGTCGAACCAGATCACCTTCCGCATGCCGAGCAGCTTCGTGAGTCTGTTCTCGATCTCGTCACGGCTCAGCCCGGGGTTGCGATTGTCGTTCACGAGCGAGCTCTCGGTCACGAGCAGGGTGCCGCGGCCGTCGGTCTCGAGCGAGCCGCCTTCGCCGACGAGATTCGCCTGGATGCGCGGGATCTCGAACTCGCGCAGGAACTCCTGGCCCACGCGCCCGTCGTTCGGATGCACCTGCTTGTCGCCCCAGCCGTTGAAGTTGAAGTCGACTCCCTCGACGCCGTCCGCGCCCTCGACGAACACGGGTACGGTGTCGCGGGCCCACAGGTCGTCCACGGCCAGTTCGACGACCTCGACCGCAGAGCCGCATTCGGCGGTGGCATCCTCGACGTCGGCGGCCGAGGCGAGCATCACGACGGGCTCGAATTCTGCGATCGCTCGGGCGATGCTGGCGATGTCCTGGCGGACGTACTCGATGTCCTCGCCCCAGATCAGCGCCGTCGGCCATGACATGACCGTGAGTTCATGGCTGTCCCACTCCGCGCCCATCCGCCTGTCTGCGCGTGGTCGGGTACTCCCCGACGCCCCGCCGGTTCCCGTTGATCCGGCCGGCGCGCACCCGAGCAGGGTCGTGCCCAGCAATCCGAGTCCGGTGACGGCGAGCAGTCCTCTTCGTGAGACCTCGAACGTGGTCATTTTCGACCTCCAAGAATTAGATGTCATCCAATAGTACTCGAATGCCCGGCGCCGATCGCAGGATCTGAGACGGACACTACGCTGAGCACGTGACGAACTCGCGCGATATGGTCCACATTCCCGGCGGCACGTTCCTGATGGGCTCCGACGACTTCTACCCCGATGAGCGGCCGGCCCACCAGCGCGAGGTCGCTTCGTTCCACATCGACCGCTACCAGGTGACGAATGAGCAGTACGCCGAGTTCGTCGAGGCGACAGGGTACGTGACGGTCGCCGAGCGCGAGCTCGATCCTGCCGCGTTCCCGGGTGCCGACCCCGCCGACCTCGTACCGGGAGCGATGGTGTTCACGCCGACCTCCGGCCCGACGAACCTGGGCGACTGGCGCAACTGGTGGCGCTGGCAGCCGGGCGCGTACTGGCGTCGGCCGTTCGGACCCGAGTCGTCGATCGACGATCGGCTGCAGCATCCCGTCGTGCACGTCGCGTTCGAAGACGCGGTCGCCTACGCCGACTGGGTGGGGATGCGGCTCCCCACCGAAGCCGAGCACGAGTACGCGGCCCGAGGCGGCGTGGACGGCGCCGCGTTCGCGTGGGGAGACGAGGCGTATCCGGGCGGCGTCGCTCAGGCGAACTCCTGGCTCGGACGCTTCCCCTACGACAACCAGGGTGTGGGCGGCACGGCTCCGGTCGGCTCGTACCCTCCCAACGGCTACGGCCTCTACGACATGATCGCGAACGTCTGGGAGTGGACGACCGACTTCTACACCCCACGGCACATCCGCCTCTCGGACACCCCCGTCGATGCCGGCAAGCGCACGAACCTCCTCGCCGCCGCGAGCGCGCAGGAGGGGTTCCCCGACATCCCGCGGCGCGTGCTCAAGGGCGGCTCTCATCTCTGCTCACCCGACTACTGCCTGCGCTTCCGGCCGGCCGCGCGCTCGCCGCAGGCCGAGGACACCGGCATGTCGCACATCGGATTCCGTCTCACCCGCTCCGAGTGAGGCGCCCTGGGCTTCGGGTCGGGGGACTGCTTGGCTACGACCGAGGGTGATCGCCCTCGTCTCACCGGTTGAAGCAAGGAGTCTCCCATGGCTGAGAAGCCCAACATCCTCATCATCTGGGGCGATGACATCGGCATCAGCAACCTGAGCACGTACTCCGACGGCCTCATGGGCTATCGGACGCCGAACATCGATCGGATCGCCGACGAGGGCGTCAAGTTCACCGACTACTACGGCGAGCAGAGCTGCACCGCCGGTCGCGCGGCTTTCATCACCGGGCAGAACCCCTATCGCACCGGGCTGACCAAGGTAGGCATGCCGGGCGCGAAGCTGGGCCTCCAGGCGGAGGATCCCACGATCGCCGATGCGCTCAAGCACCATGGCTACGCCACCGGGCAGTTCGGCAAGAACCACCTCGGAGACCGCGACGAGCACCTGCCGACCGCGCACGGCTTCGACGAGTTCTTCGGCAACCTCTACCACCTCAACGCCGAGGAGGAGCCGGAGCACCCCGATTATCCGACCGATGAGGAGTTCCCGGGATTCAGTGAGAGGTTCCGTCCGCGTGGCGTGCTCCACTCCTGGGCGAACGAAGACGGGACCCAGAGGATCGAAGACACCGGTCCGCTGACGAAGAAGCGCATGGAGACGGTCGACGAGGAGTTCCGCGACGCGGCGGCCGACTTCATCCGCACCCAGGCGGAGGACGACACTCCCTTCTTCGTGTGGTTCAACTCCACCCACATGCACTTCCGCACCCACACCAAGGAGGAGAGCAAGGGGCGCGCCGGACGCTGGCAGTCGAACTACCACGACACCATGCTCGACCACGATGACGTCGTCGGAAGCCTGCTCGACCTGCTCGACGAGCTCGGCCTCGCCGAGAACACGATCGTCATGTATTCGACCGACAACGGACCGCACATGAACAGCTGGCCGGACGCCGGCATGACACCGTTCCGCAACGAGAAGAACTCCAACTGGGAGGGCGCATATCGCGTGCCGGCGATGGTCCGGTGGCCGGGTCACATCCCTGCGGGAACGACGCTCAACGGGATCGTGAGCCACAACGACTGGTTCGTGACCCTGCTGGCGGCGGTCGGAGACACCGACATCGCCGAGCGTCTGAAGTCGGGCACCGAGCTGCACGGCACGGACTTCACAGTGCACCTCGACGGGAACAACCAGCTCGACTACATCACGGGTGCCGTCGAGCACAGCCCGCGCCGACACTTCTTCTACGTGTCGGACGACGGCGACCTCACGGCGCTGCGCTTCGAGAACTGGAAGCTCGTCTTCCTCGAGCAGCGTGCGGTGGGAACGCTGCTCGTCTGGCAGGAGCCCTACATCGAGCTGCGCTTCCCGAAGCTGTTCAACCTGCGCACCGACCCCTACGAGCGCGCCGACATCACGTCGAACACGTACTGGGACTGGGTGCTCGACCACGTGTTCCTCTTCGTCCCGGCGCAGGCGTATGTCGGAAGGATGCTCGGCACGCTGGCCGAGTTCCCGGCACGGCAGGAGTCGGCGTCGTTCACGATCAACCAGGTCATGGCGAAGCTGGAGTCGACGGTCGGGAGCTCCTGAGAGCCCGAGCGTCCCGGTGCGGCTCGGGCTAGCCGGAGTACGGGCGCACGCAGGTGTCCTGTGCGGCGCTCTGCCCATCGATGTTCTGCGGCAGCGTCTCGGACTCCGGCTGCGGGGTCGCCGGCTCCTCGGCATCGGCGGACGGCGGGGCGACCGGCTCGGACAGCTCGCTGCCCCGGCCCGTGTGGTCGGCACTGATGTTCACCGTCTCGCCTGACTTCACCCGTTCCATCAGTGCTGCCGCGGCCTGTTCGTCGGGAACGACGCGGTCGCCAGCGGGAAGATGCGGGTACGACACGAACGCGATGTTCTCCAGCGGGAGGTCGCTGAAGACCTTGGCCATCGACGCGAGCGTGCCGAGGTCGGCGAGCGGGGTGGAAAGCGTCATGTTGCGGGTCGCGGCATCGGCGATCCCGAAGAGTTTCACCGGATCGGTCAGGGTGGACTGATCACGCAGTGTGCGTATGAGGGAGGAGAGGAACACCTGCTGGGTCGAGATACGGGCGAGATCGCTTCCGTCACCGACGCCGTAGCGAGAACGCAGGAGCGCCAGGGCCTGTTCGCCGCTGAGGTCGTACGTTCCCGCTTCGGGGATGTCGAGCCCGGAGTGCCGATCATGGATGGGCCCGGCGAAGCAGATGGGCACGCCGCCGACGGCGTCCGAGGCGTCGATGACCCCCGTGAAGCTGATCTCCGCGGCGTACGCGAGATCGATTCCGGTGAGGGCCGTGACCGTGGAGGCGACGCACCCCAGACCGCCGCGCGCGAGCGATTCGTTGAACTGCACGCGGCGGCCGGCGTCCCAGGTCTTCCCGGTGTCGGGATCGGTGCACGCGGGAATGTCGACGAGCAGGTCGCGGGGGAACGAGATCACGGTCGCCGCGTCGTGCGACTCGTTCACGTGCAGCAGCAGGGTCACGTCGTTCCGGCTGCCTTCGACATCACCGCCCTCGCCGTACTGGGCACCCTGTCCTGCGCGACCGTCCGAGCCGACGAGCAGCACGTCGAACTCGCCGTCGAAATCCGCGACGGCGGGAGGCTCGTCGGTGCGTGTGGGGTGCAGCTCCACCGTGGTGACATTCTGCGACAACCTGATCGCTGCGACGGCGGCGGTCCCTCCGCCGATGACCAGGATGGCGACCGCGGTCAGGGTGAGGAAGCGTCGCAGTCGCCTCCGCCGCTGTCTGCGCGGAGAAGGGGGCAGGGGAACACTCATGGGAAGACCTCTCGACATCGGCGGACAGCCAGTGTCGAGGACGAATGTCACACGAGTGTCACAGGCGAGGAAGTGTCACGCGGAACGTCGCACCCGGGGATCGGGGGAGCAGCGTGAGCTCCCCGCCGAGAAGTCGGGCGTTGTCGCGGGCGATCGCGAGCCCGAGCCCGGTGCCGGCGCCGTCCGAGCGCGAACGGTCGGTGGTCACGAAGCGGTCGAACACCCGCTGGGCGTCGGCCTCGGTGATGCCGGGGCCGTGGTCGCCGACATCGATGTGCAGCACGTCGGCGTCTTCGTGCACGCTGACGGTGATGGGCGGGTGAGCGTGCCGGGAGGCGTTCGTGAGCAGGTTCGCCACCACGGTGTGCAGGCGCGACGAGTCAGTGCGGATCCGAAGATCCGGCGAGACCGAGAGCTCGGAGACGTCGACTCCTGTCGCGTCGATCACGTCGACGAGCAGTTCGCGAACCACGACGTCGGTGCCGTGCACGGTCGCGACCCCGGCATCGAGTCGGGAGAGCTCGAGCAGGCGCTCGATCAGGGTGTGCAGCCGTCGCGTTCCGGTGCGCACGACCGCAGCCGCGACCGCCCGCTCCTCCGCAGTCGCCTGCTCGTCCTCGTCGAGGAGCTCGTCGACCGCCATCATCGAGGTGAGCGGTGTGCGCAGCTCATGGGCGACGTCGCTGACGAGCTGCCGGGACTCCGCCTCACGGCGCTGCAGCTGCCCGATGGTGTCGCCCAGGCGCTCCGACGAGAGGTGAAGGGCGTCGGCCACTCGGTCGACGTCGTCGAACGAGGGCTTCCACGGCGGTGGGCCGTCGCCGGACCCCACTGTGTGAGCGGTGTCGACCAGGCGACGGAGCGGACGCGTCAACGCACCGCCCAGCAAGCGCTCGAGCACGACCACGAGGACGACGGCCCCGCCGCTGAGGAGCACCCCTGAGACGATGAGCTCTCGCACCTGCTCCTGCTGCGGCTGCATCGAGTACGCGGTGACGACGGCGAGTCGGGCGCTCGGGTCCTGAGGAAGATCGTCCCGGACGACGGAGACGAAGAAGACCTCTCGACCATCGAGCGTCGTCATGAGCGATGTCAGGTCGTCCGAACGACGGCTGTCGTCGATGCCCAGCGCGTCGGGCACCTGATCCGGCCGGAGCTCGCCAGCGCTCCGGCCGCTGTCGAGATCGATGATGACCGTCTCGCCGGGGAGGATCTCGGCGTAGTACCTCCAGGTGTCCTCGGGGGAGGCAGTGGAGATCGAGGTGAAAAGAGCGTCGGCTGTCGTCGAGAACTCGTCGAGCAGGCCCTGCTGCCGCGACTCGTAGACGATCCGCCCTGCCGTGAACACGACGACTCCGGTGACGAGGACCGAGACCGCGATTGTGCTGCCGACGAGAGCGAGGGCGATGGCCGCGCGGAGTGTGGGGCGACGGCGAGCGCTCATCGCAGCCGGTACCCGATCCCGCGGATCGTCTCCAGTTGCGGCGTCGAGACGTGCGCTGCGGTCAGCTTCGCACGCAGTCGCTGGATGGCGGTGTCGACCACCCGTGGAGTGTCGGGCGGGGACTGCGCCCAGACCGCGTCGATCAGGCGGGAGCGGCTCAGGGCGTGCCCGTCGTTCAGTGCCAGCTCGTGCAGCAGACGGAACTCCGTGGCGCTCAGTGGCAGGGTCTCGCCGTCGGCCAGCGCTTCCGCGGAGTCCTCGTGCAGTTCGAGGGACCCGACCCGCAGCGGCTCCGCGGTGAGGCGGGAGCGGCGCAGGACCGTCCGCAGGCGCGCTTCGAGCACGGCAACGCTGACGGGTTTGGCGATGTAGTCGTCTGCTCCGGCGTCGAGGCCCACGACGACGTCGGCATCCTCGTCCCGAGCGGTGAGCATCACGGTCGGGAAGCCCCATCTGGTGCGGATCTCGCGGCACAGCGAGAACCCGTCGCCATCCGGGAGCATGACGTCGATGATCGCGACATCCGGCACCGTGCTCTCGGCGAGACGGCGGGCGGAGGCGACGTCCTCAGCAGTGTCGACGCTGTGACCACGACGCCGCAGAGCGGTCGTGAAACCGAGGCGGATCTCCGCGTCGTCATCCACGAGCAAGACCTTCATCAGGCGCCCACCTCCCCGGCCATCGCGCGCTTGCGATGTTAGACGCCCGCGCCCGTGCAAGTGCTCCACGCGGAGGCTCCGGCATCGTCGAGGGAGTCCGACAGGTACGACCGCTACCCTCGGGGCATGCGCCGAATCATGGTCCTTCCTCTCCTCCTCGCCGCCGGGCTCTCCGCCGGGCTTCTCACCGGCTGCTCGCAGGTCACGCAGATGGCCGGTGACGCCGTGGGGATCGACGTCAAGGCGACCTGCACCACGATCGACGACGCCTATGGGCAGTACCAGGCACTGCTCGATCAGGGCGAGGTCTCGGCGGAGCAGGCCGATGCGGCGCGCGACGAGCTCGTCGCCTCGCTCGAGGGTCTCGCTGCGAACGTCGACGGACAGCTGGGGGAGCTCATCCGCTCCGGCGCCACCCAGATCGGTGGCATGACCGACCTGCAGGCTCCGGAGACGGTCGAGGCCATCGAGCAGCTCAAGGACTCGGCCTCGGCGTTCTGCGGCTGAGGCACCGGCCCATGAGACGATGCCGGGGATGAGCACTGCGGCTGATGAAGAGCTTCGCGCCCTCCGGGCTCGCGCCTATGGTCCGACGGCGGACATCGAGAACGATCCTGCCGCGCTCCGGCGTCTCCAGCAACTGGAGGCGATGAGGCAGTCGAAGGCCGCTGCCGACGATGCCGTTGTGCCGGTTCCCGAAGCGGAGACCGTTCGGCACGTGGAGCCCATTCGAGCGTTTGAACCCCTTCGGGGAGAGGCGGGGTCGGGGCGACGCGCCCAGGTTTCGGGGGAGGATGCGCTCGACGTGTTCGCCGGCGCCGCCGCCGAACCGTCGGAGCCGGTCTCGGCACGCGAGAGGTCTGTCGAGCGGCTGTCAGCGTGGTTCTCGGCACGGACGTCCAGGATCGTCTGGCTGGCCGCGATCGTGGCGGCGGCCGCGTTGTCGGCGGCCGCGGTGTCGGCTGCCGTCACCTTCGCCGTGGTGAAGATCTCTCCCGTCTCCTCCACTTCCGCAGGCGCTCCGCAGATCGCCACGCTGGAGGCGACATCCACGCTGGAGATTCCGGCCGGGTGGATGGGTGCCGGTCCGAGTTCCGCGGTGTTCGACTTCTACGGTTTGGCTCTCATCGAGAGCACCGGCGGGTACTTCAACGGCTCTGTCGGAGCCGACTGCCTCACCGTCGCCCGCGCCGATCAGGTTCCCGAGAAGGACGAGTTCGACGTCTCCGAGGGCTGGAGTTACGACGGACCCACGTACACCGGGTGCGCCGTCGGTACCTTCCCGGCGACCGTGGAAGTGCCGTTCGACAGCAACATCCCCAAGGAGCTGAGCGAACGCTTCCCGTCGGGAACGGCGCTGCAGTTCGTGTACGACGGCGAGCGAGTCGGGGTCTTCCTCGACAGCGAGTAGGCGAGGGGCTACGCGACCACGGGGTCGCGGTCGAGGGGCTCTCCGGCGGACGAGGCCGCGCGTTGCCGCTCGGCGTACTTCGTGCCCCACCGCGTCAGCTCGATGAGCAATGGGGTGGCGCTGGTACCGAGTTCGCTGAGGCGGTACTCGACCTTCGGCGGCACCTGCCGGTACACGGTGCGGGTGATCAGACCGTCTTCTTCCAGCTCGCGCAGTTGGCGAGTGAGCACGCGGGCGGTCGGGTTCTCCAGCAGCCGACCGAGCTCGCCGAAGCGCAGCACCTCGTGCTCGCCGAGAAGAGTCAGGATGCTCGGTTTCCAGGCCCCGCCGAGAACCGCGATCGACACCTCGGCGTCGCACGACTCGGACCAGTCGCGAACGATCCGCTCGGTCTTCTCCCTCATCGCACGCTCCCCGTGTCGTCGGCCTTGGTATCCAAACAGTCAGTACGTAACAGAAATGACCGTACTTGCACCTTCTGCCTGTACTTTACAGACTGAGCATGTGACATCAACCCCCACAGTCGCGGCCTCGCGCTCGACCCTTCGTCTCTGGCTCGCGATGGTCCCTCTGCTCCTCGGGATCCTCATCGGCGCACTCGCCATCAGCAGTGTCTCCACTGCGCTCCCGGCGATCCGTGGCGAGCTCGTGCTCAGCGACACCGAGGGGCTCTGGCTCGCCGACGTCTATGCGCTGTCCCTCGCCGCGACCCTCATCCTGGCGGCACGGATCGGCGATGCGTTCGGGCGCAAGAAGATCGTCTTGATCGGCCTAGCGGGTTTCGCCGTGCTCAATGCTGTCGGCGGTTTCGCACAGAGCGGGGTGCTGCTCATCGTGATCCGCGCACTGCTGGGCGTGGCCGAGGCATTCGTCGTCGCCGGTGTCGTCGCCACGATCGGCGCGAAGTACCACGCCAGGGAGCGGGTGCTGGCATACGGGCTGTGGACGGCGACGTTCGGGGCGGGCAGCGCGCTCGGGCCCGTGCTGGGTGGACTGCTCGCGGAGGGCCCGGGGTGGCGGTGGCTGCTGCTGGGGAGTGCACCTCTCGCCGTGCTGGCTGGTGTGCTGGCGCTCTGGCTCGTTCCCGACTCGCGCAGCTCCCGCCCGCCGTCTTGGGATCTGCCCAGCATCGTGACGTCGATCGTCGCGCTCGGAGCCCTCGCCTTCGCGCTGCACGAGGCGCTCGCCGCACCGGTTCCCGCCGCGATCGCCGGAGTGGTCGCGATCGGCAGTCTCGTGTACTTCATCCTGCGCCAGCGGCGGCTGTCCGAGCCGCTCATCGACATGCGTCTGTTCGGGCTCCCGGGATTCAGCCCCGCCATCACCCGCATCGTCGCGGCGAGTGGCGTGTCTTCGGCCTCCGTGCTGCTGGTGAGCCTGCATCTGCAGGACGCGCGAGGATGGACCGCTGCTGAGGCCGGCCTCGCGATCCTCCCGCAGGCGGCGGCCATCGCGACCGGTGGTGTGATCGCCCCGATCGCCCTCCGGTGGGTGCGCTCCGAGACGCAGATCGTGCTGGCGCTGCTGCTGCAGGCCGCAGGTCTGGGATGGCTCTTCACCGACCCCGAGCTCGTCGCTGTGCCGCTGGCGCTCGTCGGCCTCGGCTTCGGCATCGGGGCGACGCTCGCGGCCACCGCACTGTTCGATGCCACCACCGAAGACGATGCCGGTCAGGTCGGAGCGATCCAGGAAGTCGGGTTCGCCCTGGGTGGCGGCCTCGGCATCGCTGTTCTCGGAACCGTCGCGGCCATCGCTGCCGGCGGGTTCACCACGGCCGTGCTCGTCGCCGCGATACTGGTGGTCGCAGCGGCGTTGGTGCCGCTCGTGCGCCGCCGGCCCGTGAACGCTCCTCGAACGTCGCGCAGCTGATCTGATCAGCGCCCGGCTCGCTCCAGCATCGTTCGCGCCAGCCCGCGTGCCACCTCGAACGGCTCAGCGAAGGTCTCCATGCCGACCGTGACGATCGCGCCTTCGTAGAGCAGCATCATCGCTTTCGACATCAGTGCGGGGTCGGCGACACCTGCTTCACTGCACAGCTCGGCGAAGACCTCGAGCAGCCAAGCCTTCTGGCGCGACACCTCGGGGAAGACCGGATGCCCGTCGTGGCCATCGCCGATCTCGGCTCGCGCATTGATGGCGCTGCATCCTTTCGGGCTGTACTCGTCCGACCACGTGATCGCCGCGTCGAACACCGCCAGCACCCGCTCGATGCCGGGTTCGGGGACGCTCTCCAGGTGCCGGGCGACGTGCGCGCGCCATAGGGCGTCCCGGTGCTGCAGGTAGGAGACGACCAGGGCCTCTTTCGAGCCGAAGCGGTCGTAGAGCGTCTTCTTCGTGACTCCTGCCGCCTCCGCGATCGTGTCGACACCGACCGCGTGGATGCCGCGTTCGTAGAAGAGGCGAGACGCCGCGTCGAGGACGCGAGTCGCGCCAGGTGTGAGAGGGGCGAGTTCGGGGACGGGGACGGCCATGCGTTCGACTATACCAACCTGTATAGTCGAACAGATGAGTAAACAGATCGGTATACTTCATGTCGCGGTGACCGTCGCGGCCGCTGCGGCGTTCGTGGTGACCTGGAGCTCAGGCTTCCTGGTGCCGGCGATCGCCATCGACGACGTCTCGCCCCTGACTCTGCTCGTGTGGCGGTTCGTTCCACTCGCGGTGGTCCTGATCGCGATCGTGTTCTTCACGGGTGCGGCTCGGAGCATCACGCGCGCGGACTTCGGGCGGCAGGCACTCATCGGTCTGTTCGCCCAGTTCGGCTACTGCGCATCGGTCTATGCGGCGATCGCGGCGGGGGTCGCCACCGGCACGACCGCGCTGATCGACGCCGTGCAGCCGCTCGTCGTCGCGGTGCTCGTCGGTCCGCTGCTCGGGTTGAGGGTCAAGGGCGCCCAGTGGGCGGGGCTCCTGGTGGGCGCTGCGGGGGTGCTGCTGGTCGTGCGGTCGCAGCTCGACGACTCCGAGGCCCATCTGGTCGCGTACCTCTGGCCGGCGGTGGCGATGGCGTGCCTCATCGTCGGCACCTTCCTCCAGCGACGATCGGTTCCGCGCACCGGGACGCTGGTGACGCTGACGATCCATGTGACGGTGACCGCTGTGGCACTCGTGCCGATCGCCGCAGCCTTCGGGGCGCTCGCACCGCCGACGTCGGTCTCGTTCTGGCTCGCCGCCGGATTCGCCGCGGCCTCTCCCACGCTCGCCGCCTACGGGCTGTACTGGTGGCTGCTCCGTCGCGTCGGCATCACCGCGCTGAACGCCCTCCTCTTCCTGGTCGCTCCGACGACCGCGACCGCGGGCGCTCTGCTGCTGGGCGAGCCGCTCACGGTCGTCACCCTCTTCGGATTCGTCCTGTGCGGGGCGGGTGTGGCGGCGGTGCTCGTGAGCGAGGTGCGCGCCGGGGGCGAAGAAGCCGAGAACGCGACGCCAGTGGCGGCATCCGTGCGGGAGTGACGCGTACGTGGTGTCAGGGGTGAGGGCGAGCGCGAGCGCTGTCGCGAGGAGATCAGAACCGCCCCTGACGCCGCTTCGGTAACGCGCCCCGCCTCGGCGGGCACGCTGAACATTCCCCGACGCTCCCGCGCCGACGTGACATCCATCGAAGCGTCCAGCAACGCCCTCTTCGCGCGCTACGGGCGGCGGGCTTCGATGAGGTGACGGGTCGAGTGCGCGATGAACGGTCCGTCGTGCTGGATCAGGTCGTGCAGGTCGCGCAGCCGATCGAGGCTGTTCTCGACGGTGAATCCCGGCACCCACCAGATCACTTTGCGCAGCAGGTAGACCGCGGCGGCGACGTCGTGGATCTCGATGCGCAGGCGAGCGGTGCGAAGGTCGACGATCTCGAGACCGGCAGCTTCTGCAGCGGCGACCTCGTCATCGTGGTGGCGGCCGCGGCGGGCCTCGGGCTGCGGCCCCAGGAAGAACTCGATCAGCTCGAACGCGCTGGCCGGACCCACGTGCTGGGCGAAGTAGGTCCCTCCGTGAGTCAGCACTCTGGCGATCTCCGACCACCAGATCGTCGCCGGATGCCTGCTGGTCACCAGGTCGAAGGCCTCGTCGCCGAACGGCAGCGGCGGCTCGTCGGGGTCGGCGACGACGACGACGCCGCGGGGATGCAGCAGATGAGTGGCCTTGAGGACATTCGGGGGCCACGACTCCGTGGCCACGGCGGTGGGAGGAAAGGTCGATGCCTCGGCGAGGGCCTCTCCTCCGCCGGTCTGGATGTCAAGCGATGCGGATGCGGTGCCGAGGCGCTCGGACAGCAGGCGGGCGTAGCCCCAGGGAGGCCGCTCCTCGGTCGCTCGTCCGTCCAACCAGGCGAAGTCCCATCCGGTGACATCGGCGGTGTTCCCGGCCTCGATCAGCGTCTCGAAGGAATCCGTCATGGGTCGATTCTCCCAGCAGCCTGGACTCGTCTTCGTTCAATCGCCGCGTGAGGCCGTTCACGGTGGAGACTGTGTCTGAGCGCCGAGCCGCGCCGGAGAGGAGAACGATGGCGACCGTGCTCCCACGCTCCGTCTCGGTGGTCATCCCGGTGCGCGACGACGCCCGCCTGTTGGAAGTGTGCCTCGGCGCTCTCCAGCGGCAGACTCGACGCGCTGACGAGATCGTCGTCGTCGACAACGGCAGCAGCGATGACACGGTCGCCGTCGCCGAGAGGTTCGGTGCACGGGTCGTGAGCGAGCCGATCCAGGGGATTCCCCGCGCGTCCGCGGCCGGGTACGACGCGGCGACCGGTGACATCATCGCCCGGCTCGACGCCGATTCCCGTCCGGGCACAGACTGGGTCGAACGCATCGAGCGCACCTTCCGCGACCGTCCCGACGTCGACTTCGTCACGGGAGAACCGCGCTTCTACGGCTCGACCGCGCTGGTGCACTGGATGGGAGAGCACCTCTACATCGGCGGCATGTACGCGTCGATGGCTCCCGTCCTCGGACACGCACCCCTCTACGGGTCGAACATGGCGATGCGTGCCTCCGTCTGGCGGATGCTGAGCGCCGAGGTGCACCGCGAGCAGACGAACATCCATGACGACTTCGACCTGTCGTTCCACATACGGCCGGGGATGACGGTGCTGCGGGATCGGGATCTCGTCGTCGAGGTGTCGGCGCGGCCGTTCCAGAACTGGGGGTCGCTTCGACGTCGGCTGAGCTACGTGGTGCCGACCGTGCGGCTGCACCTGTCGCCGCAGACCCTGTACCGCAGGCGACAGGATCGGCGTCGGGTGGAGAGGTCCACGGTCGATCGGTGAGTCAGTCGCGGGTCCGCGAGTAGAGATCGAGCAGGTCGACGGTCAACTGATGCGGGGTGGTCTCGCTCGGGCTGTGCCCTGTCGGGTACGCGCGGAACTCGGCGTCGAGGTCGTCGGCGAATCGCTTGTGGGCGGCGAGCGGCCACAGGTCGTGCGAACCGGCCACGACGAGCTTCGGAATCGGCAGCGCCCGCACGCGGCTGCGCAGATCAGGCGCGACCATCATCAGACCGACGATCTCGTCGACGCTGCGCCTGCTCGTGAGTGCGAACCGAGAGCGCACGAACTCGAGCCGCCGCGGCGGAACCCGGTTCTTGTTCGTCACGATTCCCCAGATCATGAGCCCGGCTCCGCGACGAGGACTCGTGATCGGGGCGAGCGGGCCCAGCCATTTCATGCTCGCGAAGACGTTGCCCGAGCCCGGCGGAGTGGTCAGCAGCGCGAGGGAGCGGACGAGGTCGGGGCGGCGGACGGCGACGAGCTGGGCGACCGTGCCGGCGAACGAGTATCCGAGCAGATGCGCCGGTGCGCCCGCTTCGAGGAAGGCGATGAGGTCGGCGACGAACAGCTCATAGGTGTATGCGGAGTTCGCACCGGCTGCGTGCGACTCGTACTGTCCGGCGATGTCGAACGACTGCACGAAGTAGCCCGCTTGCGCCAGAAGCGGCAGCATCAGCGTGAAATCCTCTTTCGATCCTGTCGCGCCCGGCACCAGGACCACGCGCGGATGCTCCGCGTCGCCCAGCGAGACGACGGCCAGGTCTCCACTGGGGGCGGAGAACCACGACCTCGCGGAACCGGGCGGAATCATCGTCCAATCGATGTCGCCGATGGCCGCATCGAGGGACGCCGGGGCGCCGGGCGCCCATCCGCTCCTCGAATCAGTCGACACGCTGACAAGGTACTCCCGGCCGCCTCCTTGCAAAAGCACATCGAGCGAAGCGGACGCCGATAGTTGTACTTTCACAACTATCGGCGTATGGTTGACCCCGATCAACTTTCTACGCAGGAGCGTTCCCCAGTGACAAACACCTCATCCTCAGCCCCCGAGACGACGCGCTCGGCACGCGAGGTCTTCACCGCGATCTCCGGCCTCGTCGTCGGCATGTTCGTCGCCGTGCTCTCGGGCACGGTCGTGTCGACCTCGATGCCGGTCATCATCGCCGACCTCGGCGGCACCCAGTCCCAGTACACCTGGGTCATCACCGCGAGCCTTTTGGCCACCGCCGTCTCCACCCCGATCTGGGGCAAGCTCGCCGACCTGGTCGACCGCAAGGTGCTCGTCCAGATCTCGCTCATCCTCTTCACGGTCGGCACCGTGATCGCCGGATTCTCGACCGACACGAATATGCTCATCGCGGTCCGCGTCATCCAGGGCATCGGCGTCGGCGGCCTGATGTCGCTCGTCATGATCGCCGTGGCCCTCATCATCTCCCCGCGCGAGCGCGGCAAGTACATGGGCGTGGTCGGCGGCATCATGGCTCTCGGAACCATCGGCGGCCCGCTGCTCGGCGGACTCCTCACCGATGTGTGGGGCTGGCGCTCCAACTTCTTCGTCGGCGTACCGTTCGCGATCCTCGCCCTGGTGCTGCTGCAGTTCACCCTGCATCTGCCCAAGCCGCAGCGCGACACCAAGGTGTCGATCGACTACTTCGGCATCGTGCTGCTCGCGGTCGGTGTCTCGACACTCCTCATCTGGGTGTCGATGGGCGGCAACCAGTTCGACTGGGACTCCTCGACGAGCATCATGCTCGCCGTGACCGCCGGCGTCGCGATCGCCGCGTTCATCACGGTCGAGTTCTTCGTCAAGGAACCGATCGTCCCGATGACACTGTTCCGCAACCGCACCTTCACCCTGTCGGTCATCGCGTCGATCGCGATCGGCGTCTCGATGTTCGCGACCTCGGTGTTCCTCGCGCAGTACTTCCAGCTCGCCCGTGGCGCCACGCCCACCGAGTCCGGCCTCATGACCATCCCGATGATCATCGGCCAGATGGGGGCGTCGATCATCATCGGCCAGCTCGTGAGCCGCTTCGGCAAGTGGAAGGGCTGGATGCTCACCGGCTCGGTCCTCGCGACCGTCGGCGTCAGCCTGATGGCCACGCTCCGCTACGACACCCCGTTCCCGCTCGTCGCCGTCTACATGTTCGTGCTCGGCGCCGGCCTCGGCATGGTCATGCAGAACCTCACCCTCATCGTGCAGAACGACACCGCGCCGCAGCAGCTGGGCGCCGCCTCGTCGAACGTGAACTTCTTCCGCACGATCGCCGGCACCATCGGCGTCACCGTCATGGGCTCGCTGCTGTCCACCAGCGTTGCCACCTACATGACCGACGCCCTCAAGGGGTTCACGCCGACGACGCCGGATGAGGTGGCCGCGCTTCAGCACCTCGCATCGGGCGATGTCCCGAAGGTCGGGCAGCTTCCCGACACGATCCGCGCGATCGTCGAGAGCGCCTACGGTCACGGCATCGCGGACTCGTTCATCATCGCGATCCCGCTCGCGGTGATCGCCATCATCGCCATCGCGTTCATCAAGAACAAGCCGCTGTCGACGAAGAACGCCGCAGAGCAGATGCTCGAGCAGGCCGAGGAGTCGGTGATCGAGATCTCCGAAGCCGAGGTCGGCGGCTCGCTCTCCACCGGAACCATCCGGCTCGAAGGCGCGGGATCCTCTCCCACGACCGGTTCGGTGACCGTGCTCGAGCGTGAGCGCACACCCGAAGAGCGGGACGGGGAGCGCTGAGACCATGACCTCCGCAGCGGTCGTGCCGATGGATGTCGACAGCGCGCTCGGCGATCTCCAGGCGCACCTGAACCTCATCTTCGCGAGGACCAGGTCGCTGTGGAAGGAGTCGGCGGCGAGGGTGCACCCGGAATTGCAGGTGGGCGGCTACAAGCTGCTGACCTTCATCGATCGGGCCGGCACCGCCAACGCCCATGAGCTCGCCGAACGCTTCGAGATGGACAAGTCGGTCATCAGCCGTCAGGTGCGGATGCTGGAGGAGCTGGATCTTCTCGAGTCCCACCCGGACGAACGCGACGGTCGGCTCCGCGTGCTGACGGCGACGGCTCCTGCGTGCGCTGCGCTCGCCGAGGTCCGCCGCGAGTACGGCACGCGGCTGCGGGCTGTCGTCGATCAGTTGACGCCCGACGAGGTCCATGCCGCATCCAAGGTGTTCCGGCTGCTCGCAGAGGTGTGACCCGAGGCCCCGCTGTCGTGATCGGCAGCGGGGCTTCGCCGTACACTGGCGAGCATGAGCGCCTCTCCCGACGCCCCTTCCCATGCCCCTGTCGTGTCTCCGGCATCGGCCGACGCATCCGACCTGCTGGGAGACGGCGAGCTCGATCAGGCCGTCACCAGGGTCGAGCAGGAGCTGGGGCGGCTCTTCGCGCGGATCCGCATCGGCTGGCGCGAGGCCGCGGCCACTGTGCACCCCGACCTGCAGCCCCTGGGGTACCAGGTGCTGACCTCCATCGCGACAGGCAAGGCGACCTCTGCCGGGGCGATCATCGAACGGCTGCAGACCGACAAGTCGGCGGTGAGTCGTCAGGTGCGACAGCTCGAGCAGCTCGGGCTCGTCGAGAGCATCCCCGACCCCGAGGACCGCAGGGCCCGCGTGCTCGTGGCGACCGGCCTCGCGCAGGAGCGCGTGGCGCTCGCACGCTCCCAGTACGAGGGGCGCATCGGCGAGCGCCTGCGCAACTGGACCGCCGCCGACCTCGATCATTTCGCCGACCTGCTCGCCGGCCTCGGCGGTTGAGTCGGGGAATACCCCGGCGGCGCGGTGCCTTACCCCTGACTGTGACTCTCTACGAATCGGTCGCCTTCGGCGCTCTGCAGCTGTCCAACCGCGTCGTCATGGCGCCTCTCACCCGCACCCGTGCGGACGACGACGGTGTGCCCACGTCGACGATGGAGGAGTACTACCGGCAGCGCGCGGGGCAGGGCCTCATCATCTCCGAGGGTGTCTGGCCGGCGGCCGAGGGCAAGTCGTACCCGGGGCAGCCGGGCATCGTGACGCCTGCGCAGATCGAGGCCTGGAGGCCGATCACGGCGGCGGTTCACGACGCCGGCGGAACGATCGTCATGCAGCTCATGCACGGCGGGCGCGTGGGGCACCCCGCGATCTCCGGAGAGGCACGTGTCGTGGGCCCCAGCGCCCTCGCGGCTCCCGGGCAGACGCGCACGCCCCAGGGGAAGCTCGACCTGCCGGTCGCGCATGCGCTCACCCTCGACGAGATCCCCGAGGTCGTCGAGCAGTTCGCCCAGGCAGCGCGCAACGCGATCGCCGCAGGTTTCGACGGCGTCGAGGTGCACGGCGCGAACGGCTATCTCGTGCACGAGTTCCTGTCCCCGGTATCGAACGTCCGCGACGACCGCTACGGCGGATCGCCCGAGAACCGTGCGCGTTTCGCGATCGAGGTCACCGCGGCCGTCGCCGCCGCCGTCGGGGCCGACCGCACCGGCATCCGACTCTCGCCGCAGCACAACATCCAGGGCGTGCTGGAAGAAGACGACGCCGACGTCCGCGCGACCTACACGGCGGTAGCCGAGGGGCTCGCGCCACTCGGGCTCGCCTTCGTCGACGTGCTCAACGCCGACCCGGCGGGAGAGCTCGTGCAGCACGTCCGTCGTACGGCGGGCGCCCCGCTCATCGTCAACACCGGCTTCGCGGTCGAGACGACCAGGGAAGACGCCGAGGTGCTCGTCGCGGACGGATGGGCGGATGCTGTCGCCGCCGGTCGCCCCGTGATCGCGAACCCCGACCTGGTCGAGCGCTGGATCCAGGGAGCCGAGCTCAACGATCCGCGGCCAGAGCTGTTCTACGGCCGGACGGCTGAGGGGTACAGCGACTACCCGTCGTTGGAGTCGGTGCGCGCCGGAGTCTGAGGGCGCGGAGCGAGGCGCGTGACGGCGAGGTCGATCAAGGGCAGCGCGTCCCGCGGAACGACCGTCGTGCACACGACGTGTTCGTCGACGCGGAATCCGATGCTGTAGACGAACGGGTCGGTGTCGATCTGCAGGGCGGCGTGGTCGGCCCCGTCGACGTCGAGCGAAGCGTTCGACACCGCGGTGGTCGTGGCTTCCCATGCCTCATCGGTGTCGAACCTCGGCTCGGGCGAGAGCCCGAGCTCTTCGCGGAATCGGTTTCGCAGGATGTGGTTGGTGTGCGAGACGAGCTGTTCGGAGAGGGAGTTCCACTCGCCGTCGGGGGCGGCATGCCATGCGGTGCGGATCGTCTCCCACAGCATCGGATACCTGAACACCTTCACCTGCTCGATCAGCCAGGCGGGGCGTTCCCACGGAGGCTCCTCTTCGAGGGAACGCCTCGTCGCCTCGTCGAGCTCGACCTCGTTGCGGGGATCGGCGTGGTCGTCGGGATATCGCCACAGCGTGTAGCTGAACGACGCCGACGCCTCTTCGAGTCCCGGTGCACCGGTGCTCTCCATGAACCCGGCGATCGGCACGCGGGTGAGCGACGGCTGCGGCCTGAGCTCGAACACGGGGAACGGAAGATTCCGCAGCCTGGCCTCTGACTCGAGACTCGGGTCGGGGGCGTCGGGGGCGTCGGAGGGGAGGTGTCCGCTGAACTCCATCGATCCAGTGTGCCCGATGCGCGAGCGGGCAGGGGTGCAGCTGCGTGGCCGTTCTGTGCGGATCAGAGGACGATGTCTCGCGCCGACCCGAGCGCCCTCCAACCGGTGTCGCGCACCTCTCGCCGCGCGAGCACGTCGGCACCGACGAGCTGCTCGAGGTCGATGCCCGTCAGAGCCGCGATGTCGGCGATCGGCACCTGGAACGTGCGGAAGGCTCCGAGCGGCGGGACCGCGATCGTCTCGGCTCCGGTATCGACCAGCTCTGACTGATCGAGCACGAAGCCGGCGGCGGAGAGGGCCTCCCGGTTCCGCCACGCGGCGATCTTCCAGAAGCGAAGCGGCACCCGGATGCCGCGATAGGCCGGGTCGTCTTCGGCGAGGACGGGCGCGGTGAAGACGGACACCCGCTGATCGGTCGCCTCCGCGTACGCGAGCACATGGTCTTCGAGGCCGAGCCAGAGCTCCTTGGACTGGTTGAAGCCGGCAGCCTGGGGTGCGGCGTTGGGGTAGAAGAAGGTCGCCTCGCTCGCCTGTCGCGCATCCTCGACCGTCCCCCATCCCGGGTCGCGTCGGCGCACGAGGTGGCCGCGGTCGAGGTCGTTCCGCGCGTACACGTCGGGTCCGGTCTGCATGTCGGCTGAGATCCGTTGGTCGAATCGCCACTCCCCGGTGCGCGGCAGATTCCGCAGGTCGGCACCGTCGATGTTGACCGCGGTCACCGCCGCGAGTCGCCGCGCAGGGTCGAGCAGCACCGTGAAACGCGGGTACGGGAGCGGATGGACAGCCTGGGCGGGACGGGGGAGCGGCAGTACTGTTCCGAGGAAGTCGGGGTCATAGCCGTCGGTCATGCTCTCATCGTGCACCGTGCCTCCGACGCTCGCCACGGTTATCCGAAGAGCCGTGCGATCTTTTGACATAGGTCAAAAGATCGCATACGGTCGAACCATGGCTCAGGCACCCGATCGCGAAGACGTCTCGGCCGGCATCTCCGGGTCGACCGCGGCAGAGATCTCAGAGAGCGTGCGCGACCTCGTCGAGCGTGGCGCATATGCGCCCGGCGACCAGCTGCCCTCGGTGCGCTCCCTCGCCGCGCGCCTTGGAGTCAACCGCAACACGGTCCTGGCCGCCTACCGTTCGCTGGTCACGGCGCGGATCGCCGTCACGGGCGGTCGCACCGGAACCATCGTGCTCGGCCCGGAGCAGAACCCCGACGAGGGGTTCACTCCCGGGTCGGTGCTGCGCGACATCGGCAGCGGCAACCCCGATGCCGCACGCCTCCCCGACCTCGCGGCCGCATTCGCCGCGGTCACACCCTCGCATGTGCTGTACGGCGAATCCGTGATCGATCCCCACCTCGCCGAGTGGGCGACGCAGTGGATCGCAGCCGATCACCCGCGCCCGTTCCGCCTGTCGATCACGGCCGGAGCGGTGGACGCCGTCGAGCGTCTGCTCGCACAGACCCTGGTGCAGGGCGACCGTGTCGGGCTCGAAGACCCGTGCTTCCTCTCCAGCATCCACACCGCACGGCTCGCCGGGTACGTGCCCGTCTCGATCCCCGTCGACAGCGAGGGGATGACGGTCGAAGGTCTGCGAATCGCCCTCGAGAGCGGTGTACGCGCGATCGTCTGCACGCCGCGGGCGCACAACCCGACCGGTGTCGGCACGAGCGCCGCACGTGCACTCGAACTCCGCGAGATCCTCGTCGACCATCCGCATGTGCTGCTCATCGAAGACGATCACTTCTCGCTGCTCGACCCGACGCCGTATTCGAGCATCATCGCCCCCGCGCACCAGCGGTGGGCACTCGTGCGCTCGGTGTCGAAGTTCCTCGGCCCCGACATGCGCCTCGCGGTCACGGCCTCCGATCCGGTCACCGCGCACCGACTGGCGCTGCGGCTCAGCCCCGGCACCATGTGGGTGAGTCACGTGATGCAGCGGCTCGCCGCCGGCATGCTTCGCGATGAGGGCACCCAGAAGCTGATCGCCGAGGCGGGGGAGCACTACGCCCGTCGCAACGCCCTCTTCGTGTCGAAGCTCGTCGCGCGCGGGCTGCAGGCGAACAGCGACAGCGGTCTCAACGTATGGGTCGACGTCCGCGAAGACGCGACCGAGGTCAGCCGCCGCCTCGCCCCGCGCGGATGGCTCGTGCGCCCCGGCACCGAGTTCGCTATCGATCCTGCGAACTCTCCTGGGTCCACCCATCTGCGCCTGACCGTGCACGACCTCGACGACGCCGAGATGCAGCGGCTCGTCGACGACCTCACCGCTGTCGTCGGCGGTTCGAGCCCGTTCGGAGCAGCGTCGTGACCGCGCCCCGGCCCGAGGGTGCCGAGCACCGGATCGGACGTTCTTCGCGGCTGGAGGGTGTGCTGTACGACCTGCGCGGACCTGTCGCCGAGCGCGCGGCCGAACTGGAGAAGCGAGGAGAATCCATCCTCCGTCTCAATATCGGCAATCCGGCCCCGTTCGGATTCGAAGCCCCTCAGGCCATCGTCGAGGCGCTCAGGTCGGCTCTCCCGCAGGCGCACGGGTACTCCGAGTCCGCCGGCCTTGCGGAGACCCGAGAGGCCATCAGCGGGCATTACGCACTTCGTCCCGGCTTTCCCGTTCTCGGGATCGACGACATCACGGTCGGCAACGGCGTCTCCGAGCTCGTCGGTCTGACCCTGCAGGCGTTGATCGAGCAGGGCGACGAGGTGCTGATTCCGAGTCCGGACTATCCGTTGTGGACGGCGTCGACGGTGCTGGCCGGTGGCCGAGCCGTGCACTATCCCTGCGTCGAGTCCGACGGCTGGTCGCCGGATCTGGCGGCCATGGAGTCGTTGATCGGCCCGCGCACGGTGGCGATCGTCATCATCAACCCGAACAATCCCACCGGTGCGGTCTACGGTCGCGAGGTGCTCGAGCAGATCGCCGAGCTCGCCAGACGCCATGGGCTCCTCCTGCTCTCGGATGAGATCTACGACCGCGTCGTCTATCCGGGGTTCGAGCACCTCTCGACGGCGCAGGTCGCTCCGGATGTCCCCTGCGTCACGTTCGCAGGGCTATCCAAGACGCACCGTGTCGCGGGATACCGTGCTGCGTGGATGGCGACGACCGGATTCCACCGCGACGATCCGTTCCTCTCCGGCGTGCGCCTTCTGGCCTCGATGCGTATGTGCGCGTCGGTGCCGGCACAGCATGCCATCACTGCGGCATTGACGCAGGACACCTCGCTCGACGCCCTGGTCGCGCCCGACGGTCGGCTCACGCGGCAGCGGGATGCTGCCCTCGCCGCCCTCGACACGATCCCCGGAGTCGACACGCAGACGGCCGGTGGCGGGCTCTACCTGTTTCCGCGTCTGGATCCCGACGTGCACCGCATCGACGACGACGAGCGACTGGTGCTCGACTTCCTCGACGCGGAGCGGATCCTGCTCGTGCACGGCAGGGCATTCAACCTCCACACCCCCGACCATCTCCGGATCGCCTTCCTTCCGGAGTCCGATGTGCTCACCGACGCGCTTCGACGTTTCGGTGAGTTCCTGAACGGATACTCGCCGCCGACGCGCTGAATGCATCCGACCCGGTGGAGTGACCGAGTGGCCAGGTCGCGGTCCGCAAGACCGTGCACGCAGGTTCGAATCCTGCCTCCACCTCAGACCATGGCTCGTTCGAGCCGCTGACGACGAAGGGCCTCTGCGATGGACAGAGCATTCATTCCCGCCGCCAAACCGATCATCGGCGATGAAGAGGTCGCGGCCGTCGAGCGCGTGCTGCGCAGCGGCATGCTCGCTCAGGGGGCTGAGGTCGCCGCGTTCGAGACGGAGTTCTCCACGCACTTCCTCGAAGGACGAACGGCGGTCGCTGTCAACTCCGGCACGAGCGGCCAGCACCTCGGTCTCATCGCTGCGGGTGTCGGTCCGGGAGACGAGGTGATCGTCCCCTCGTTCACCTTCGCTGCGGTCGCGAACTCCGTCGTCCTTTCGGGTGCGACTCCGGTTTTCGTCGACATCGAGCCGGCGCACTTCACGCTCGACCCCGAGCGGGTTCGGCACGCGATCACCTCGCGGACGAAGGGCATCATGCCGGTGCACCTGTATGGGCATCCGTTCCTGGTCGATGGCATCGAAGCGGTTGCCGCCGAGCATGGGCTGGCGATCTACGAAGATGCCGCTCAGGCGCACGGGGCGCGTTGGCGAGGGCGTCCGGCCGGCACGATCGGGGCGTTCGGCATGTTCAGCCTCTATCCGACCAAGAACATGACAGCCATCGAGGGTGGCATCGTCGCGTGCGCGAGCGAAGACATCGCCAGGACGGTCCGTCTGCTGCGGAACCAGGGGATGGAGACGCAGTACGCGAACGAGATCGTCGGGTACAACAACCGGATGAGCGAGGTCCATGCGGCCGTCGGGCGGGTGCAGCTGCGCAAGGTGGGGGAGTGGACGCGGCAAAGGCAGCGAAACGCCGCTGTGCTGGATGCCGCGCTCTCCGGTGTCGATGGGCTCACTGTGCCTGCGGTCGCCGAGGGAGGCGAGCACGTCTACCACCAGTACACCGTCAGGATCGCCGAAGGCGAGCGCGATCGCGTGCGCGATGCCCTGCGCGACGAGCATGCAGTCGGGGCCGGCGTCTACTATCCGATCCCCAACCACCGGCTGCCCTCGCTGCAGAGGTACGCGACGGGCGTCGAGCTGCCCGAGACCGAACGGGCGGCGCAGGAGGTGTTGTCGATCCCGGTCCATCCGTCGCTCACTTCTGCGGATCTCGAGCGTGTGATCAGCGGGCTGACGGCCGTCATGTCGGCGGGCGGTTGACGCCGACGTCGACTCTGCGCTGTCAGGCGGCCAGCGCCAACCACGCCCGCGGCGAGTGGCCGACGCGCTGGGCGAAGACCCTGGAGAACGCCGAAGCGCTCGCGTAGCCCAGCTCCGCCGCTACCGAGCTCACTGACATGCCCGCTCGCAGCTGCTCCTGCGCGATCGTGAGCCGCCATTCCGTGAGGTAGTCGCCGGGCGAGCGTCCGAGCACCTCTTTGAAGCGGGCGGCGAACGCGCTCCGCGACATGTTCGCGGTGCGCGCGAGGGAATCCAGATTCCAGGGGTCGCCGGGGGCTTCGTGGATCGCGACGAGGGCAGGGGCGAGCCGCTCGTCGGAGAGCCCGGGGATCAGGCCCGGTGGGAGTGCGAGCCGCTCGGTGTGATCGAGCATCCACCGCAGCAGCTGGATCAGGATCACCTCGAACATCCTGTCTGCCACCAGGGGGCGGCCGCAGCGGACGTTGTCGACTTCTGAGAACAGCAGATCGAGTGCGGGACGGAGCGTTGCCACTTCGTCGAGGGGCAGGACGATGACCGATGGCAGCGTGCGCACCAGCGGATGAGTGGCCCCGCCGTCGAAGTCGAGCGTCGCGCACGCGAAGTCGGATTCGTCGGTCGGTGCATTGATGAAGGCGTGATCGAGCGGGCGCGGGAAGAACAGCAGGCTCGGTCGTGAGATGACCTCGCGCTCCGTGCTGCCGTCGGCGCGGCGATGGGTCACCTCCATCTCTCCGCGTCGCAGCACGTGCAGGTAGCCGTGCCCGCTGCTCGAGGGGAAGGTGGTCGTTCCGCACAGCGGGCCGCTATGGAACAGACGCGTGCGCACACGGAAGCGCTCGAGGAGCGGCGAGAGACGGTCGAGCGAAGGCATGAGTCCATTATCCTGGACGATCAGTCATGAAAGCAAGATTCTTTGGTGCGTATCGTCCGAGAATCTTCGTCAGACTGGGGATGTGGCCGAACCGGGCCTCATCCCATCATCGAAGGAGCATCTCGTGCCCAACGTCCCTCTCATCGACCGCGAAAACGCCACCGGAAACGTCAAGGAGCAGCTCGACCAGATCGCTGGCGCCTTCGGAGCGGTTCCGGCCATGTTCCGCGCCGTCGCCAACTCCCCGGCAGCCCTCACGAGCATGTGGGGCGCGTTCGGCGCGTTCGGCGGCGGCACCCTCGGTCCTGCCCTCGGCGAGCAGATCGCCGTGGCGGTCGCCGACCGCAACTCCTGCCAGTACTGCCTCGCAGCGCACACCGCGCTCGGCAAGAAGGCCGGCCTCTCGCGTGAAACCCTCAGTGCGGCGCAGAGCGGCGAGTCCGACGACCCGCGTACGGCGGCGCTGCTCGCCTTCGCGCTGAAGCTCGTCGACGAACGCGGCCAGGTGTCGTCGGCTGATGTCGATGCCGTCCGTGCCCAGGGCTGGAACGACGAGCAGATCGTCGAGACGATCGGTCAGGTCGCACTGAACCTGTTCACGAACTACGTGAACATCGCACTGGATGTCCCTATCGACTTCCCCAGCGTGGCACTGCGTCGCGCGAGCTGACGATTCCGCATACGAAGGGCCGGGTCCACTC
>JBOGEI010000020.1:0-30424 GCA_050701935.1 Microbacterium sp.
GTCCGGAGAGCATGAACTCGAGCAGCGGCTCGTAGAACGGCTTGCCCTCGTGCTCGGCGTAGTGCTCGGCGAGCACGTCGCGGTCGGGCTCGACGAGGCGGATGTCGACGAGGGAGTATCCCTTCGCCTCGATACGGGCGAGGATCGCGCCGGTGAGGCCGCGGGCGACGCCATCGGGCTTGACGAGGACGAGGGTTTCTTCGGTGGCCATGTCATTCACTCTCTGTCTGAGTCTCGGTCGTGGGCTCGGCAGGGCGTCGTGCATCCAATCGAGCCCCTCCGATGGTCGCATACGCCCACATGCCGCCGAAAATCAGGACGACGAGCAGGATGGACGGTACGAAGATCGCCGACAGCGCGACGATGGCCTGCACGACCCACCCTGCCGTGATCGCCCACGGCTTCGTGATCATCCCGGCGATGGCGATGCACGCCAGGGCCAGCACTGCGCCGCCGACGATGCCCCACCACTGCTCGATGCCATCGGGGAGCTGGCGCAGCCCGAAGATCGTGAGCCCCACGAGGAAGACCACGATGGCCTCGAAGCCGAGCACGACCGGCGCGAGCTTCTGCACCAGGGTGCGCTGCGGGCGCGGGCGGCGGGCAGGTGCCGCGTCGGCGCTCACGCGCGCCACCCCGCCTTCCAATCCTCGTCCTGCGCCAGAGCGATCGCTTCTCCGGCGAGTACGACCGAGCCAGCGATGATCACGGCGCGGCGATCGGACGATGCCGCCCATTCGCGTGCGGCGTCGGCGGCATCGGCGAGCGACTGATGCACGGTTGCACGCTGACCGGCCTGTTCGACAAGGTCGGCGATCGCATCGGCGTCGCTCGCGCGATCGGAGTCGGGAGCGGTGGCGAACACGTGGGCGACCGACGGGGCGAGCTCTGCGACGATGCCGGCCGCATCCTTGTCGGCGAGGACACCGAGCACCAGCCCCCACTCATCGAAGTCGAAGCTGTCGTCCAGCGCCTGGGCGAGCGCCTTGGCACCGTGCGGGTTGTGCGCGGCGTCGACGATCACGGTCGGCGCGATTCCGAGCAGCTGCAGCCGCCCGGGCGACGTGCTCTCCTGCAGGCCGCCGGTCACGATGTCCGCCGCGATGCGCTGTGTGGCTCCGCCGATGAGCGATTCGACGGCGGCGATGGCGAGAGCCGCGTTGTGGCCCTGGTGCGCGCCGTAGAGCGGCAGGTACTCCTCGGTGTACTCCCCCGCCAGGCCACGGATCGTGAGCAGCTGTCCGCCGACCGCGAGCTTCTGCTCGGTGAGGCCGAACTCCTCGCCCTCGAAAGCGATGGTCGCGTTGCGCTCCGCTGCCACACGACGCAGCACCTCGGCGGCTTCCGCAGGCTGCTGGGCCGACACCACCGCCGCGCCCTCCTTGATGATCCCCGCCTTGACCTCGGCGACCTCGGCGATCGTGTTGCCGAGCCGGTCAGCGTGATCGATGTCGATCGGCGCGAACACCGCTACGTCGCCATCTGCGGTGTTCGTGGAGTCCCACTCCCCACCCATGCCGACTTCGAGCACCAGCACGTCGATCGGGGCATCCGCCACGGCGACGAAGGCCAGCACGGTCAGCAGCTCGAAGAAGGTGAGCGGCGCGTCACCTGCGGCCTCGAGCTCGGCATCGACGATGTCGACGAACGGCTCGATCTCGTCCCAGGCGTCCGCCACTGCCTCATCGCCGATCGGTTCGCCGTCGATCATGATGCGCTCGGTGAAACGCTCCAGGTGCGGGCTCGTGAACAGTCCGGTGCGCAGGTCGTGCGCGCGCAGCAGGCTCTCGATCATGCGCGCGGTCGACGTCTTGCCGTTCGTGCCGGTGATGTGCACGACGCGGTAAGTGCGCTGCGGGTCGTCGAGGAAGGCGAGGATACGCGCGGTGCGCTCCTTGCGGGGCTGCACCCAGCGCTCTCCTGCTCGGCTCAGCAGAGCCTCGTAGACGGCATCCGCCCTGTCCTTGGCACTCATGCTCCCGCTCCCTTCCTGGTGACGGCGATCGTGAAGTCTCCTGTGTTGGCATACGTGCCGGCCGGGATGGTCGCCGAGAACTCGGGTGTCACTCCCCCGGCCGCGGCCAGGATCGCCCCGTGTCCGAAGATCGAGTCGCCCTGCGCATCGATCACGAAGTACTCCTCGGCCAGTGTCTCCTCCGCGATGCCAGCCAGTTCGAACGCGGAGACGACGGCCCCGGTGTCCGCGTCGTCTTGGAACCGCAGGACCAGCGTGATGCGGTCGCTGACGTCGAAGTCGGCGTTCTTGCGGGTCTCCTGCACGGCCCGGATGACATCGCGCGCGAGTCCCTCGGCCTCCAGCTCCGGGGTCGTCCGGGTGTCGAGCAGTACGAATCCACCGGTCGGGACGATGGCCAGAGCCTCGCCCTCCGGACGGCCGGTCGTCTCGAGCACGAGCTCGTATTCGGTCGGCTCGAGCACGATGCCACCCGCCGTGACGACGCCGTCGACCTCGCTCCAGTCTCCCGAGCGCGCGGCCTGGATCGCCTTCTGCACGTCCTTGCCCAGTCGCGGACCCGCCGCACGGGCGTTGACGCTGAGCCGGTGGGCGATGCCGTACTCGGCCGCAGTGTCATCGGCGAGCGGGACGAGTTCGACGGACTTCACGTTCAGCTCTTCGCGGAGGATGTCCTCGAACTGTCCGAGTGACCCCGCCAGCGGCGAGACCACGGTGAAACGGGCGAGCGGGAGGCGTACACGCAGCTTCTCCTTCTTGCGCAGCGCGTTGCCGACGCTCGACAGCTCACGGACGGCATCCATCGCATCGCGGATCTCGTCCGCCGCCGGGAACCGCGTCTCGTCGGGCCAGTCGGTCAGGTGCACGCTGCGGCCACCGGTGAGCCCCTGCCACACGCGCTCGCTGACGAGCGGCACGAGGGGCGCTGCGACACGGGTGAGCGTCTCGAGCACGGTGTAGAGAGTGTCGAAGGCCTCGCGGCTCTTCGAGTCTTCGGTCACGCCGGTCCAGAAGCGGTCGCGCGAGCGGCGGATGTACCAGTTGGTCAGCACCTCGACGAAATCGCGCAGACGGGCCGACGCCGTGGTGGAGTCGAGTCCCTCCAGGTCGGCGCGCACCTCACGGACGAGGTCGCCGAGACGAGCCAGGATGTAGCGGTCGAGCACATCGGTCGAGTCCGTGCGCCACGAGGCCTCGTAGCCGTCGGAGCCCGAGGCGTTGGCGTAGGTCGCGAAGAAGTACCAGGAGCTCCACAACGGCAGCAGGAATTCTCGGACGCCGGAGCGGATGCCCTCTTCGGTGACGGCGAGGTTGCCGCCGCGCAGCACCGAGCTCGACATCAGGAACCATCGCATCGCGTCGGAGCCGTCGCGGTCGAGCACCTCGGACACGTCGGGGTAGTTCCGCAGCGACTTCGACATCTTGTAGCCGTCGCTGCCGAGGACGATGCCGTGGCAGCTGACGCCCGTGAACGCCGGGCGGTCGAAGAGCGCGGTCGAGAGCACGTGCATCACGTAGAACCAGCCGCGGGTCTGACCGATGTACTCGACGATGAAGTCCGCCGGCGAGTGCGAGTCGAACCATTCCTGGTTCTCGAACGGGTAGTGCACCTGGGCGTAGGGCATCGAACCCGAGTCGAACCACACGTCGAAGACGTCTTCGATGCGGCGCATCGTGCTCTTGCCGGTGGGATCGTCCGGGTTCGGACGCGTCAAGTCGTCGATGTACGGGCGGTGCAGGTCGATCTCGCCCTCGGGGTTGCGCGGAAGCGTGCCGAAGTCGCGCTCGAGGTCCTCCAACGAGCCGTAGGCGTCGACGCGCGGGTACTCCGGGTCGTCGCTCTTCCAGATCGGGATCGGCGAGCCCCAGTAGCGGTTGCGGCTGATCGACCAGTCGCGCGCGCCTTCGAGCCACTTGCCGAACTGTCCGTGCTTGACGTTCTCCGGCACCCACGTGATCTGCTCGTTGTTCGCGAGCATGTCGTCCTTGATGTCCGTCACGCGGATGAACCAGCTCGACACGGCCTTGTAGATCAGGGGGTTCCGGCAGCGCCAGCAGTGCGGGTACGAGTGCTCGTAGCTCTGCAGGCGGATCAGTCGGCCGTTCTCGCGGATCAGGCGCACCAGAGGGGTGTTCGCGTCCATCCACAGCTGGCCGGCGACGTCGGTGACGTTCGGGAGGAACTTGCCGCCGTCGTCGAGCGACAGGATCGTGGGGATGCCGGCGGCACCGGCCACCCGCTGGTCGTCCTCACCGTAGGCCGGAGCCTGGTGGACGATCCCGGTACCGTCGCTGACCGTGACGTAGTCGTCGACGAGGATGCGCCAGGCATTCTCGGTGCCGTAGGTCTCGGTGTCGGCGTAGTAGTCGAACAGGCGGTCGTAGGTCACATCCTGCAGTTCGGCACCGCGGACCGTCGCGTCGACGGCCGCGAGTGCGTCTTCGGTGCTCTCGTACCCGAGGTCCTTGGCGTATCCGCCGACGAGCTGACGGGCGAGCAGGTATCGGTGCGCCGAGGCCTCGATCGCGGCATCCGTCGTCGCTGCGGCCTGGTGCACGTCCGCTGCGCCGTTCGGGCCTGCCGGGAGTACCACGTAGTCGATGTCCGGCCCCACGGCGAGCGCGAGGTTGGTCGGGAGCGTCCAGGGCGTGGTCGTCCAAGCGAGGGCGCGCACGCCGGTGAGCCCGAGCGCCTCGGCCTTGGCTCCGGTCAGCGGGAAGGTCACCGTCACGGAGGGATCCTGACGCATCTGGTACACGTCGTCGTCCATGCGCAGCTCGTGGGCGCTGAGCGGGGTCTCGTCACGCCAGCAATACGGCAGCACCCGGTATCCCTCATAGGCGAGGCCCTTGTCGTAGAGGGTCTTGAATGCCCAGAGGACGCTCTCCATGTAGCCGAGATCGAGCGTCTTGTAGCCGCGGTCGAAGTCGACCCAGCGCGCCTGACGGGTGACGTAGTCCTGCCACTCGTGCGTGTATGCCAGCACCGAGCTCTTCGCCTTCGCGTTGAAGACGTCGATCCCCATCTCCTCGATCTCGGCCTTCTCGGTGATCCCGAGCTGCTTCATGGCCTCGAGCTCGGCGGGAAGACCGTGGGTGTCCCACCCGAAGACGCGGTCGACCTTGTGACCGGTCATGGTCTGGAAGCGCGGGAACACATCCTTCGCGTACCCGGTGAGCAGGTGCCCGTAGTGCGGGAGGCCGTTGGCGAACGGAGGGCCGTCGTAGAACACCCATTCGGGTGATCCCTCGCGCTGCTCGATCGAGGCGCGGAAGGTGTCGTCGGTCTTCCAGAAGTCGAGCACCTCCTCCTCGATCTGCGGGAAGCGGGGGCTGGGTGCGACGGAGTCGGCGGCAGGGCCGAAGGAGGAACGGGGGTAGGTCATCGTGTCTCGCAGTGGTCGTCGTGGCGGATGCTCCTGCGAGGACGACCCTCGCGGACCGCGGTACCACCTCGCGTGCCACGTCTTGCGACGCGACCACTCTCACTGCGGCTGTGACGGGCCTGCCCCGCTCGGTTCTACTGAGCGCCTCCCGAGGGATTCGCCGTTCTTCCGAGAGCTCCCCGGTGATGCCGGATCGATGCTCGTGCGTCCAGTGTACGCGGCATCCCCCTGCACGAGGTCGCGGAGCGCCTTCGCCATCGTGGCTCCCCCAGATCCGCCGCAGCCGCATGCGACGCTGAGATCGTCGGCCATGCCCGGGCCGCTGCCTGTCCGTGCAAGGCCATAGCCTCGAAGCATGGCCCGCACACCCGAGTCCCCCGCTCCACCGCGTACGACTGCTCCCGACCTTCCGCCCGTGCTCGAGCCCGCCTCCCCCGCGCGCAGCACCGACCTCATCGCTGCCAGCCTCGAGCTCACCGGCACCGTCGACCTCGCCTACGCGACGCTGGAGCAGTGCACGGTGAGAGCAGACGCCGACGCGGTCGATCTCACGGGTGCGACCGTCATCGACGTCGAGATGTCGGATGCGCGCATCGCGGCCCTCCGCATGCGCGACACCGGCGTGCGACGGTTGCGGATCAGTGGAGGCCGGATCGGAACACTCGATCTCAGCGATGCCCGTATCTCCGAACTCGAGCTGCGTGATGTGCGGATCGACTATCTCAATCTCGGCGCTGCGAAGGTCACCGATCTCGAGATCACCGGGTGCGCCATCCGCACGATCGACATGCCCCGAGCCGAGCTCACCCGCGTACGCTTCACCGCGACGTCGAGCGACGAAGTCGA
Organism: Microbacterium sp.; assembly: GCA_050701935.1. Classification (GTDB taxonomy): domain Bacteria; phylum Actinomycetota; class Actinomycetes; order Actinomycetales; family Microbacteriaceae; genus Microbacterium. The sequence goes on from JBOGEI010000020.1 coordinate 6,208, forward strand.
CCCACGCGGCATGCGGGCGAAAGACCTCGACCTGCGTGGCCTCGACGCCATGGCCTACCTCGATGCCAACAGCCTCCGCGGCGCCACCCTCACCTCGTTCCAGGTGCAGCAGCTGGCGCCGTTGTTCGCGGCAGACCTCGGCATCCAGGTCAAGGGGTAGCGACCACTCACGTCTCGACGGGACCGCTAGCCTCCAGCAGCTCCCGCGTGAACGGATGCTGCGGCGATGCGAACACATCCGCGGTGACACCCTGCTCGACGATCCGGCCCTCCTGCATGACCAGCACCTCGTCGGCGACCACTCCGACCACGTCGAGATCGTGCGAGACGAGGACCATGGTCAGGCGTCGCTCCTGCTGCAACCTCGCGAGCAGACGCAACACCCGCTCACGCACCGAGGGATCGAGCGCGGAGACCGGCTCATCGAGCACCAGCACCTCCGGGTCGGCGGCGAGCGCCCTGGCGATCGCCGCCCGCTGACGCTGCCCACCCGAGAGCGCGCTCGGGCGTCTCTCGGCGAGTTCGGGGGCGAGTCCGACCTCGGCAAGGAGCCCGGCGACCCGCTCGCCACGCTGGGCACGTGGCACCCCGCCGGCCTCGAGCGCCTCCCGCAACGAGCGGCCGATCGTCCACCGCGGGTCGAAAGCACCCAGCGGATTCTGGTGCACGAGTTGCACCCGGGGTGCGCCGGTCCAGCGCAGCGAGCCGCTCTCCGGAGTCTCGACGCCGACGATCATGCGCGCGAGCGTCGTCTTTCCCGACCCCGACTCCCCCACGATGCCGAGAGTCTGCCCCTCCGACACGGTGAACGAGGCGTCGACGACCGCGGGGGACCCGTCGAAGGTCTTCAAGAGGTCGGCGGCTACCAGCACCGGTGCGGGCGCAGACTCCGCAGCCGAGCGGGGCTCGTGAATCGTGGCGGCGATGAGCTGCTTCGTGTAGTCATGCCGAGGGTTCTCCAAGACATCACGCACCGGGCCGGACTCGACCACGACCCCACCCTTCATCACGATCACCCGGTCGGCGATCCGGCGGACCGCGGCGAAGTCGTGACTGATGAAGACGAGGGCTGTGCCTGCATCCGTGATCTCGCGCAGAAGTCCGAGGATCCGCGCCTGCACCGTGGCGTCGAGCGCTGTCGTCGGTTCGTCGGCCACCAGCACGGCGGGTGCCGCGGCGAGCGCGGAGGCGATCAGCGCGCGCTGCCGCAGCCCGCCGGAGAGCTCATGCGGATGCTGTCGCGCACGGCGGTCGGGCTCCGGCATCCATACCCGCTCGAGGAGCTCACGTACGCGTGCTGCCGTGGATGCCCGCCCCCGCACCATCCGGTGCAGGGTCAGCGGCTCGGCGACCTCTGCTCCGATGCGGCGCAGCGGGTCGAGTGAGACCAATGCGTCCTGGGAGACGAGTGCGATGCCCGCCCCACGCAGTTCACGCCACGCTCGTTCGGAGAGACCTGACGCGTCCGTACCGTCGATGACCAACCGGTCGAGGGTGACGGCGGCTTCCCGTGGCACCAGCCCGAGCAGCGCACGAGCCGTGAGCGTCTTGCCAGCCCCGGACTCGCCGACGATCGCAACGCATTCCCCCCGTTCCACCGCGAACGAGACGCCCTCGACGACCGGGGTCGCGTCGAACGCGATGCGCAGCCCCTGGACCTCGAGTGCCGCGCTCATGCGATCCGTCCGTCCGCACGCGCCCGCAGGATGCGCCCGACCACCGTCGCCGACACGACCGAGAGCGTGATCGCGATACCGGGGAAGAGCGAGATCCACCATGCTTGTCCGAGCACGTTGCGCCCCCCAGCGAGCATCAGCCCCCACTCGGGCGTCGGCTCGGAAGGGCCCAGACCCAGGAAGCTGAGGCCTGCCGCGGCCAGGATGCTCGAGCCGATGCCGATCGTGGCCAGGACGCTCAGCGACCCGAGCACTCCCGGCACCACGTGCCTCGCGAAGGCTCTCACGCGAGGGACACCGAGGATGCGGGCCGCCTCCACGTGCTCGGCGACCCGCAGCGTCTGCGTCTGCACTCTCGCGAGTCTGATGTACACGGGCACGGCGGCCAGCGTCACCGCGATCGCGATGTTGACGGGACCGGGGCCCAGCACTGCGACGACCACGAGCGCGACGAGGAACTCGGGGAACGCCATCAGCACGTCGTTCACCCGCATCACGGTGGTGTCGACACCGCGCGGTGCGACTCCCGCGAGCGCACCGATGACGAGTCCGACCGCGAGTGCCACCGCAGTCGCGAGGAGCCCGATGCCCAGTGAGCGTCCGGCGCCGTAGATGACGCGCGAGTACACGTCGCGGCCGCTCTGGTCGGTGCCGAACAGATGCTCGGCGCTCGGCGGAAGCAGGGCCGAGCGAACGTCGGTCTGCAACGGATCGTGCGTCGCGATCACGCCGGGCCAGAGTGCGACGAACGCGATCATGGCGAGCACCGCGATCGCACCCCAGAGCAGCACCTGCTGCGCCCGCCTCATCGGACGCCACCGGATCTCGCAGCCCTCACGCGAGGGTCGATCAACGGCTGCACGAGTTCGACGACGAGGTTCACCGCGACGAAGACCAGTGCGCTCAACAAGATGATCCCGGTGATCACCGGAAGGTCGCGGTCGCTGATCGCGGCGAGCGTGACCCGGCCGAGCCCCGGACGGGCGAACACCGTCTCCACGAGCACCGCCCCGCCGAGAACAGACCCCGTGAGGTACGCGGCGAGGGTGATCGCAGACGCCGCGCCGTGCCGCAGCCCGTGCCGGAGCGTGAACCAGGTCGGGCTCGCACCACGGGCACGCACCGTCTCGGCGAACGGCATGCGCTCGGCCTGCACCAGTCCGTCGCGCAGCACCTGGCTGAGAAGCGCTGCGACCGGGAGGGCGAGCGTGATCGCCGGCAGGACGAGCGTGGCGGGGTTTCGTGCCCCCGACACCGGGAACCAGCCGAGCCCGAACGCGAAGACGCTGAGGAGGACCAGCCCGATCCAGAACACCGGCGACGACAGCACCACGAGTTCGATCCCCGCAGCGACCGCGCGGCCCGCCTGACCGCGGACGAACACCGCGACAGCGAGTGCCAGCACGAGCGCGATCAGAAGTGCCAGCACGGAGAGCTGCACAGTCGCCCCCAGCTGACGGCCGATCACCTCGGCCACCGGCATCCGCAACTGGTACGACTCCCCCAGGTCTCCCCGAGCGAGCTGACCGATGAAACCGAGGTACTGCTCGAACGGCGGTCGATCCAGCCCGAGGTCGGCCCGGATGCCGTCCTTGACAGCGTCGCTGACCTGCGCCTGGGGCCCCAGCATCACCGACACCGGGTCGCCGGGGATCACCCGGAACGCGAGGAACGTCACGGTCGCCGCACCCCACAGGACGATGACGACTGATGCGACCAGACCGGCGATGCGGACGAGAGCAGCCTTCACCACCCGTGCCCTCCGCTCAGCCGGCGGTTCAGCCGACGGTCACATCGTAGAACAGCGGCCGACCGTACAGGTCGTACTCGAGTCCTTCCACGCGGTCACCGACGGCCGTGATCGCCGACGGGCTGTACAGCGGCACGATCGCCGTGTAGGTGGCGTTCCACTGCTGCAGCTGGGTGTAGAGCTCGTTGCGCTCGTCCTGGTCGCTGGTCGCGACGGCCTGTTCCAGCAACGCGTCGATCTCGGGATCGCTCACCTGCGACGCGTTCTGGAACCCGTCGGTGTGCAGGTGGCTGCGCAGCAGGTCGGGGTCGACGCCCGAGAAGCCCCAGTCGGTGAGGTCGAACGTCTTCGGCTCGTACTGCTCGTTGTAGGCGCCCGGTTCGAGCACCTCGCGCTCCACCTCGAAGCCGATCCCCTTGAGGTCGGACTGGATCGCGTTGGCGAGAGCGGCGCGATCATCCGGGACAGGGGTCCAGGCGATCCAGCGCACCGAGAGTCGCTTGCCGTCCTTCATCCGGATGCCATCGGTGTCGCGCTCGGTCCATCCTGCCTCGTCGAGGAGCGCGTTGGCGGCGTCCTGGTCGAACGGCCAGCTGTCCTCGAGCGACGCGTCGTAGCCCGGGGTCGTCGAACCGAGGATGCTCCACGCCCGCGGGAACTGTCCGAAGTAGATCTCCTCCACCGCCGCATCGATGTCGATGCCGCGCGCGAATGCCTGACGCACCTTCTCGTCGGCGAACACCCCGTACTTCTCATTCAGGTACAGGGAGTACGGCAGGCCCGGGTACTCGATCGAGTCGACCGTGATGCCGTCGCCGAGGTCCTTCGCGAGGTTCGGCGGGATGTTGCTGGCGAGGTCCGCCTCGCCGCTCGTCACCACACCGGTGCGCACCGAGGCCTCCGGCTGGATCTCCACCCGGAGCGTCTCGAACTTCGGTGCCTTCGCGTCGTGCGGCCCCCATGCGTAGTCGTCGTTGCGGGTGTAGACGATCTCCTGGTCCGGCGTGTACTCGGTGAGTTCGAACGGACCGGTGCCGACGGTGACGTCGGGCCCACCCGCCTTGAGCTTGTCCGCGGACTTCGCGAGGACGGCCGGCGAGTAGAAACCGAGCTGCGGCGTGCTCGCCGCCTGCAGGAACGGCGCGTACGGCTGCGTGAAGGTCACTTTGACCGTGTAGTCGTCGACGACTTCGGTGCCTTCGTAGAAGTCGGCGCCGAGCATGCTCGCCGCCTGGGCGGAAGCCGTCTTCGGATCGACGATGCGGTCGAAGTTCGCCTTGACGGCTGCGGCATCGAACTTCTCGCCGTCGGTGAACGTCACGTCGTCGCGGAGGATGAACGTGTACTCGGTGCTGTCCGGCGAGACTTCCCAGCTCTTCGCAAGCCACGGGCTGAAGGTTCCATCGGTCTCCTGGAAGACCAGGGAGTCGAGCACCGCCCGCTGCACCATGCCGGAGACGTCGAGCTGACTCACCTGCGGGTCCATGTGCCCCGCCGACAGGTTCGCACCCTCGATGGACCACACGAGTTCCCCTCCTCCTTCGCCGTCGGAGCCGGGGCTCGCGCAGGCGCTGAGCACCAGTGCGGTGACAGCGGCGAGCGCCGCGAAGGGCAGGAGACGACGCACGGATTTTGCGGGCATGACGGTTCCTCTGAACGAGCGGGTCGGGATGCTCCCATCCTACGGCCGATTGTTGGACCGGGTCGATCTGCGACGGCCTGCGGGGGCGGCGATGCTCGGTAGACTGTTCGATACAACCCACACTCAGGCACGCTCACACAGTGCCGCATACATCGCTCGAGGAGACCTTCATGCCTGCTTCCGAATCGTCGCAGAACCAGATTCCCGACAAGCCCGTACTCGAAGGCCTCGAAGCGAAGTGGGACGCCACCTGGGCGGATCAGGGCACCTACCTGTTCGACCGTCTGCGCGCAGCACAGGCCGGCCGCGAAGGCGTGTACTCGATCGACACCCCGCCGCCGACGGCATCGGGCAGCCTCCACATCGGACACGTGTTCTCGTACACGCACACCGACGTGAAGGCACGCTTCGAGCGCATGCGCGGCAAGACGGTGTTCTACCCGATGGGCTGGGACGACAATGGCCTCCCCACCGAGCGCCGCGTGCAGAACTACTACGGGGTGCGCTGCGACCCGACGCTTCCCTACACCCCCGACTTCACTCCCCCCTTCGAGGGTGGAGACAACAAGTCGAGCCGCGCAGCCGACCAGCAGCCGATCAGCCGTCGCAACTTCATCGAGCTCTGCGAGCGCCTCACCCTCGAAGACGAGAAGCAGTTCGAGGCGCTGTTCCGTCAGCTCGGCCTCAGCGTGGACTGGACGCAGACCTACCGCACGATCTCCGACGACACCATCCGTCAGAGCCAGCTGGCGTTCCTGCGCAACATCGAGCGTGGCGAGGCATACCAGGCGCTGGCCCCTACTCTGTGGGACATCGACTTCCGCTCTGCCATCGCGCAGGCCGAACTCGAGGATCGTGACCAGCAGGCGGCCTACCACACCATCGAGTTCCCCTTCGCGGACGGCTCGTGCACCCTCGCCATCGACACCACTCGCCCGGAGCTCCTGCCCGCGTGCATCGCGCTCGTCACCCACCCCGATGGACCGCACAAGCACCTCATCGGCACGAAGGTGAAGACTCCGTTCTTCGGCGCCGAGATCGAGATCCACGGACACCACCTCGCCCAGCCCGACAAGGGCACGGGAGCGGCGATGGTCTGCACCTTCGGCGATGTGACCGACATCGTGTGGTGGCGTGAGCTGCGCACCACCGAGAACGAGCCGCTGCCGAACATGACCACGATCGGCCTCGACGGACGCTTCCTGCCCGATGCGCCGACCTCCGTCGCGAACCCCGAAGCAGTGGCCTGGTACGCCGAGGAGCTCGCGGGCAAGACGGTCTTCAGCGCACGCAAGGCCATCGTCGAGAAGCTGCAGGCGACCGGCGACATGACCGCTGTCGGCAAGCCTTTCAACCACGCGGTGAAGTTCTTCGAGAAGGGCGATCGTCCGCTCGAGATCGTCTCCACGCGCCAGTGGTACATCCGCAACGGCGCCCGCGACGGCGAACTGCGCGACAAGCTCCTCGCGCACGGGCAGGAACTCGCCTGGCACCCCGAGTTCATGCGCGTGCGCTACGAGAACTGGGTCGGCGGCCTCACCGGCGACTGGCTCGTGTCGCGCCAGCGCTTCTTCGGCGTGCCGATCCCGCTCTGGTACGCACTCGACGAGAACGGCGACCGCGACTACGACCGCGTGCTCACCCCTGACGCCGAGATCCTCCCGATCGACCCGACGACGCATGTCCCTGCCGGCTACACAGAAGAGCAGCGGGGCGTTCCCGGCGGATTCGACGCCGAGGCCGACATCCTCGACACCTGGGCGACCTCGTCTCTCACGCCGCAGCTCGCGGGAGGCTGGCAGCGCGACGAGGAGCTGTGGCAGCTCACCGCGCCGTTCGACCTGCGCCCTCAGGGTCAGGACATCATCCGCACGTGGCTCTTCTCCACCATGCTGCGCTCCACCCTCGAGGACGACAGGACCCCGTGGCGCAACGCCGCGATCTCCGGCTTCATCGTCGACCCCGACCGCAAGAAGATGTCGAAGTCGAAGGGCAACGTGGTCACCCCGGCCGACGTGCTCGAGGCTCACGGCTCCGACGCGGTGCGCTACTGGGCGGCTTCCAGCCGCCTGGGCATGGATGCCGCCTTCGACCCGCAGAACCCGACGCAGGTGAAGATCGGGCGCCGCCTGGCGATCAAGGTGCTCAACGCCGCCAAGTTCGTGCTGTCGTTCCCGGTTCCCGAGGGCGCACAGGTCACCCACGCGCTGGATGCCTCGATGCTGACTGCCCTCGACGGCGTGATCGTCGAGGCGACGAAGGCGTTCGAGCGGTACGAGGCGACCCGTGCCCTCGAACTCACCGAGGCGTTCTTCTGGACCTTCTGCGACGACTACCTCGAGCTCGTGAAGGAGCGCGCCTACAACCAGGCAGATGTGGGTCAGGCGTCCGCCGCACTCTCGCTGCGTCTGGCACTGTCGACGCTTCTGCGCCTGCTCGCGCCGGTGCTGTCGTTCGCGGCAGAGGAGTCCTGGTCCTGGTTCGAGGAGGGCTCCGTGCACACGGCGGCCTGGCCGACCCCGCTCGGCATCGACGGCGACCCGGCTGTGCTGGCGGCGGCAAGCGAGGCACTGATCGGCATCCGTCGCGCGAAGACCGAGGCGAAGGCCTCGCAGAAGACTCAGGTCTCGCGTGCGGCGATCGCTGCTCCCGCCGCGAAGCTCGTCGCCCTCCGTGCAGCCGCCGATGACCTCCGGGCCGTCGGCCGCATCGCCGAGCTCGAGTTCACCGAGGCAGAGGCGTTCGCGGTCACCGCGATCGAGCTGGCCCCGGCAGAGGCGTCCTGATGCAGCTGGGCACGCGTTGGGCAGCGGGATCCGAGGCTCCGGCCTCCGTCCCCGCTTCCCTGCGCCCGGCGATCGCCGAAGTCGAGGCAAGAGGGCTGACCGGTCACTGGACGCTCACCTGGCTGGAAGGCCGGGCTATAGCCGAACTCGACGCGGGGTGGGAGGTCTTCCAGACCGCTTCGGGTGAGATCGTCGCCCGCCCGTTCGAGGACTGACTCTCCCCGGGATCCGAGCGTGCGTCTCAGCGCCGGGTCAGGCCCAACTGGGCGAGCGCATGGTCGACCGCACGAGGATCCTGCCTCCGGGTCTGCTGCTCGCGCAGCAGGTCGAGAGAGAGCTCGCGACGCTCGGCACGCCGCGAGATGCGGTGTTCGACGTACGCGGTGAGGCGGTCAGCGAGCCGGAGCAGACCACGTTCGGTCTGCGTCGGAGCCACCAGGTGAAGAGTCGCACTGGTCATGATTCCTCCACGTTCTCGTCAGTGGTTCCCGACGCCGTCGACGGCGTCGGCAGGTCGAAGAGTTCGGTACGGAGCGAGACGCGTCGCACATCGGGTCCGGTCTGGCCGCGATAGCGCTTGATAGCGCTCTCGACCACGGCCTCGAGCTCCTCGCGGAGCGACATCGCCTGCTCCGGTGTCATGTCGAGGTGCGTTGTGATGGTGATTCCCACATCACGCCAGGCCTCGGGCACCTCGGACTGCGGTCGGTTGAGGTACGACATGAGGGTCTCGTGGCGCAGACGGAAGAACTCCGACGTCACGATCTGGGCGGCTGCGCGGTTCGCCGGCGACGTCATCTCGTCAGGGCCAGGGACATCGATTCGCCCCTTGGGTCGCTCCCACCACCGCTCGCGCGCCGTGCCGCGCCCCTCGACCTCGCGGATCAGGTCATGTGCGGCGAGTGCGCGGAGGTGATAGCTGGTGGAACCCGAGGTCTCCCCCACGAGAACGGCGAGCGAACTGGCGGTCTGCGGACCCCGCGCGGCGAGGAGGTCGAAGATCTTGACCCTGAGGGGGTGTGCCAGCGCCTTCAGCGCGCTGGCGTCGAGAGTCCTGACCTGCGTCTCGTTCGTCATGTATGCAAAGATACTCTTGCAAAGCTTTCTTTGCAAGCATTTCTTTGCAAAGAGTGATCAATCGATCGCGGCGCGTGCAGCGACGAAGGCCTCGACGCAGCGCTCGACCTGTTCCGGAGTGTGCGCGGCCGACAGCTGAACACGGATCCGTGCCAGCCCACGTGGTACGACCGGGAAGCTGAATGCAGTCACGTAGACGCCCCGCTCCTGCATCTCCCGCGCGATCCGCGCCGTCTTCGCGGCGTCGCCGAACATCACCGGGACGATCGGGTGCTCCCCCGGAAGCAGATCGAAGCCTTCGGCCGCCATGCGCTCGCGGAAGAGGGCGGCGTTGCTGCGCAAGCGCGCACGAAGATCGGCCGATCCCTCGACCAGATCGAGAGCGGTCAGGGTGCCGGCCACGATCGCCGGGGCGAGCGTGTTCGAGAACAGATACGGACGAGACCGCTGACGCAGCAGTGCCACGATCTCGGCGTGCGATGCGACGTAGCCGCCGGATGCGCCGCCGAGCGCCTTGCCGAAGGTCCCGGTGTAGATGTCGACACGGTCGGCGACCCCGCAGAGCTCCGGCGTACCCCGGCCGTTCTCGCCCACGAAGCCCACTGCATGCGAGTCGTCGACGAAGACCAGAGCGTCGTAGCGCTCGGCCAGGTCGCAGATCTCGGCGAGTGGCGCGATGTAGCCGTCCATCGAGAACACGCCGTCCGTCACGATCACCCGGAACCGGGCATCCGCAGCGGCCTGCAGCTGCTCTTCGAGATCGGCCATGTCGCGGTTGCGGTAGCGGAGCCTCCGCGCCTTCGACAGTCGGATGCCGTCGATGATCGAGGCGTGGTTCAGCTCGTCCGAGATGATCGCGTCGTCGGCTGCGAAAAGCGTCTCGAAAACTCCCCCGTTCGCGTCGAAGCACGACGAGTACAGGATCGCTTCGTCGGTGCCGAGGAAGTCGGCGAGCCGGCGCTCCAGCTCCAGGTGCTGCTCCTGCGTGCCGCAGATGAAGCGCACGCTGGCAAGCCCGTAGCCCCATTCCTGCAGTGCCGTCGTCGCAGCGTCGAGGATGCGCGGGTCATCGGCGAGTCCGAGATAGTTGTTCGCGCAGAAGTTCAGCACCTCAGCGCCGTCCGCGGTGATCTCCGCGTTCTGCGGTCCGCGGATGCCGCGCTCGTGCTTGGTGAGCCCGGCCTCCTCGATACCCGCCAACTCGTCCGACACATGCTTCTGAAAAGTCCCGTACATCACAGCTCCGTCCAATCGAGGATGATCTTGCCCGTTCCCGCAGACTCGGCAGCGGCGAACCCGCGCTCCCAGTCGCGAGCAGGGACGACCTCGGCGATCACACGCCCGATGGCGTCCCGCAGGGTCGCGCTGGTCTGCAGCATCGCCCCCATCGCGTTCCATGTCTCGAACATCTCGCGTCCGTAGATGCCCTTGATCGTGAGCATGTGGGTGACGAGCTTGCCCCAGTCGATGCCGAAACCCGCGTTCGGAAGACCCAGCATCGCGATGCGCCCGCCGTGGTTCATGTTGTCGATCATGGCCGGGAGGGCAGACGGCGCACCGCTCATCTCGAATCCGATATCGAAGCCCTCTCGCATGCCGAGCGACTGCTGCGCATCGCGGATGTCGCGGACCGAGACATCGACGACCTCGTCGGCGCCCATCCGGCGGGCCATCTCCAGACGCGGTGCACTGACATCCGTCGCGGTGATGAATCGTGCACCCGCATGTCGTGCCACGGCGATCGCCATCAGCCCGATCGGACCGCAACCCGTCACCAGCACGTCTTCGCCGACGAGCGGGTAGGTGAGAGCGGTATGGACCGCGTTGCCGAGCGGATCGAAGATCGCGCCGAGCTCGGGGGTCACCTCGGAGTGATGCACCCACACATTGGCCGCAGGAAGCACGAGGTACTCGGCGAAGGCGCCGTCACGCTGCAGACCGAGACCGATCGTGCGGATGCACATCTGACGACGCCCCGCACGACAGTTGCGACATGTGCCGCACACGATGTGTCCTTCGCCCGACACCCGGTCGCCGACGGCGATGTCGTGGACGCCGGGACCGACCTCGACGACCTCCCCGTAGAACTCGTGGCCGGGGATCAGCGGAGCGGCGATCGCCGACGCCGCCCAGTCGTCCCAACGGAGGATGTGCAGATCGGTGCCGCAGATCCCCGTGCGCAGCACTCGGATCACGACGTCGTCGGTGCCGGCGGTCGGATCGGGGCGCTCCACGAACTCGAGTCCTGCACCGGGCGCGTCTTTGAACAGTGCCTTCATGGTTCGATCACACCGCATCAGACGTTGTAGAACAATCGGCATCATCTGCATCATCTATGTAGTGACAGCTAAACTCTGATCGTGGAACTCCATCAACTGCAGATCCTGAGAGAGCTCGGCGCCCTCGGCAGCGTGACGGCGGTGGCCGATGCACTCCGGGTCACACCGTCCGCCGTCTCCCAGCAGCTCGCCGCCCTGCAGCGAGGCGTTCCGACGCCCCTGACCCGCCGACTCGGCCGGACCCTGGCACTCACACCCGCCGGCGAGGTCCTGGCGACGGCGGGCGCCGAGGCCATCGACGCGATGGCGGCAGCACGACACGCTCTCGACGAGTTCGAGGGCGCCGCGACGGGAGTCGTGAGCATCAGCGGATTCCACAGCGTCGGACAGGCTCTGTTCGGACCCCTGGTGCGGGAACTGTCGTCCTCGGAGAGCGCGCCGACGGTGCAGCTCACCGACGAGGACGTCGCGCAGAGCGAGTTCGCCGCGCTCACCGCGCGCTACGACCTCGTGCTCGCGCACCGGATGGAGCACTCCGAACCATGGCCGACACAGGGTGTGCGCAGCCTCACCCTGATCCGCGAGCCTCTCGACGTCGCCGTCTCGACAACCCACCCCCTCGCCGGTCGCGCGAACCTCACACCGGCCGATGTCGCGGGAGAGCAGTGGGTCACCAGCCGCATCGGCTACTCCCCCGATGACGTGCTCCGTGCCGTATCGGCGGTCGCCCATCATCCCGTCGACATCCAGCACCGCATCAACGACTACGGCGCGGTCTCCGCGGTCGTGGCAGCAGGGGGCGTGATCGGGATGCTGCCGCGGTACACATCGCGCAGCGTGGACGACCGCGACATCATGCGCATCCCGCTGGAGGGAGTGAGCACCCACCGCATGATCGATGTGCTCGCTCGTCCCGAGAATCTGCGCCGCCGGTCGGTCCGTGTGGTCGTCGAAGCGCTGCGCGGCGTGATGACGCGCCTGAGCGAGGACGGGTCCTGACCATCCCGCACGACGGTGGATAGGCTCGGAGGATGACCGACGCCACGAATCCGCTGCTGCAGCCGTCGACTCTCCCCTACGGTCTCCCCGACTACGGCGCGATCAGACCCGAGCATTATCTCCCGGCGTTCCAGGCGGGTTTCGAGGAGCAGCTCCGCGAGATCGCGCGGATCACCATGGTGCGCTCGATGCCGACGTTCGAGAACACCCTCGACGCACTGGAGCGTTCCGGCGAACTCCTCGACCGCGTCGCGCACGCCTTCTACACCGTGAGCTCGGCCGATGCGACCCCCGAGATCCAGGAGATCGACGAGCAGCTCGCACCGCTCATGGCCGCGCACCAAGACGCGATCACGCTCGACAGCCAGCTCTACTGGCGGGTGCAGCACGTGTACGAGCAACGGGACTCCATCGACCTCGACCCCGAGCAGCGCTACCTGGTCGAGCGTCACCACCGCGAGATGACCCACGCGGGTGCGAGCCTCGACGGTGAAGCCAAAGCGCAGTTGACCGCGCTGAATCAGAAGCTGTCGACCCTGACCAACACCTTCGAGCGCAACCTGCTGAACGACACCAACGACCTCGCCGTCTTGTTCGACACGGCCGACGCGCTCGACGGGCTGAGCGCGGGCGAACTGTCCGCCGCCGCGCGTGCGGCTGCGGATCGCGGACTCGACGGCAAACTCCTCATCTCCCTCCCGCTCTTCACGGGGCATCCGGCGCTGGCGCAACTGCGCGTGCGGGAGTCGAGACGACGGATCCTCGAGGCGTCGCTTTCGCGCGGGTCCCGGGACAACGCCAACGACAACCGACCGGTGCTGCTCGAGATCGTGCGGCTGCGGGCCGAACGCGCGAAGCTGCTCGGGTACGACTCGCACGCCGCCTATGTCACCGCCGACGAGACCGCGGGAACCCCGGATGCCGTCGAGCAGATGCTCCGTCGCCTCGCTGCCCCGTCAGCGCGCAACGCCCGCACCGAGCGTGCTGCGCTCCAGGCGATCGTCGACGAGACCGAGGCGGTGCCGTTCCCGGTCGAAGCGCATGACTGGGCCTTCTACACCGAACGGGTGCGCACAGCGCGCTACGACATCGACTCCAGCGCGCTGCGCCCCTGGTTCGAGGCGGAGCGCGTCCTGCAGGACGGCGTCTTCTTCGCGGCGACCCGCCTCTACGGCATCACCTTCTCCGAGCGCGAAGACCTCGCCGCCTACCACCCTGGCGCGCGCGTATTCGAGGTGAGCAATGCCGATGGTTCGCCTGTCGGCCTGTACGTGCTCGATCTGTACACCCGCGACTCCAAGCGTGGCGGGGCCTGGATGAACGCGATCGTTAGCCAGTCGCGGTTGCGCGGCACAGCCGCTGTCGTCGTCAACAACTTGAACGTGCCGCTTCCGGCCGACGGAGAGCCGACGCTGCTGACCCTCGACGAGGTCACCACGCTCTTCCACGAGTTCGGTCATGCTCTGCACGGACTCTTCGCGACCGTCACGTACCCGCACTTCGCCGGGACGAATGTCTTCCGCGACTTCGTGGAGTTCCCGAGCCAGGTGAACGAGATGTGGATCCTGTGGCCTGAGGTGCTCGACAACTACGCCCGCCACCATGAGACCGGGGCTCCGCTCGACCCCGCGATCATCGAGCGCCTCCGGGCGACCGAGACCTTCGATCAAGGTCATGCGACCAGCGAATACCTGGCTGCGGCGTGGCTGGACCAGGCCTGGCACCGGCTGGGCACCGACCAGGAGGTCGCTGATGTCGCCGCATTCGAGGCGGCCGCTCTGGCGGACATCGGACTGGACGACCCCGCCGTGCCGACCCGGTACTCATCGACCTATTTCGCCCATGTCTTCTCCGGCGGTTACAGCGCGGGCTACTACTCGTACATCTGGAGCGAGGTGCTCGATGCCGATACGGTCGGCTGGTTCCGCGACAACGGTGGGCTGACACGGGGCAACGGCGACCGGTTCCGTCAGCGTCTGCTCGCGGTGGGCGGCTCGAAGGATCCGCTCGAGGCCTACCGCGACTTCCGCGGACGCGATGCTGAGATCGAACCACTGCTGAGACGCCGTGGACTCGAGTCGTGAGTCATGAGACGCTGACCGCATGAACGCTTTTCCCGACGCACCCTTCGGACTCACCGACCGCCTCGACCTCGACGCCGTCCCCCTCGCGGTGATCCGCCACGACGGCATCCGTCTGGCCGACATCCAAGAAGCCTTCGATGCAGGCTACTCGGCTATCGCCCTCACCTTCGCCGGCGATGTGCTCGTCCCTACCGGCCCGGCACTCGCGGTCTATCACGGGGATCCGATGGGCGTCTTCGATCTCGAACTGGGCTTCCCCGTGCAGACTCCCCCGGAGAACCCGATCCCCACAGCGAGCGGGCGCGTCATCGTCGCGTCTGCATTGCCTGCGGTCCCCGCCGTCGCGACGACTCTGTTCGGCTCCTACGAAGAACTCGGCGGCGCGTGGGCCGGTCTCGTCGAGCGTTCGGTTGCACTGGGGCTCCGCCCCGGAGGCGTCTGGATCGAGGTCTACGTGTCCGACCCGAGCACCACGCCGGCAGAGCTGCGCACCGACCTCATCATGCCGACCGCCTGACGGTCGTCAAGGGCGCATGCACCGCGCCCGTCAGTTGGCGAGGTTCGCCATGTCGCACCGAGGTCGATGTGCTCGTCTGCCATCGAGCCCGTCTCCTCCAGGAGCGTGTGGGCAGCCGCATCCTCCTGAGAGTCGCCGGGTTCCATTCCCCCGCCGATCGTGCCGCTGCTCAAGGAGCGGACTCTGCGCTCACGCGCTCTTGCGCTTGCGCTCCATCACGATGGTGGGAGGCGCGCCCTCGTCGACGGCCGCGCGAGTCACCATGACCTTGGCAACGTCTTCTGCCGACGGGATCTCGAACATGATAGGTCCGAGCACGTCTTCGAGGATCGCGCGGAGTCCGCGAGCACCGGTCTTGCGCTCGACGGCGAGATCGGCGATCGATCGCAGAGCATCGTCTTCGAATTCGAGCTGGACACCATCGATCTCGAACATGCGCTGGTACTGCTTCACCAGCGCATTGCGCGGGCCGGTCAGGATCTCGATGAGCGCGGTCTGGTCGAGCGGTGACACGGAGGTCACGACCGGCAGCCTTCCGATGAACTCGGGGATCAGACCGAACTTGTGCAGGTCTTCGGGAAGCACCTCACTGAACAGGTCGAGGTCCTTGCCCTTGTCATGCAACGGGGCGCCGAAGCCGATGCCGTGCTTGCCGACGCGTGCGGACACGATGTCCTCCAGGCCCGCGAAGGCTCCGGCCACGATGAACAGCACGTTCGAGGTGTCGATCTGCAGGAACTCCTGGTGCGGGTGCTTGCGGCCGCCCTGCGGCGGCACCGATGCGACCGTGCCCTCGATGATCTTCAGAAGCGCCTGCTGCACACCCTCACCCGAGACATCGCGGGTGATCGAGGGGTTCTCGGCCTTTCGGGCGATCTTGTCGACCTCGTCGATGTAGATGATGCCCTGCTCGGCACGCTTGACGTCGTAGTCGGCGGCCTGGATGAGCTTGAGGAGGATGTTCTCCACGTCTTCGCCGACATAGCCCGCTTCGGTCAACGCCGTGGCGTCAGCGACGGCGAAGGGGACGTTGAGGCGCTTCGCGAGAGTCTGCGCGAGGTACGTCTTGCCGCAGCCCGTCGGGCCGATGAGCAGGATGTTGCTCTTCGCGATCTCGACCTCTTCGGCCTTCTGCTCTGCCGTCTGCAGAGTGCCGAGTGCGCGGACGCGCTTGTAGTGGTTGTACACCGCGACAGCGAGCGCCTTCTTGGCAGGCTCCTGGCCGACGACGTACTCCTCGAGGAACGAGAAGATCTCTCGAGGCTTGGGGAGTTCGAACTCCGCGACGCCGTCAGCGGAGGACTCCGCCATCCGCTCCTCGATGATCTCGTTGCACAGCTCGACGCACTCGTCGCAGATGTACACGCCGGGACCTGCGATGAGCTGCTGGACCTGCTTCTGACTCTTTCCGCAGAAAGAGCATTTGAACAGGTCAGCGCTTTCACCGATGCGGGCCATGCGCGTCCTCCTATGGGGGATCAGAGATCGTCCTTCGAGCCTAACCGCTGCATGCGACACCGGGCCGCATTGGCGCGGACTCGCTGTCGGGTCGTGACATGGGGAAGGACCGGCAGCCTTCGCTTCTCGCAGTTCGAGGCGACGGCTCCCGGTCCTTCACGAGACCGGCCGGACGATCAGACCATGCTCTTGGTATGCCAGACGGTCTTCACCTCGGTGAAGGCGCCGATCCGTTCCGGAGAAGCCACGACCTCGCCGGGAGTCAGCACGCGCTTGAGCGTCTCGGCCGCAGCGATCTGCATGTCGACCCAGTCGAGGGTGCCGGCACCGGCGAGATCCAGAGCGTTCACGTCCTGGTGCGAGGCCAACCAGGGGGCGATCTCCGCGGGCGAACCCGTCAGCACGTTCACGACGCCACCGGGGACATCACTGGTGGCCAGCACCTCGGCGAGGCTGATGGCCGAGAGCGGGTGCTGCTCGCTCGCGACGACGACCACCGTGTTCCCGGCTACCAGGGCCGGGGCGACGACCGACACCAGGCCGAGCAGCGCCGAGTCCTGCGGGGCGACGATCGCCACGACACCGGTCGGCTCCGGAACCGAGATGTTGAAGTACGGACCAGAGACCGGGTTCGCGTTGCCCGCCACCTGCGCGTACTTGTCGCACCAGCCGGCGTACCAGACCCAGAGATCGATCGCTTCGTCGACCTGCGAGGCGGCGGCCGCGGACGACACACCCTCCTGCGCCGAGATCTCATCGATGAACTGCGCGCGACGACCTTCGAGCACCTCGGCCACGCGGTACAGGACCTGACCGCGGTTGTAGGCGGTCGCCCCCGACCAGCCCTTGACGGCGGCGCGAGCTGCGACCACTGCATCGCGGGCATCTTTGCGGGAGCCCTTCGCAGCGTTCGCGAGGAAGGCGCCCTTGGCGGTGAGCACCTCGTACGTGCGGCCGGACTCGCTCCGCGGGAATGCCCCGCCGATCGCCAGCTTGTACGTCTTCGGAACGGTCAGTCGCTTGCTCATGCTGCGGCTCCCTTGAGGTAGGCGGTGAGCCCCTGTCGGCCGCCCTCGCGGCCGAACCCGGACTCCTTGTAGCCGCCGAACGGACTCGACGGATCGAAGCGGTTGAAGGTGTTGGCCCAGATGACTCCTGCTCGCAGGCGATCGGCCACCGCGAGAATGCGCGATCCCTTGTCGGACCAGATCCCTGCCGAGAGGCCGTAGGGGGTGTTGTTCGCCTTCGCGATCGCCTCGGCGGGGGTGCGGAACGTGAGCACCGAGAGCACGGGGCCGAAGACCTCGTCGCGGGCGATGCGGTGCGATGCCTCGACGCCGGTGAAGATCGTCGGAGCGAACCAGAACCCCTGCTCCGGGATCGCGCAGTCCGCCGTCCAGCGTTCTGCGCCTTCGGCCTCGCCGATGTCGCTGAGCTCGCGGATCCGAGCGAGCTGGGCTGCGGAGTTGATCGCGCCGATGTCGGTGTTCTTGTCGAGCGGGTCGCCGAGACGGAGTGTCGACAGGCGCGTCTTGAGCCGGTCGACGACCTCGTCGTGGATCGACTCCTGCACCAGCAGACGGCTTCCGGCACAGCACACGTGTCCCTGGTTGAAGAAGATCCCGTTCACAATGCCTTCGACCGCCTGGTCGATGGGGGCGTCGTCGAACACGATGTTCGCTGCCTTGCCGCCGAGTTCGAGCGTCAGCTTCTTGTTCGTGCCGGCGACGGCGCGTGCGATGTCGCGGCCGACGCCGGTCGAGCCGGTGAACGCGACCTTGTCGACGTCGGGGTGACGCACGAGAGTCGACCCGGTGGAGCCGGCGCCCGTCACGATGTTCACGACTCCTGCCGGGAGGTCGGCCTGCTGCAGGATCTCCGCGAAGATGAGCGCCGTGAGCGGCGTGGTCTCGGCGGGCTTGAGCACGACCGTGTTTCCGGCGGCGAGTGCGGGCGCGATCTTCCACGCGAGCATCAGAAGCGGGAAGTTCCACGGGATGATCTGCCCGGCGACGCCAAGAGCTCTGGGGTTCGCGCCGAGTCCTGCGTGATCGAGCTTGTCGGCCCAGCCCGCGTAGTAGAAGAACCAGGAGGCGACGAGCGGCACGTCCACGTCGCGGCTCTCCTTGATCGGCTTGCCGTTATCGAGGCTCTCGGCGACAGCGAGCTCACGGGCACGCTCCTGCACGAGGCGGGCGATGCGGAAGAGGTACTTCCCGCGGTCGCGTCCGCTCATCTTCGACCAGGTCTTCTCGTAGGCGCGACGGGCGGCGGCGACCGCACGGTCTACATCCTCGTCGCTGGCCGAGGAGATCTCGGCGATGTGCTTCTCCGTCGCCGGGGAAATGGTGTTGAACGGCGTGCCGGAGCCGTCGACGAACTCGCCGTCGATGAACAGGCCGTAGCTGTCCTTGAGGTTCAGGACCGCGGTGGACTCCGGTGCGGGAGCGTATTCCAGAAATGACATGTTCGTCTTCCCGTCAGTCGATCGTGACGTAGTCGGGGCCCGAGTAGTGGCCGGAGCTGAGCTTCTGACGCTGCAGGAGCACGTCGTTGAGGAGGCTGGAGGCGCCGAAGCGGAAGAGGTGCGGCTGGAGCCACTCCTCGCCGACAGTCTCGGCGACGGTGACGAGGTACTTCACCGCGTCCTTCGACGAGCGGATGCCACCGGCCGGCTTCACGCCGATCTTCTCGCCGGTGCCGCGGTGCCAGTCACGCACGGTCTCCAGCATGAGCAGGGTCGTCGGGAGCGTCGCGGCGGGCTGTACCTTTCCGGTGGACGTCTTGATGAAGTCGCCTCCGGCCAGGATGCCGAGCCAGGAGGCGCGCTTGATGTTGTCGTAGGTGTTCAGCTCACCGGTCTCCAGGATCACCTTGAGGGACGCGTAAGAGCCGTCCTCACGACGACAGGCATCCTTCACCTGGGAGATCTGGTCGTACACCAGGCCGTAG
Source organism: Microbacterium sp. (assembly GCA_050701935.1). Classification (GTDB taxonomy): domain Bacteria; phylum Actinomycetota; class Actinomycetes; order Actinomycetales; family Microbacteriaceae; genus Microbacterium. Next base: position 25,428 of record JBOGEI010000020.1, read on the forward strand.
CGCCCGGAGAGGAACGCTCCCCGATCGATGACCATGTCGATCTCGTCGGCTCCGGCGGCGACCGCTTCCGCGGTGTCGGCGAGCTTGATCGCGAGAGACGAGCGCCCGCTCGGGAACGCCGTGGCAACGGCTGCGACCGAGATCAGTCCGTCATCGGGGTCGCCGTGCAGGCCGCCGAGAGCGGTGACCGCGTCGCCGACCATGTCGCCGTAGACGCAGACCGCGGCGACCCGAGGAGTCGAGGGGTCAGCGGCATCCGGGTTCTTGGCCTTCGCCACGAGCGAGCGCACCTTGCCCGGTGTGTCCGCGCCTTCCAGCGTGGTCAGGTCGATCAACTTGATGATCGTGTCGAGCGCCCAGGCCTTCGAGGTCGTCTTGATCGAGCGGGTACCGAGTCCGGCAGCGCGCTGTTCGAGGCCGACGGCGTCCACGCCGGGAAGCCCGTGCAGGAAGCGCCGGAGCGTGGCGTCGTCGGGCTCACCGCCCAGAACGTCCACCGCCGTCCTGCGGCTGAGTTCTTTGGTCGTCACTGTTCCTCCAACAATGCTCGTGCTGTGGTCTCATCGGTCACCAGAACGCCGCACAGGCCGCTGGTCACGACTGTGCGTGCGATGTCGTGCTTGGCGGGGCCGGCCGTGACGAAGATCGCACCGGCGGCTCCGCGCAGTCGGTCGAGCGAGACGCCGACCGTACGTGCGTCGAGCTGCGAGTCGACGATGTTCCCCTCCGCGTCGACATAGCGGCCGAGAACGTCGCCGACTGCACCGCGACGCGCGAGCTCTTCGACGTCCTCGACACTGAGGTAGCCGTTCTCGACGTGGGCGGACGAAGCATCGCAGGGGCCGGCGGTGAACAGGAACGCCTGTGCCTCGGCGGCTTCTTCGAGAACGGCGGCGACCGTGCGGTCGGACTCGATCGCCTGCTTGGTCTCCACGCGCTCCAGGATCGCGGGGCTCGGCAGGAGCGAGACCTGGCCCGAGGCGCGCTGAGCGATCGTGACGGCGAGTCCTGCAGCACCACCTGAGCGCCGGTTCAGGCTCACTCCCCCGTTGAGCTGCACGACGGTCACACCGCTCGCCCATCCGTCCGGGAGCGCTTCGGCGACAGCGCGGAGCGTACGCCCCCAGCTCACGCCGAGTGTGCGAGGGACCGGTCGAAGCGCCGTCAGGAAATCTGCCGCAGCCTGCGCGACGCGCTCGAGCGTGCCGTCATCGCCGTCGGGCGCGGGGACGACCACCGCATCGGTCAGTCCGAACCGCTCGACGAGGAGCCGTTCGAGGCCGAGACGACGCGCACGAGGGTGCACGATCTCGATGCGCACGATGCCGCGTTCCTTGGCCTGCGTCAGCAGACGCCCGACCTTCCAGCGGGAGATCTTGAGGAGTCCGCCGATCTCGTCCTGTGTCTTGTCCTCGTCGTAGTACAGCTCGGCGACGCGGACCATGAGCAGATCTTCTTCCACGGCATCCTCCTTCCTCCCCCAGCGTAGGGCCATTCCTGCGTTCGCGCACCAAGTTGCTCATATGCGCATCTGGGTGGGAAGCGAGTGCACATTCGCCGGAGACGACGAAAGGGCGCCCGTCATCATGACGGGCGCCCTTCCTGATCGAACGTGCTCAGACGCGCTTGCGCGAGGTGAGCACCTGATCGACGATGCCGTACTCCAGTGCCTGCGCAGCGGAGAGGATGTTGTCGCGGTCGATGTCGCGGTTGATCTGCTCGACGGGCTTGCCGGTGTGCTTGGCCATCGTCTCTTCGAGCCAGGTGCGCATGCGGAGGATCTCCGCCGCCTGGATCTCGATGTCGGACGCCTGTCCCTGACCCGCTTCGCCCATCGCGGGCTGGTGGATCAGCACTCGGGCGTTCGGCAGCGCCAGGCGCTTCCCCGGCGCACCGGCGGCAAGCAGCACGGATGCCGCAGAGGCCGCCTGTCCGAGCACGACCGTCTGGATCTGCGGCGCGACGTACTGCATCGTGTCGTAGATCGCCGTCATCGCGGTGAACGAGCCACCGGGCGAGTTGATGTACATCGTGATGTCGCGCTCGGCGTCCTGGCTCTCCAGCACGAGCAGCTGCGCCATCACGTCATCCGCCGACGCATCGTCGACCTGGACGCCCAGGAAGATGACGCGGTCTTCGAAGAGCTTGTTGTACGGGTCCTGCCGCTTGAAGCCGTACGCCGTGCGCTCCTCGAACTGCGGCAGCACGTAACGGCTGGAAGGAAGGTTTCCTGCGGATTGGAAAGTGGGGGTGTGCATGATGTCCTTTCGAATCCGGATTACTCTGCGGCGTCCGCGGTGCCGCCGCCACCGGCGACGTCGCTGGCGTGCTCGCGGATGTGGTCCACGAAGCCATAGGCGAGTGCCTCTTCCGCCGTGAACCAGCGGTCGCGGTCGCCGTCTTCGTTGATCTGCTCGACAGACTTTCCGGTCTGCCCTGCCGTGATCTCCGCCAGACGCTTCTTCATCGAGAGGATGAGCTGCGCCTGGGTCTGGATGTCGCTCGACGTACCACCGAAGCCACCGTGGGGCTGGTGCAGGAGCACGCGGGCGTTCGGCGTGATGTAGCGCTTGCCCTTGGTGCCGCTGGTCAGCAGCAGCTGCCCCATCGATGCGGCCATGCCGATCCCGACCGTGACGATGTCGTTCGGCACGAACTGCATCGTGTCGTAGATCGCCATACCTGCGGTGATGGAACCGCCGGGCGAGTTGATGTAGAGGTAGATGTCCTTCTCAGAGTCTTCTGCAGCGAGAAGAAGGATCTTCGCGCAGATCTCGTTGGCGTTCTGGTCGCGCACCTCTGAGCCCAGCCAGATGATGCGATCTTTCAGCAGTCTGTCGAAGACGCTCGTTGCGACGAGGGGTTCTGCAGCCATGTCAGCTCCTGATTCCGTGTTTCAGTGATTCGAATCTACCGGCGTCAACGCGGCGCCCAGGCCGTGTTCGCCGTCGGCATATCAGGTGTCGGCATCCGCGATCTCGAGCGCGTAGGCCGTCATCGACCGGTGGTAGCGCGGGAGATGGGGAACCAGGGCCAGCAGCGCGACCGAAAGGCCCTGGGCCGGATGTCCGGCGCTCGCGAGGATGAGTGCGTGGACGGCGGCGACCGCGTCACGGTAGGGACCTTCTGTCGACAGCTCCTCCTCGGCGACGACCACGGCGAGGGCTTCGTCGTAGCGACCGAGATTCCGCAACGAGCTCGCCATCTGGATCACGCACTGCGGCCGATGCTCGTCGTCGAGTCCCAGCACGAGTGCACGTCGATACAGCTCCACGGCCTCCGCCGGCCGACCTGCTGAATCCCGGGCACCCGCGCGCACGAACTCCGCGCGCGCGTCCTCGGTGCCGCGCTCAGCAGCGAGGCTGTCGATCAGGGCGATCGTCTCGTCGCCTACTTCTTCTCCGCTGGCATCGGCCCACACGGCCTCGATGCGCTCATCCCAGCTCTTCATCAGTGCGCTCTCCCTAGAAAGAAAAGAGGGCGGATGCCGCAGCATCCGCCCTCTTCACTGGATCGTGTCCGATCACTCGGCCTTGTCGGCCGCCTTCTTGGCCGGAGCCTTCTTGGCGGCAGGCTTCTTCGCCGCAGGCTTCTCGGCCGCTTCGGCGTCGTCGGCCTTCTTCGCCGGAGCCTTCTTGGCAGCCGGCTTCTTGGCCGGAGCCTTCTTGGCCGGCTTCTCTTCAGCCTCAGCCTCAGCGGTCTCGGCCTCGTCGTCGGTGACGATGAAGTCGGACAGGTCGACAGGCTTGCCGTTGCTGTCCACGACCTTCACCTTGCCCAGCGCGACGGCGAGAGCCTTGTTGCGGGCGACCTCACCGACGAGCGCGGGAAGCTGGTTCGAGGACTGCAGCGCCTCGACGAACTCCTGCGGAGCCATGCCGTACTGCGAAGCCGACTGGATGAGGTACTGGCTGAGCTCCTCCTGCGAGACCTGCACGTCGGCCTGCTCGGCGATCGTGTCGAGCAGCACCTGCGTGCGGAACTGCTTCTCGCTCGCCTCGGTGACCTCGGCGCGGTGCACGTCGTCCTCGAGACGGCCTTCGCCCTCGAGGTGGTTGTGCACCTCGTCTTCGATGAGCTGCGGCGGGACGGGGATCTCGATCTGCTCGAGGAGCGTCTCGACCAGCTTGTCGCGTGCAGCGGAGCCCTGCGTGAACACACCCTGCTGGGCGACGCGCTCGGCGAGGCTCTCGCGGAGCTCTGCGATCGTGTCGAACTCGCTCGCGATCTGAGCGAAGTCATCGTCGGCCTCGGGGAGCTCGCGCTCCTTGACAGCCTTGACGGTCACGGAGACCTCGGCCTCGGAGCCGGCGTGGTCGCCGCCCACGAGAGCGGAGCGGAACGTGGTGTCCTCACCCGCGGTGAGCGATTCGATCGCGTCGTCGATCCCCTCGAGCAGCTCGCCCGAGCCGATCTCGTACGAGACGCCCTCGGCGCGGTCGATCTCGGCGCCGTCGATCGTGGCGACGAGGTCGAGCTCGACGAAGTCACCCTTGGCGGCGGGACGGTCGACCGGAATGAGCGTTCCGAAACGAGCACGCATGTTGTCGAGCTCTGCATCGAGGGCGGCTTCGTCGGCCTCGATGGCGTCGACCGTCACGGTGATGCCGTCGTAGGAGGGCAGCTCGATCTCGGGGCGCACGTCCACCTCGATGTCGACGAGCAGGTCGCCGGAGAAGTCCTTCTCGTTCGGCCACTGCGTGATGTCGGCGGCCGGGCGGCCGACGACGCGCAGCTTGTGCTCGACCGTCGCGTCGCGGAAGAACTTGTCGAGCCCCTCGTTGACGGCGTGCTCGATGACGGCGCCGCGGCCGATGCGCTGGTCGATGATCGGGGCCGGGACCTTGCCCTTGCGGAAGCCGGGGATCTGGACGTCCTGAGCGATGTGCTCGTACGCGTGAGCGATGCTGGGCTTGAGGTCGTCCGGGGTGACCGTGATGCTGAGCTTGACCCGGGTCGGGGTCAGCTTCTCGACGGTGCTGTTCGCCATGCTGGTG
>JBOGEI010000021.1:0-30098 GCA_050701935.1 Microbacterium sp.
ACGCGCCCCGTGATCGTGCCGGGCGCGACCGTCTCGGGGAAGATCCGCGGCGGGAGACCCAGTGCACCGATCCGGCGCGCATCCCAGCCCCGACCGTAGGGCAGCGCGAGGCCGGTGCTGGAGACGTTCGTCGCCTCCGCCACCTCATCCCCACCGAGCCAGTGGGCGAGGAGGTCGGGCATCAGCAGCATCCGGCGCACGGTGTCGAGGCGTCCCGCCTCCTGGTCGGCCATCAGCTGGTAGATCGTCATGATCGGAAGGGCGGTGACGCCGGTCTCCCGGAAGGCGTCGGCGGCGGGAAGGACCGCGTCGACGACGGGAAAGCTGCGGTCGGTGCGCGAGTCGCGCTGATGAAACGGCGCGTCGAGGAGGCCATCGAAGGCGAGCAGCCCGTAGTCGCCCGACCATGCGTCGACTCCGACGCTGTCGAAGGCCGAGCCGTCCGCTCGCAGCGACCTCAGCCCGGCGACCGCATCGCGATACAGCCGCTGCGCGTCCCACCGCAGTCCGAGCTCATCGGTGAACGCACGATTGCGGAACCGGTGCACCCCATCGATCCGCAGACTCCCCCCATCCACCGTCGCGCTCACGACACGACCACTGGACCCGCCGAGGTCGACGGCGGCAGCTCGGAAGGTCGCCGAGCCGAGGGGCAGTTCGGGCATGCCTCTCAGCCTATGGTCCGGCGGGCCCTCACACGCTGGTGTATCCGCCGTCGATGACGATGCTCTGTCCGACGACGTAGCTCGACCGCTCGCTCGCGAGGTACACCAGAAGGTCGCCGAGCTCTTCGGGCTCCCCCATCCGTCCTGCGGGGATGCGCCGCACCCAGTCGTCGGCCATCTCGGGGTTCGCGGCGACGAAGTCCCTCGTCATGTCGCTCGCGAAGTATCCCGGTGCGATCGCGTTGACCCTGATACCGTGCGGCCACCACTCGATCGCCGCGCTCTTGGTGAGCATCGAGACCGCGGCCTTCGATGTGTTGTATGCGGCCTGCGTCTGCGGGATGTTCACCGCGAAGGCCGACATCGACGACACGTTCACGATGCTGGCCGGGTTTCCCCGCGCCGCATCGATGTGCCGCCTCGCGAACTCCCGGCTCGCGACGAACGTGCCGGTGACGTTCACATCGAGCACCCGCCGCCAGTCCTCCACGTCGGTGTCGAGCAGAGGCGCGCCCAGCGTGATGCCCGCACTGTTGACGAGCACATCGGCGACCCCCAGGCGCCCTGACGCGGCATCGAAGGCCGCGGCGACGGATGATGCGGAGGTGACGTCGACATTGACGCCGATGCAACGCCGCCCTGTTGCGGATTGCAGGGTCTCGGCAGCATCGGCGACGGTGTCGAGCCGATCGAGAAGGGCGATGTCCGCCCCGGCCGCAGCCAGAGCCTCGGCCATGGCGTACCCGAGGCCTCGCGCACCGCCCGTGACGAAGGCGACGCGGCCGAGAAGAGGTTCAGTGGTGATTCCGAGCATGAGCAGAGCCTAGCGGCGGCGCTCACTACGCGACACTACCCGCTCAGATGAGCGCGCACCGTGGGGACTGCGCACCGTACGGCTCACCTCGTCGTGCACACCGGATAGATTCCTCCCATGGCTCTTTCCGGCAATCTCGAGGCACAACGACGTCGAGACGAACTCGTCGAACTGGCGAACGGACCCCAGGGCGTCATGATCGAGGCGGCCGCCGAGCTCTTCGCCGTCTCCTCGATGACCATCCGTCGCGACCTGCTCGAGCTGGAAGCCGAGGGGCGGGTGCGGCGAGTACGGGGCGGAGCGACGGCGGCACCGCGAGCGCGTCCGTTCGATGCGCGTCGGGCCATCAGGGCGAGCGCGAAGAGGGCGATCGCCGACAAGGCCCTGCAGCTCGTTCCCGAACAGGGCAGCATCGCGCTCGACGCCTCATCGACGGTCAATATGCTCGCGTCGACGATCGGGCCGCGCAGCGGACTCGCTGCGTACACCAACTCTTTCGAGTCGTTCCAGTTGCTGAACCCTCTCGACGGAGTGACCGCAGTGATCTCCGGTGGCACCGCTGAGCCCACCACAGGAAGCCTCGTCGGGCCGATCGCCCGCCGGAGCATGCGTTCGGTCTACTTCGACATCTTCTTCTCCTCGGCGGACGCGCTCGACAGCGCCGACGGCACCTCAGAGGTCTCCGTGGAAGAGGCGGAGCTCAAGCAGGCGATGGCCGCGAACGCCGGCACCACGGTGGTGTGCGTCGACTCCAGCAAACTCGGGCGCCGGTCTGTGGCCCGCGGGCTCGAGCGCGACGAGATCTCGGTGCTGATCACCGAGCTCGACCCCGACGACGAGCGGTTGGATGCCTTCCGGGACATCGCCGACATCCTCTGACCCTCACGCATCACCCTTCCCGCTCGACGTCGGTTCATGTTATCTTTCACATGAAGTAACAGCACGAGTGCACACGGTCGTGTGCATCGCCCCTGTCTTGGAGAGTCATGACCAACGCCACCGCCGCCGCTCTGATCGCCCGGTCGAACCGCCTCGGCGCCGACCCGAAGAACACCAACTACGCCGGCGGGAACACCTCAGCCAAGGGCACCGAGACCGATCCCGTCACAGGCCGGCCCGTCGAGCTGATCTGGGTGAAGGGCTCGGGCGGAGACCTCGGCACCCTGACCGAGAGCGGTCTCGCCGTGCTGCGCCTCGACCGCATGCGTGCGCTCGTCGACGTCTACCCGGGCCTCGACCGCGAAGACGAGATGGTCGCCGCGTTCGACTACTGCCTGCACGGCAAGGGTGGCGCCGCCCCCTCGATCGACACCGCCATGCACGGCCTCGTCGACGCCGCGCACGTCGACCATCTGCACCCCGACTCGGGCATCGCGATCGCCACCGCGGCCGACGGCGAAGCGCTGACGGCGAAGATCTTCGGCGAGAAGGTGGCCTGGGTGCCGTGGCGTCGGCCCGGCTTCCAACTCGGACTCGACATCGCCGAGATCAAGAAGCAGAACCCGCAGGCGATCGGCTGCATTCTCGGCGGACACGGCATCACCGCGTGGGCCGACACCTCGGAGGAGGCAGAGGCGAACTCCCTCTGGATCATCGACACCGCGGCCGCGTACATCGCCGAGCACGGCAAGGCCGACCCGTTCGGCGGCATCCGCTCGGGCTTCGAGGCGCTCCCCGTGACCGAGCGCCGTGAGCGCGCTGCAGCCCTCGCCGGCACCATCCGAGGCATCGCCTCGACCGACAAGCCGATGATCGGACACTTCACCGACGCCGACGTGGTCCTCGACTTCCTGGCCTCTGAGCAGGCCCCGACCCTTGCCGCTCTCGGCACCAGCTGCCCCGACCACTTCCTGCGCACCAAGGTCAAGCCTCTGATCCTCGACCTGCCGGCCACGGCATCCGCCGAGGAGCAGGTCGCGCGCCTGCACGAGCTGCATGAGCAGTACCGCACCGACTACCAGGCCTACTACGACGCGCACGCGACGGCCGAGTCGCCCGCGATCCGCGGTGCCGATCCCCTGATCGTGCTGGTCCCCGGCATCGGCATGTTCTCCTACGGCGCGAACAAGCAGACGGCCCGCGTCGCCGGCGAGTTCTACGTGAACGCGATCAACGTGATGCGCGGCGCCGAGGCCCTGTCGACCTATTCGCCGATCTCGGATGCGGAGAAGTTCGACATCGAGTACTGGGCGCTGGAACAGGCCAAGCTGCAGCGGATGCCGAAGGCGAAGTCGCACCAGGGGCGCATCGCCTTCGTCACGGGTGCCGCGTCCGGCATCGGCAAGGCCATCGCCACCCGTCTCGCCGCTGAGGGCGCCTGCGTCGTGGTGGCAGATCTCGACCTCGAAAAGGCGCAGGCCGCGGCCGCCGAGCTCGGCAGCACCGACGTCGCGATCGGCGTAGCCGCGAACGTCGCCGACGCCGAGGCGGTCCAGGCGGCGTTGAACCAGGCGGTGCTCGCTTTCGGGGGCGTCGACCTCGTGGTCAACAACGCCGGCCTCTCGCTGTCGAAGCCGCTGCTGGAGACCACGGAGAAGGACTGGGATCTGCAGCACGACGTGATGGCGAAGGGATCGTTCCTCGTGTCGAAGGCTGCCGCCCGCGTGCTCATCGACCAGAAGCTCGGCGGCGACATCATCTACATCTCGTCGAAGAACTCGGTCTTCGCAGGTCCCAACAACATCGCCTACTCCGCCACCAAGGCCGACCAGGCCCACCAGGTACGGCTGCTCGCGGTCGAGCTCGGCGAGTACGGTATCCGTGTGAACGGCATCAACCCCGACGGCGTGGTCCGCGGCTCCGGTATCTTCGCCTCCGGCTGGGGTGCGAACCGCGCTGCGACCTACGGTGTCGCCGAAGAAGACCTCGGTCAGTACTACGCGAACCGCACGATCCTCAAGCGCGAGGTCGTCCCGGAGAACGTCGCCGACGCCGTCTACGTGCTCACCGGTCCCGAGCTCAGCCGCACGACAGGTCTGCACATCCCGGTCGATTCCGGCGTCGCCGCGGCGTTCCTGCGATGAGCGCCCGCGCGGTCGCGGCCGTCGATCTCGGCGCGACCAGTGGGCGCGTGATGATCGGGCGGGTCGGCGACGGCACCCTCGAGCTCGAGCTGGTGTCGCGCTTCCCGAACGGTCCCGTCGAACGCGAGGACGGCCTGCACTGGGACTTCGGGGCCCTGTACGAGCACGTCGTCGATGGACTCAGCGAGGCTGTGCGCCGCGAACCGAACATCGAGAGCATCGGAATCGACTCCTGGGCAGTCGACTACGGCCTGCTGCATGACGGTCAACTCCTCGCCGAGCCTTTCCACTACCGCGACGACCGCACATCGCGAGGCGTCGACGAGGTGCACGCCATCGCCCCGTTCACCGAGCTGTACGGCCGCAACGGACTGCAGTTCCTGCCCTTCAACACGCTGTACCAGTACCGCGTCGACGAACGTCTCGCCGAGGCCGACACCGCCCTCCTGATCCCCGACCTCATCGCTTTCCTGCTCACCGGATCCGCTGTGGCCGAGCGCACGAACGCCTCGACCACCGGTCTTCTCGGCGTCATGGACGGCGAATGGGACACGGAGCTGGCAGACCGGCTCGACATTCCGTCGAGGGTTCTGCCGCGGCTGATCGATCCGGGCACGACGATCGGCGTCCTGCGCCCTGAGCTCGTCGCACGAGTCGGCAAAGCGCTGCCGGTGATCGCCGTCGGCTCACACGACACGGCCTCCGCCGTCGTCGCGGCACCGCTCTCGACCCCGCGTTCGGCGTACATCTCCTGCGGCACCTGGGGCCTGGTGGGAGTGGAGCTGACCGAGCCGGTGCTGACGGACGCTGCACGCGAGGCGAACTTCACGCATGAGCGCGGAGTCGACGCCCGCTACCGGTTCCTCCACAACGTCACGGGACTCTGGCTGCTCAGTGAGACCGTGCGGGCGTGGGAGTCCGAAGACGGCGAGAGCATCGATCTGTCTCAGCTGCTCTCGGCCGCATCCGAAGTCGTGGGCCCCGTGCCGATCTTCGATGCCGACGATCCCACGCTCAGCGCGCCGGGAGACATGCCGGCACGGATCGCAGCGCTCCTCGGCGATGCGGCACCGACCACGAGGCCCGCGTTCGCGCGGACCATCGTCGAATCGATAGCTGCCGCCTTCGCCCGCGCGGTCCAGGCCGCTGCCGACTTGTCGGGGCGCGAGCTCGACAGCATCCACCTCGTCGGAGGCGGGTCGCTCAATCGCCTGCTCTGCCAGGCCACGGCCGACCGCACCGGACTGCCGGTACTGGCGGGCCCTGTCGAAGCGACGGCTCTCGGCAACGTCCTCGTCCAGGCGCGGGCGCTCGGTGCTGTTCCGTCGACGCTGGAAGGCCTGCGCGCGATCGTGGCTGCGGCCCACGCGCCGGAGCGCTTCGTCCCTCACGGCTGACTGCTCGGATCGCCGAAGCCCCCTCCCCGCCATGGGTGCGAGGAGGGAGCTTCGTCTGCGAGGGGCGACCGGGGTCAGCGATCAGCCCGCTGCGGAACCGTCCGCGTTCGCCGCGGCGATCAGCTGCTCGATCTGCTCGAAGTCCACCGGGAGCCCTGGGAACCCGGCGAGCCGACCGATCGGGAAGGACGCCATCATCTTCTGCATCGCGTCGTCGTTCGGCATCATCGTGGCTGCCGCCGCATCGCCGCCGAGACCGTCCATCAGACCGCCCAGTGCCTGCTGCACGATGGGGCCGGCGACCGGGTGCGCGATCAGGTCTCCGATCGAGGAGTTCATGGTCAGTTCCTGATGCACCTCGTCGCCCGAGATCTCGACGGACGCGGTCGAGCGGATGTCACGGCTGGAAGCGGCCACCTCGACGGCATAGGCACCGCCCTCGACGACCCAGCGGTCGACGCGGATGTCCCAGTAGGCGAGGTCTTCGCGGCGAATGACGAGCTCGACCGTGCGGGTCTCGCCCGCGGCGAGCGCGACCGACGCGAATGCCTTGAGCTCGCGCGGTGCGCGCTGCACGATCGACTGCTCCGGGGCCACGTAGACCTGGACGACCTCGCGGCCGTCGCGGTCACCGGAGTTGGTGACGCCCACCTGCACGACGACGTCGCCGTCGCCTCGGACCTCGGCTGTCGCGGTGCCGTACTCGAACGTCGTGTACGAGAGTCCGTGGCCGAACGGGAAGGTCACCTCGAGCCCCTTCGCGTCGTACCAGCGGTAGCCGACCAGCAGGCCCTCTCCGTAGCGGACATGTCCGAACTCACCCGGGAAGTTGCCGAAGGAGGGGTTGTCCGAAAGCCGCACCGGCACGGTCTCGGTGAGCTTACCGGAGGGGTTCACCGCGCCGTAGAGCACGTCGGCCACGGCGCTGCCTCCGGCCTGGCCCAGCAGCCAGCTCTCGACGATCGCCGGCACGCGGTCGGCGAAGGGCAGGGCGACCACGCCACCGTTGGAGAGCACGACCACGACGCGGGAGTTCACCTCGAGCACGGCGTCGAGCACGGCCAGCTGTTCGGCCGGCAGATCGATGTGGTCGCGATCGAAGCCCTCCGACTCCTCCGCGGCAGGGAGGCCGAGGAACAGCACGACCACGTCCGCCTCGCCGGCAACACTGACGGCCTCGGACCGGAGGTCCGAGGCCGTGCGCCCGGATGTCGCGATGGTGCCGCCTTCGACCGCGAAGCCCGCAGCGTAGGAGACGTTGTCGCCACCGACGGCGCGCAGCTCGTCGAGGGCCTTGTCGACACGCGTCGGGTTGATCAGCGACGAACCGGCGCCCTGGAATCGCGGCTCGGTCGCGAACGCACCGATCACGGCGACCTTCTGGTCGGCGGCGAGCGGGAGCAGCGAACCCTCGTTCTTCAGCAGCACGATCGAGCGGCCGGCCGCCTCGCGGGCGAGTGCATGATGCGCGTCGACGTCGAGCGGCCCTGCCACGGACGGACGCTCGCCGGCCTTGCGCACGAGCTCGATGGCACGGTCGGCGGCGGTGTCGAGCACGCTCTCATCGAGGGTTCCTGCCCGGACGGCTGCGACGAGCTGAGCATCCGTGCGTCCGCCCGAGGCGGGCATCTCCAGATCGAGGCCTGCCGCCACACCGACGACACGGTCGTTCACGGCGCCCCAGTCCGAGACGACGAGGCCGTCGAAGCCCCAGTCGTCGCGCAGCACGCTGGTGAGCAGCCACGGGTCCTCCGACGTCCAGACCCCGTTGAGCTTGTTGTACGAGCACATGACGGTCCAGGGCGAGGCGTCCTTCACGACGCGCTCGAATCCGCGCAGATAGATCTCACGCAGCGGGCGCGGGTCGACGTCCGAGCTCGCACGCATGCGGTCGAACTCCTGGTTGTTCGCCGCGAAGTGCTTGAGCGAGGTGCCGACACCCTTCGACTGGATGCCGCGCACGGAGGCGGCACCGAGGATGCCGGACACGATGGGGTCTTCGGAGAAGTACTCGAAGTTGCGTCCGCACAGCGGCGAGCGCTTGATGTTGATGCCGGGGCCGAGCACGACCGCGACGTTCTCGATCGCTGCTTCCACGCCGATCGCGGCGCCGACGCGCTCGATGATCTCGGGGTCGAACGACGAGCCGATGCCGACCGCCGGAGGGAAGCAGGTGGCCGGGACGCTGCTGGCGAGACCGAGGTGGTCGGTGGCACCGGACTGCTTGCGCAGGCCGTGCGGGCCGTCGGTCATCATCACCGACGGGATGCCCACGCGGTCGATGGCCTTCGTGGTCCAGAAGTCCGCACCGCTGGTGAGCGACGCCTTCTCCTCGAGGGTGAGGTCGGAAGCCGAGTTCTCGGTCATTGTGTTCCTTTCGCGGGCGACGTCGATGTCCTTGCGAAAACCATATGCCCTTCAGTATTAGATTCCAAACGGTATTCAGGATTAGGGTCGAGGCATGGCAACACGAGGTTCGTATGCGAAGGGCGTGGCGCGACGCGAGGAGATCCTCGAGAGCGCCCTCGACGTGATCGGGCGCAAGGGGTATCAGAACGCCTCGCTCAAGGAGATCGCCGAGGTCGTCGGCGTCACCCCCGCTGCCCTCTTGCACTACTTCGGCTCCAAGGAGGAGCTCTTCACCGAGGTGCTCCGCAAACGCGATGAACACGACGGGCTGGATCCCGCCGGTCTCAGCGACACCGAAGCTCGGACCGCCTTCATCGACGTGATCCGCCACAACACCGAGGTCCCGGGGCTCGTCGCCCTGTTCTCACGTCTCTCGGTGGATGCCGCAGACCCGAAGCATCCTGCCCACGGCTACTTCCTCGACCGTAGCGCGCGCCTGCGCGAATCCATCGCCGACAACTTCGGCACCGAGGAGCGGCGCTCCGCACTCGACCCCGACACCCTCGCCCGCGTGATCCAGGCCGCATCCGACGGGCTCCAGCTGCAGTGGATGATCGACCCCACCGTAGACATGCCCGGCATCATGGGTGCCCTGATCGACGCCCTGTACCCGCCCGCGCCACCCGCCTGAGTCCGCCGAGCCTCTACCCCTTCACCGCTCCCCCGAGTCCGGCCGAACGCAGGAACACCGACTGGAAGATCAGGAACATCGCGATCGGGATGAGCGTCGCGATGGCGAGAGCGGCAAGGAACACGTCGAGCTCGGTCTGCGACTGCACCGCGGGAAGACGCACCGACAGCGGCTGCACGGCGGGATCGGGCAGCACCAGCATGGGCCACAGGTAGTCCTTCCATGCCGCGATGATCGCGAAGACCGAGACCACACCCAGGATCGGCTTCGACATCGGCAGCACTATCGACCAGAACAGCCGGAAGGGACCGGCCCCATCGGTGCGCGCGGCCTCGAACACCTCGCGCGGGAGCGAATCGAAGAAGCGCTTGACCAACAGGATGTTGAACGCGTTGGCCCCCATCGGCAGCCAGACCGCGAGGTAGTTGTTGAGCAGGCTCACATCTCCCAGCAGCGGCGGATGCACGATCGTCAGATACAGCGGCACCAGCAGCACGATCCCCGGGATGAACAGCGTCGCCAGCACCAGCGCGTTCAACACCGGCGCGTACTTCGGACGCAGCACCGAGAGCGCGTAGCCCGCGGTCGTCGCGATGAACACCTGCACGAACCAGGCGCCGAGCGCGATGATCACCGTGTTGAAGAAGTACTGGTCGATGTGGATGTCGTTCCATGCGGTCGACAGGTTCTCCCAGTCGATGCCGTTCGGCCACAGCGCGAAGGGCTGCTGCAGGGTGTCCTGCGTCGGCGTCACGGCAGATTTGGCCAGCCACAGGATCGGGCCGAGGCCCGCGACGACCAATCCCACCGCGAGGAACACATGGGTGAACGACATCCCGAACCGGATTCCGGGGCGCCGACGCTCGGAGTCGGAGATGACGGTGCGGTCCCCCACACGATCAGCGGCCTTCTCCGCCGCCTTCTCGGCGGCACGGGTCGAGAGGCGGGTGGTGAGGCTCACGTCGTGCTCCAACGGTCGGTCAGCTTGAAGTACAGCCAGGAGAGGATGGCGAGGACGATCGCGAGCAGCACCGAGACGGCTGTCGCCTCGCCGTAGTCGCCACCGAGACTGTTCCGGAAGGCCTTGTCGTAGATGTACAGCAGCACGGTCTTGGTCGCTCCCGCTGGGCCGCCGCCGGTGAACAGGAACGGCTCGAGGAAGACCTGCGCGGTCGCGATCACCTGCAGGATCAGCATGATGAAGAGGATGCCGCGCAGCTGCGGCAACGTGACATGCCAGACCTTCTTCCAGATGCCGGCGCCGTCGACCTCGGCCGCGTCATACAGCTCGGGTGGCACGCCCAGGAGCGCGGCGAGGTAGATGATGATCGACCCACCGGCGCCGGCCCAGGTGGCCTCCAGCACGAGCGAGGGCATGGCCTGGACGGCGTCCTGGATCCACGGCTGCGGCGGGATGCCCACGAAGCCGAGCACGGTGTTGAACACACCGGACGGGTCGGCGCTGTAGAAGAACTTCCACAGCAGCACCGCGACCACAGGCGGGATCACGACGGGCAGGTAGGCGAGCGCGGAGTAGATGCCCTTGCCGCGGCGCACCTCGCTCATCAGCACAGCCATCAGCAGCGGCAACGGGAACCCGAAGAGCAGGGCGAGCACGGCGAACCACAGCGTGTTGATCACGGCCCGGCCGAGCTCGGGGTCGCCTATCACCGCGAGGTAGTTGTCGAAGCCGACCCATTCGGAGACGATCAGGTTGGTCTTCTGCAGACTCATGATCACCGATTGCACGATCGGTGACCACGAGAAGAACACGAACACGAACAGCATCGGGAGCACGAACAGGAGGTTCGCGACCCCGCCGCCGCGGTACCACGTGAGTGGCGAGCGGCGACGGGTTCGGCGCACAGCGGGCGGCGGAGAGTGGTCCACCGCCGCCCGCTGCTCGGAGAGCGTCATCGTCATGAAGCGTTACTCGTCGAGCTTCGCCTGCGCATCGGCCTGCGCCTGGGTGAGCAGAGCCGCGATGTCGGCGTTCTGGTCGGTGAGCACCTTCTGCACGACGGTGTCGAGGAGGGCGTAGACCTCCTGCGTCTTGACCTTCGGCTCGCCCACCGGCGTCTGGTCCCAGATGCGGTCGCTGAACGGCGCCATCTGCTCGACCGGAACGTTGATGTAGTCGGCGATCCACTCCTGCGACTCGTCGTACAGCTCACGGCTGAGCACCGGCAGCAACGGCGTTCCCACGGCCTGGCCCGACTCGTTCAGGGTCTTGGCGTCGAGCACGGCAGCGTCCTTGTCCATCAGCTTCTGCATGTAGTACCAGTCGATCCAGGTCACCGCAGCGTCCTTGGTCGCGTCGTCGACCGTGGGGCTGATCACCGCGATGTCGCCGCCGCCGAGGGTGCCGGGGTCGTTGCCCTCCATCGGCACCACGGTCATGCCGTAGATGTCCGAGTCCATGCCGAAGTCGCGGACGAGCGCGGTGTAGATGTCGGAGCCCGAGGTGTACATGCCGATGTTGCCGGCCGCGAACTCCTGGTTGATGGTTCCCCAGTCGAGGTCGACCTTCGACCCGAAGGCGTTGTCCTCCCACTTCACGTCGTGAAGGAACTGCAGCGCTGCCTTGGTGGCCTCGTTGTCGATCGTCGACTCCGCCGAGCCATCACCGGCGTCCGTCTGCGTGCGGCCGCCGCGGGCCACGGTCTGCGAGGTGAGCTGCCATCCGCCGGTGTTGTTGATCGCCATCTGCGCGTAGCCGGCCTTGCCGGTGGCGTCCGTGATCTTCTTGGCGGCCTCGCGGATCTCGTCCCACGTCTCCGGCGGGCTGTCCGGGTCGAGCCCCGCCTGCTCGAACAGGTCGCGGTTGTAGTGCAGCGCCGCCGCATACGCCTGTCGCGGGAAGCCGTAGATCTTCCCGTCGGCGCCGGTCACGCCGTCGAGGATGATCGGATTGAACTTGTCGGTGTAGCCGAGTTCCTCGATCGCATCGGTGACATCCATGAGCTGCCCGTTCTCGAGCAGCGTCTTGGAGTCGGTGAACGGCACCGTGAACACGTCGGGCAGGCTGCCGCCGGCGAGCTGCACGGCGAAGGTCGGCCCCTCCCACTCGTACTCGACACCGATGATGTCGATGTCCGGGTGCTCCTTCTCGAACTGCTTCTCCTGAGCGGCGAACGCCTCATAGGCAGCAGCGTCCGCTCCCGGGGGGAACGTCGCGACGCGCAGCTCGAGCTTGCCGTCGGCGTTGTCGCCTTCGCCGCTCGACGTACATCCGGCGAGGGCGCCGACCGTCGCGAGCACGGCGATGCCGGCGACCATGGCCTTCGTTGGTGACTTCATTGTCTGTCCTTCCATGTGGTGCTGATCGGGTGGTGCAGGGCTACGTCCGCGCTCGGGGCGAGCGCTCGGAATCGGCTCGGAGCGCGAGCCAGGCTGTGGAGTCCGGGGGCAGCAGTGCGTCGAGAGGCGCACTGGCGAGAAGCACCTCGTGGTGTGCGGGCAACGGCACCGGCACGGCTCCGAGGTTGGTGATGCTGACCGTGCCGTCGCCGCGGCGGAACGCGAGCACGTCGGCGCCGAGTTCGAGCCACTCGAGGTCGCTGCCGGCGAGATCGTCGACACTGCGGCGCAGCGCGATCGCGGAGCGGTAGAGGTTCAGGGTCGAACCGGGGTCGGCATCCTGCGCTTCGACTGTGAGCCCTGCCCAGCCATCCGGCTGCGGAAGCCACGGGGTGCCTCCGAAGCCATAGGGGGAGGACGTTCCGGCCCACGGCAGCGGCACCCGGCATCCGTCCCTCCCCGGATCGACCCCGCCAGAGCGGAAGTGCATGGGGTCCTCGATCGCCTCCAAGGGCAGCTCCACCTCGGGAAGCCCGAGCTCGTCGCCCTGATAGATGTAGAGACTTCCGGGCAACGCGGCCACCAGCAGCGCCGCGGCACGGGCTCGCTGAGCTCCTCGCGCCGTATCCGTGGGAGTTCCGAACCGCTTTCGCTCGAACGCGAACGAGGAGTCGGCCTGCCCGTATCGCGTGACCGGTCGAGTGATGTCGTGATTCGAGAGCACCCAGGTCGCGGGAGCCCCGACGGGCTCGTGCTCCGCGAGCGTGCGGGTGATGGATTCGCGCATCGCCCTGGCACTCCACGGCTGCGTCATGAACCCGAAGTTGAACGCGGTGTGCATCTCACCAGGGCGCAGGTAGCGGGCGAAGCGCTCGGCGTCGTCGAGCCACACCTCGCCGACGAGCACCCGCTCCCCGTCGTACTCATCCGCGACGGCGCGCCACTCGCGGTAGATCTCGTGCAGTTCGTCGCGATCGATGTGGGGGTGACCGATGGTCGGCGCACCGCCGGGCGGGAGGTCGGGCAACGCCTGATCCTTGACCGGGAGCGCTGCGGAATCGATGCGCACGCCTGCGACCCCACGGTCGAACCAGAAGCGGAGGACGTCTTCGTGCTCGCGACGAACGTCGGGGTGGTTCCAGTTCAGATCCGGCTGCTCGGGGGTGAACAGGTGCAGGTACCACTCGCCGTCGGTGCCATCCGGGTTCTGCGTGCGCGACCAGGTCTCGCCCTGAAAGCTCGACACCCAGTTCGTCGGGATGCCGTCACCGTGCTCGCCACGGCCGGGGTGAAACCAGAAGCGCTCGCGTTCGGGGCTGCCGGGTCCTGCTGCGAGCGCCTGCTGGAACCACTCATGCTGATCCGAGATGTGGTTGGGGACGATGTCGACGATCGTGCGGATGCCGAGCTCGAGAGCCTCGGCGATCAGCTGCTCCGCCTCGGCGAGCGTGCCGAACCTCGGGTCGATCTGCCGGTAGTCCTGCACGTCGTAGCCGCCATCGGCGAGCGGGCTCCGGTACCAGGGGGTGAACCACAGCGCGTCGACGCCGAGGCTCTTCAGATACGGGAGGCGCGAACGCACCCCTGCGAGGTCGCCTGTGCCGTCGCCGTCTCCGTCCGCGAAGCTGCGCACGTATACCTGGTAGATGACGGCCGTGCGCCACCACCCCGCACCCGCAGGCATGGTCAGGGTGCCGGCAGGTGCCGCGTCTCGCAGAACTTCAGTGTCCACGGAACTCCTCGTCGTCGATGGCGATGAGTCGAATGTAGCTTTTCCATGCACTTCACGCAAGAACTAAACAAGTTGTTGGAATTTTGCGATCATTTGCAGGCGCACGAAAGTTCGGCCCTCGGGCCGGAGAGGCGTGGGGTCAGCCCAGGGGGCCCGTCGAGGCCCGCAGCACCAGTTCAGGCTCGAACAGCAGCTCGTCGTTCGGCTGCGAGGTACCGGCGATCTGCGCGAGCAGCAGAGCGATCACGGCGCGTCCCATCGACTCGATCGGCTGCCGGACCGTCGTCAACGGCGGCTCGGTGCAGCTCATCAGTGCCGAGTCGTCGAACCCGACGATGCTCACATCCCCCGGCACCGACAAGCCGGCCCGACGAGCCGCACGCACGGCCCCGAGGGCCATCGGATCACTCGCGCACACGATCGCCGTCGCCCCGGCAGCGAAGAGGCGCGAGGCCCCCGCCTGCCCGGACTCGAGCGAGTACATGCCACGCACCACGAGTTCATCGGACAACGGTGCGCCGAGCGACGCGAGAAGACGACGAGCCGATTCGAGCTTGCGACGGGAGGGAACGTGATCCTCCGGCCCCAAGAGCAGCCCGATCCGGCGATGCCCCAACTGGTGCACATGCAGCACCGCCTGCTCGGCGGCGGCGGCGTCGTCGGTCGACACCGTCGCGAACTGGAGCTCGGGCACGCGGGCGTTGACGAGCACGGTCGGAAGGTTCACCTGGCGCAGCCGCTGGTAGTGCTGATGCACGGCATCGGCCTGCGTGTAGTTGCCGCCGAGGAAGATCACGCCGGATACCTGCTGCGCGAGGAGCAGGTCGACGTAGTCGGACTCGGTCACTCCCCCGGCATTCTGAGTGCAGAGCAGGGGCGTGTACCCGTTCTGGGTGAGCGCACCGCCGACGATCTCGGCGAATGCGGGGAAGATCGGGTTCTGCAGTTCGGGCAGAACGAGTCCGACGAGGCGGGCACGTTCGCCCCGCAGCTTCGTCGGACGTTCGTAGCCGAGCACATCGAGCGCGGTGAGGACCGCCTGCCGCGTGGCTTCGGAGACACCGGGCTTCTCGTTGAGCACACGACTCACCGTCGCCTCGCTCACACCGACCTTGCGGGCCACCTCTGCCAGACGCTTCGACATGGAGTCAGTGTACGCAAGGTCTTGCAAGAACACGCAAGCAGTTTGCGCGCCCTCGCGGTCGACTCAGCGGACGTTGCCGTTGGAGCAGGTCTGCTGCGCGGCCGAGTTGCCCTTGATCGAGTCGGGGAGAGCTACCACGTTGTCCGGGGTCGCCGCGGGATCCGGAGTCGCCGCCGGGTCGGTCGCCGGATCCTCGACGGGCGCCGTCGGCTCCTGCACGACCACGCCGTCGTTCTTGTTGTTCTGGTGCGTGATCTGCAGCTGCGCATTGGCCTCGAGCGCGTCCCACAGCGCCGACGCGGCGGTGTAGTTGGGGACGACCTTGTTGGGGTTGGCCGAGTCCGTCCCGTTCGGGTACTGCACGAAGACGATGTCCTCGAACGGCACCGACTTGACCGCGAGGGCGATCTGCACGAGCGTCATCGGGTTCGTGAGCGACTCACTCGGCTCGAGGTTCTGGATCGCGGTGTTCGCGAGCTTCAGCATCACGGGGACGTTGCCGAGCACCTCTCCACTGATCATCTTGCGGGCGAGGCTCGACATGTACTGCTGCTGGTTTCCGATGCGCCCGAGGTCGCTGCCGTCGCCGACTCCGTGACGGGTGCGCAGGAACTGGAGCGCCTGCAGCCCCTCGACCGTGTGGGTGCCGGCGGCCATGTCGAGACCCGTGTAACGGTCCTTGATCGGGTTGGCGAGGCAGACGTCGACGCCACCGATCGCATTGGTGATCTCGATCACACCGCCGAAGGTGACGCCCGCCGCGAACTGGATCTCCTGGTCGGTGAGCTCCGAGATCGTCTTCACGACGCAGTTCAGGCCGCCATCGGTGTAGGCCGTGTTGAGCGGCTGCTTGCTCATCGCGGAGGTGGCGTTGCCGTTCTTGTCCGTGCAGGCCGGGATCGGGACCATGAGGTCACGGGGGAAGCTGACCACCGTGATGCGGCGCGGCTCCTGGGAGACGTGCACCAGCAGATTGACGTCGTTGAGCGTTCCCTCGGCATCCGAGCCGGAGCATCGTGCCCCGAAGAGGTCTTTGTATTTCTCTTCGCAGGTGTCGACCCCGGTGAGCACCATGTTGAAGCCGCCCTTGTACTCGCCGATGTCCGGCGGGATGGGGTCTTGGCCCTCGATCTCGACGGCGTTCGCCGATACCGTGCTCGAGAGGTCGTAGAACACGTAAGCACCCACACCGAGGCCGCTCACCAACACGACGGCGAGGCCGATGGCGATGAACTTCAGCAGCTGGCCGACCGTGCCTGGAGTGCCCAGCTGACCGTGGCGCGCGATCGTGTGACGGCGTCGGGTGTTCTGGCTCACTCGGGTCCTTTCGGATTCAGCGCCGGTGTGGGGACACCGTGCTCAAAATGCGGAGGGTGTGGGATTCGAACCCACGAGACATCTCTGCCCACTGGTTTTCAAGACCAGCTCCATCGGCCGCTCGGACAACCCTCCCGACAGACGCTTCTGTCGACCAGGCGTGAGTCTAGCCGAGTTCTATTCTCCTGCGCTGACCTGGGCAGGGGCTGGAAGCGTGTCGAGCGCCCGCGCGAGGCCCCCATCGGCCACATCGGCAGTGACCTCGCCCGCGGCATCCTTCACTTCCTCAGGCGCCTGCCCCATCGCCACGGCCCTGCCACCGAGTGCTCGCGCCCATCCGAACATGCCGATGTCGTTGCGGCCGTCCCCCGCGACGAGGATGCGACCTTCGTCGAGCCCCGATTCGACGCGGACCTGCTCGAGCGCGGTGCCCTTGTCGACGCCTTGCGGGGCGATGTCCAGCCACGCCGTCCAGCCGATCGCGTAGGACACCTCGTTGAGGCCGGCGTCTGCGACCAGGCGGTGGAAGTCGTCTTCGTCGTGACCGGGAGAGACGACCACGATGCGCGAGACCGGCAGCTCGCCGAGCTCGGCGAAATCGACCTGTCGGCCGCCGTCGAGCGTCCAGTCATCGAGCTGCTCGGTGAACAGTCGCTGCCCCGAGGCGAGCTCGACCATGTACCTGGCGTCCGGCAGTCGGTCGCGCAGCAGTGCCAGAACGGGCGTCGGATCGAACGTCTCGACGTTCCACCGCTCCCAGTCGTCGCCCGAACGACGCATCGTCACGGCACCGTTGGAGCACACCACGTAGTCGGCGGTCAGACCGAGTTCCTCCACGTAGCGTCGAGTGGCCATCCAGCTGCGTCCCGTCGCGATGGTGACCACGTGCCCGGCATCGCGCACCCGGGCGATGGCTTCGGGCACACCCGGACTCATGGTCTCGTCCTGCAGCAGGATCGTCCCATCGACGTCGAGGCCGACCAACCAGACCCCCGTCATCGGGTGGCCCGTCCGACGGCAGATGGCTCGATCACTTCGAGGCCGCCGAGATAGGGCCTCAGAACCTCGGGCACGCGCACGGAGCCATCGGCCTGTTGGTGCGTCTCGAGCAGGGCGACGATCCAGCGCGTGGTGGCGAGGGTCCCGTTCAACGTGGCGACATGCTGCGTCTTCGCCGTCCCCTGCGCCGTGCCATCGGCCGTGTCGACCGCCGGGCGGTATCGCACATCGAGGCGGCGCGCTTGAAATGTCGTGCAGTTCGAGGTCGAGGTGAGCTCGCGGAAGGCGCCCTGAGTGGGCACCCAGGCCTCGATGTCGTACTTGCGGGCGGCGCTGGACCCGAGATCCCCGGCCGCGACATCGATCACGCGGTAGGCGAGGCCGAGCGAGGTCAGCATCTCCTCCTGCAGCGCCACGAGGCGCAGATGCTCTGCCTCAGCCTCCTCTGCCGTCGTGTAGACGAACATCTCGAGCTTGTTGAACTGGTGCACCCGGATGATTCCGCGGGTGTCCTTGCCGTGCGAGCCGGCTTCGCGCCGGTAGCAGGTCGACCACCCGGCATAGCGCAGGGCGCCGTCGGCCAGATCGACGATCTCGTCCTTGTGATACCCGGCGAGCGCGACCTCGCTGGTGCCGACGAGGTAGAGATCGTCGTCCTTGTCGAGGTGGTAGACCTCATCGGCATGCTCACCGAGGAAGCCGGTGCCCTGCATGATCTCGGGGCGGACGAGAGTCGGGGTGATCAGCGGCACGAAGCCGTTCTGCAACGCCTTGTCGAGCGCGAGGTTCATCAGAGCGATCTCGAGGCGGGCACCGATCCCACGCAGGAAGTAGAAGCGTGCACCCGAGACCTTGGCGCCGCGATCCATGTCGATCGCCCCGAGGAGCTCCCCGAGTTCGAGGTGATCCTTCGGCTCGAAGTCGAAGGCGGGCACGTCGCCCACGCGGCGCAGCTCGACGAAATCGGCTTCGCCGCCGGCCGGGACGCCGTCGATCACGATGTTCTCGATCCGCGCGAGAGCGGTGGCAGCGACCTCCGCAGCTTCGTTCGCGGCGTGCTGGGCCTGCTTGACACGCTCGGCGAGATCTTTCGCCTGTGCTACGAGCGCGGCCTTCTCCTCCTTGGGCGCCTTCGCGACCTGCTTGCCGAAGGCGTTCTGCTCGGCGCGCAGTTCTTCGAAGGCGGAGAGCGCGGCCCTGCGCGATCGATCTGCCTCGACTGCGACATCGACGGTGCTCTGGTCGTTTCCACGAGCAGCCTGCGAGCGGCGGACGATCTCCGGATTGTCGCGGAGGAATGCGAGGTCGATCATTCACCAAGTCTACGGTGAACGCCCCACGACGCCGGATGTCACACTCTCGGGCCTTCGTCGTCTTCCTCTGCAGTGGTCGGCATCCCGTCGACCCGTGGAAAGGAACCTCATGAGCACTCGCATCACCTCTCTCGACCAGCTGAATCCCGCCTTCGCCGACCGGTTCAACGCCCGCGATCTCGACGGCCTGATGGCTTTGAACACCGAGGATGTCGTGTTCGTCCCCGCCCCGGGAACGCCCGTGACGGGTGCTGCCGCTGTCCGCGGTGCGCTCGAGCAGTTCCTCGGGCTGAACCTGCCGATCTCGATGACCGTGCGTCACGTCTTCGAGTCTGCGAACACAGGGCTCGCGATCGCCGACTGGACGATCACCGGCACCGGGCCCGACGGCTCGGCGGTCGCCCTCGCCGGCACGACCGCGGACCTCGCGGTGTACGACGACGAGCACGGCTGGCGCTACGCCGTCGACAATCCCTTCGGCACGGCCTGATCAGCGGGGTGGGCCGGGCAGTGCCCGGCCTCCCTCAGCTCTCCCCCATCCCCGACCTTCGGCATTGCTTCAGCACCTTGCGGGCGCGCGAGATGCGCTGTCGTGCGGCGGCGGGTTCGATCCCGAGGCGCGACGCCACCTCATCAGCGGAGAGCCCGTCGACGACGCTCAGCAGCAGCGGCTCGCGAAGCGTCTCGGACAATGAATGCACGGCGCTGAGCGCACCGTCGAGGAAGACGCGTATCTCCACAGCGGACTCGACGCTGGCCTGCTCACCTGCGGTGTCGTCGTCCAGCGCGGCCTCCGGCCGACGAGCACGCTGCCGAGCGAGGTCGATCGCGACGTTCCTGGCGATGGCATCGAGCCAGGAGCACACCCGGCCCGGTTCCGGCGTCTCCAGGTGCGAGATCGATCGCCACGCCCGCAGCAACGACGTCTGCGCCGCATCCTCGGCATCGCTGACGGGAACCCCCAACGAGATGCTGCGCCTGCGGAGTCGATCGGGCTCGGCCGTGATCAACTCGGAGAGCACCGTGCGTGCTGTGGCGTCGGAGACTTCGTGCATTCGTCCACTCTTCTCGTCATGCTCGACAAGAGCCACTCGTCCCGGATGAGGAGGCCCGAGCACTTCCCGGATTAGAGTAGCGCCATGACCACCAGCGCCTCCGTCCCACGACAGGCGGCGCTCATCTACAACCCGATCAAGGTCGACGGCAAGCATCTGCGCGCCACCGTGCGCGATCTCTCACGCGAGGCCGGGTGGGAGCATCCGGCCTTCTATCCGACGACGATCGAGGATGCCGGGCAGCAGGCCACGGCTCAGGCGCTCGCCCGAGACGTGGACGTCGTTCTCGTCGCCGGCGGCGACGGCACCGTCCGAGCGGTTTCGGAGGCGATCGCGAACACCGGAGTGCCGCTGGCGATCCTGCCCAGCGGCACCGGCAATCTGCTCGCACGCAACCTCGGACTCCCCCTCGGCGACCCGTCGGAGATGATCCGGGCCGCCCTCGGCGACTTCCGGCACCCGATCGATATCGGCCGCGCCCGTCTGACCCGCCAGAACGGTGACGAGGCCGAGCACGCTTTCGTGGTGCTCGCCGGCATGGGGCTCGATGCCGACATGATCGCGAACACCCGCTCCGATCTGAAGAAGTCCGTCGGATGGATCGCGTATGTCGACGGCGCCGCCCGCTCACTGCCGCGCGCGAAGCCGTTCCGCGCCGTCTATCAGATCGACGACGGTCGGCTGCACTCGCACAGGGCGTACAGCCTCCTCTTCGCGAACTGCGGCACCCTCCCCGCCGGCATCTCCCTGATCCCCGACGCGTCCATCACCGACGCCGCCCTCGATGTCGCCGTCATCCAGCCCACCGGCATGTTCGGCTGGTTCGGGGTGTGGCGGAAGATCTGGTGGGACAACTCCGTGCTGCGCCGGTTCCGCGCCGGACGCCGTGTGCTCGAACGACGTGGCAAGAACGCCTCGGTCCACTTCTTCCACGGTGCCGCAGCGGAGGCCGCTGCGCCCGACCCCATTCCGATCGAGCTCGACGGCGACGAGTTCGGCGAGGCCGTGCGTCTCACGTGCTGGGCTGATCCGGGAGCCCTGCTCCTGGCGCTGCCGTCCGGCCACCCGGTACATCTGCTCTGAGCGCCGGGCGCTGGGCGCTAGCGGACCTCGACTGTACCGTCGAGGCCACCGCCGACCAGAGTCAGGGTGAAAGGCCCGTCGTCCTCGACGGCGTCGTCACCGAAGGCGAGCATCGTCGCACGCGGCGCCATGTCCATCGTGCAGACCTGGTTCGCATCGGTTACGAAGGTCGCTGTTCCCGCGTTGCCCGCCCCCTCGAGAGACTCGACGACCGGCGGGCATGACGAGGATCCCCAGGTGAGCAGCACGAGATCGCCGTCTTCGAACCAGCCGGCCGACGGGAGGTACTCGGTCGAGGTTCCCGGCGTGCCGGTGGCGGCGGGGTCGCCGTCGAGTTCGACATCGTCAGCGATGTCGCCGTAGGTGACGTTCAGAGTGATGTCGGCGGTGGGGTCCACGCCCTCGGGAAGAGCGCCGATGCTCGCCCGAGGAACGAAATCAGCCGTGCAGGCCTTGTCCGTGCCGTCGGGATCGACGAGGGAGACGCTGACCGCCTGTCCTTTTCCAGCGACCTGGTCGACCTGCGGCACGCACGTCGACGATCCCCAGGTGATGACGGCGAACATCCGGCCCTCGTCGAGCAGCGCCGCGTCCACATCGTTCTGGTCGTCGACGTTGCCCGCGCTCGGCGCCGGCGAACTGCTCGGGGTCTCCGAACCGGGAGCCGAAGTGCATCCTGCGACCAGGAGTGCGGCGGCGACGAGGCCGACGACGGACACGAGAGGACGGAGCACGGAAGCCATGCTCACAGGGTAGTGCGCGAGGCGACGCCCGGGATAGCCCGCTGAGGCTACTGCAGAGCGGAGGTGAGCCGGGCGAGGTTGTCGAGCACGGTCGACCGCAGGGGCTGCTGCATCCACTCCTCCAGGGTCAGCTCACGGCTGAGGGAGCGGTACTTGTCTTCGACCTCGCGCATCTCGGCGACGAACTCCTCGCCACGCACGAGCATCGAGACCTCGAGGTTCAGACCGAACGAGCGCATGTCCATGTTGCTGGATCCGATGACGGCGACCTCGTCGTCGATGGTCAGCGTCTTGGTGTGCAGGATGTACGGCTTGCGATACATCCAGATGCGGACGCCCGCCTTGAGAAGCACCTCGTAGTAGCTGCGCTGGGCGTGGTAGACCATTGCCTGATCGCCCTCTTCCGACACGAAGAGCTCGACGTGCACGCCGCGGTCGACGGCCGCGGTGACCGCCAGCAGCAGCGCTTCGTCGGGGACGAAGTAGGGGCTCACGATCATGATCTTCTTCTTGGCCGCGTAGAGCAGGCCGAGGAAGAGACGAAGGTTGTTCTCGACCTCGAATCCGGGGCCGGACGGCACGACCTGGCAGTCGAGGTCGCCGGAGCCGATGTTCGCATGGGCGATGTCGATGCCCTCCAGAACAGTGTCGGTCTCGCTGTACCAGTCGGCGACGAAGATCGCGTTCACGCTCAGCACCACGGGACCGTCGAGGCGCACCATCAGGTCGACCCAATGCAGACCGCGCTTGATGTTCTTCGGCAGGTTGTAGGTCGAATCGGTGATGTTCTGCGAGCCGAGGAAGGCGATGTTGCCGTCGACGACGAGGAGCTTGCGGTGATTGCGCAGATCGGGGCGCTGCATCTTGCCCTTGAGCGGCTGCACCGGAAGCATCAGGTGCCAGTCCGCCCCCATCGCATTGAGCCGTGCGATGGTCTGCTTGTAGCGCGGCTTGCCGCGGTTGGCCCAGTGGTCCAGCAGCACACGGACTTCGATGCCTCGGGCTGCGACCTCTTCGAGCGCCCGGAAGAAGTTGTCGGTGGCCGTGTCGGACTGCAGGATGTAGAACTCGACGTGCACATACTCCTGCGCGGTGCGGATGGCCTCGGCCATCTCATCGAGCGACTCCTGGTAGTCGGAGATGAGGTGCGCGCCGTTGTCGCCCGAGAGCGGCAGCGCGCCGAGTTTCTGGTTCATCTGCACGATCGGACCGAACCACGCGGGAGCATTCGGACGAAGCGTGCCGAAGTGCAGGTGCTCGCTGGTCTCCGCGATGTACTCGTTGATCTGGTCCTGCTTGCGACGCCGCACGCGGGGAAGCCGCGGATTCCCGATCATGAGGAACAGGAAGACACCGACGTACGGGATGAAGAAGACGGCGAGGAGCCATGCCATCGCGGCAGTGGGGCGACGGTTGCGGGGGATGACGATGATCGCCGTCACACGGATGACGATGTCGAGCGCCACGAGGAAGGCGGCGATCCACCAACCCCAGGTCTCCGCAGTCATCGTGCCCCCTCGCCACCGCAGTGACCATCACATCTGCAGCGCACCGGAGCCGGTGCGCTGGCTTCACAGTAGCGGATGGGGCGGACTCAGACGCGCGGCGGGAGGCCCCGCGCGGCGCGCTCCTCGGCCTCGATCTGCGCGTGCACCTTGCGCTCTGTCCGGTCGAAGCGGAGGATGCCGCGGACCACGAGGAAGAACACGATGCTCACCCCGACGGTCGGCAGAAGCGACCACGCGGCGGCGAGCCAGAAGTTGTCCATGCTCCCATGGTACGCGAGCGACTCTTCGTGCACATTCCGCGCGTTCCACGTTCTGCATCCACAGGAGTGCCTTTCGCGCCGGGCGGGCGGTTGCGTCGACGACACTCTCGGGATGACAACAGTTCTTCGAGCCACCGATTCGGCCGCATTCCTGAGCATCGTCCCCTCACTCGCGGGGTTCACACCTCGTCAGAGCATCGCGCTCCTCCCGTTCCGCGGCAGCCGCACCGACGGAGCGATGCGCCTCGATCTCCCCCACGACGACACCGACCTCGAGGTGTATGCCGACGTGGCCGTCGGCCTTGTCGCGCGTGTAGCCGAGACGGATGCCGTCGCCGTGGTCGTGTACACCGACGACGAGTCGCACCTCACACGCGACGGGCTCGTCCTCCCGCACGCGGTCGCCGTCGACGAGCTGCTGGGCTGTGCCGAAGAGGCGGGCCTCCGTGTGATCGACGCCCTCTGCGTGACCCCGTCCGGGTGGTCGAGCTACCTCGATGAGGAGCCGCAGCTCGGTTCGCTCGCGCAGATCTGCAGCCCGCCTGATCTGCCCGCCGCGGGCGATGTCTCCGGAGACCAGTCGAGCGGGACCGAGCTCCCGGTGGTCGACCTCGCGGAGAAGGAACGAGTCGGGCACGCATGGATCGAGCTGTCCGCTCTGCTCGATCGGAAGGGACCTGGGCGGCTGACCGGCGCTGAGAATCCGCAGCTGATCGCCGCCGTCGTTCTGCTCGAAGATGTTCCAGCCTTCTTCGAATCGGCGTTGGCGGCCCCCGACGGGCTTCCCCCTTTCGCGACGGCGGCGCTGCTGTGGTGCTTGGACCGATCGTTGCTGCGTGATGTCGCGATCGCTCAATGGGCGACCGACCTCGCCGGCGGCATCCGCGCGCTCGACGCCCAGACCGCTTTCGCCGAATCCGGCGTGATGGTTCCCGAAGAAGTGGGGCAGGTCTTCCTCGGCCGAGGCCCGACCCCTGACACAGACCGGCTGAGGCGTGCCCTCGCCGTCGCCCGCGAGGCGGCGGCTCGGGCTCCACTATCCGCGCGACGTGCACCGCTCACCGCTGCGGCGTGGCTGTCGTGGGCGCTGGGGCGCGCCAGTCATGCCGGCCGCTACCTGGAGATGGTGCGCGAGATCGACCCTCGCTACTCCCTCGCCGTGCTCTTGGAGACGATGATCGGCGCGGCGATGCTGCCGGAGTGGGCGTTCCGTCGAGGCCCAGCGGAGTGATCCCCTGGCGCAGTGGACTCCTCGACCCGTCGGACTACTTGACCAGAGGGAAGAGGATGGTCTCGCGGATGCCCAGACCCGTGATCGCCATCAGCAGACGGTCGATCCCCATGCCCATCCCGCCGGACGGCGGCATTCCGTGCTCGAGGGCCCGCAGGAACTCCTCGTCCACGGGCATCGCCTCGACGTCGCCGCGCGCAGCGAGCTTCGCCTGCTCGACGAAGCGCTCGCGCTGGATGACGGGGTCGACGAGCTCGGAGTATCCGGTAGCCAGTTCGAAGCCGCGGATGTACAGGTCCCACTTCTCCACGACACCGCGGATCGAGCGGTGCTCGCGGACCAGGGGTGAGGTGTCGACCGGGAAATCCATCACGAACGTCGGGCGGACCAGATCACCCTTCACGAAGTGCTCCCAGAGCTCCTCGACGAGCTTGCCGTGCGTGGCCTGCGGCGGAAGATCGACATCGTTCGCCTCGGCGAAGGCGATCAGGTCCTCGACCGAGTCCTGCGGGGTGACGGTGCGACCCGAGGCCGCCGAGAGCGACTCGTACATCGAGATGCGGTCCCACTCGCCGCCGAGGTCGTAGTCGGTGCCATCGGCCCACGTCACGGTCGTGGAGCCTGCGACCGCGATCGCGGCCTTCTGCACGAGCTCCTGGGTGAGCGCGGCCATCTGGTTGTAGTCGCCGTACGCCTGGTACGCCTCCAGCATCGCGAACTCGGGGCTGTGTGTGGAGTCCGCACCCTCGTTGCGGAAGTTCCGGTTGATCTCGTAGACCCGCTCGATTCCGCCGACGACCGCCCGCTTGAGGTACAGCTCCGGCGCGATGCGCAGGTACAGCTCGGTGTCGAATGCGTTCGAGTGAGTGACGAACGGGCGCGCAGAGGCCCCGCCGTGCTGCACCTGCAGCATCGGGGTCTCCACTTCGAGGTAGTCGTGGCTCGTGAAGGTCGAACGCAGGCTCGCGTTCACGGCGGCCCGAGCGCGGACGGTGGTGCGCGCCTGTTCCCGAACGATCAGATCGAGGTAACGGCTGCGTACGCGCCCCTCCTCGCTGAGCTCGGAGTAGGCGTTCGGGAGCGGCAGGATCGCCTTGGAAGCGATCGCCCAGCCATCGGCCATGATCGACAGCTCACCGCGGCGGCTCGAGATGACCTCTCCGTGCACGAAGACGTGGTCTCCCAGGTCGACGTACTCCTTCCAGTCCGCCAACGACTCCTCACCGACGTTCGCCAACGAGATCATCGCCTGGATGCGCGAGCCGTCACCCGCCTGCAGGGTGGCGAAGCAGAGCTTGCCGGTGTTGCGGCTGAAGACCACACGACCGGCGACCCCGACGATCACGCCGGTCTCGGCCCCCGCTTCGAGCTCGCCGTACTCGGCTCGCAGCGCGGGAATGGTGTGGGTCACTGGCACGGCGACCGGGAATGCCCCGCCACCCGCGTCAGCCCGCTTCTCGATCAGACGCTCGCGCTTGGCGAGACGCACGGCCTTCTGCTCGTGTACGTCTTCTTCGAGGGAAGGATCGGTCGATGCCGATTCGGGCGCGGCGGACGCGTCAGTCATGTGCGGGGCTCCTTGGAAGTCCCTGCCAGTTTACCGAGGCTGGGCGTTGCCCACTGGCGGGTGCTGGGTAGCCTCGAAGAATGGCCCACAAACGGTTCCTCCGCGCGTTCGCTGTCTTCGCCGTCACGTTCGCCGCCGTCGTCGCACCGACGGCAGCCTTCGCGACACCCGACAGTGTCCGGCCGGACGCTGCTTCGCACCTGCAACCTGCCGTAGCGGAAGCCGACGTGGACGACTTCACCTACAGCTCGTGGGATGCCGTTTACGACATCGGGCTCGACGGCGAAGGTCGGGCGCGGATGCATGCGACCGAGACTCTCGTCGCGCGATTCCCTGACTTCGATCAGAACCGCGGCATCGTGCGCGGCCTGGCGACGTCGTACGAGGGAGCGAGCACCGAGACCACGATCCTGTCGGTGACCGATGGAAACGGCGCGGCCGTGCCCTACGAGACGGACGAGGACGACGGAGTACTGCTCGTGCTCACCGGCGATGACTCCTATGTGCAGGGACTCACGACCTACGTGATCGAGTACGAGATGCGGGATGTCGTCCTGGCGACCAGCCAGCCTGCGGGATCCTCCGCACCCGCCGTCGACGAGTTCTACTGGGATCTGCTCCCGCTCGACAGCACTCAGGCCATCGAACGGTTCGGCGCCGACATCAGGTTCGACACCGAGATGAGCGCCGCGCTCACGGGATCCACCCGGTGCTACACCGGCCCATCCGGCTCGAAAGACGAGTGCGACCTGCAAGGCCCTCAGATCGACGGAGGGCTCGCGAAATTCCGTGTCGAATCCGGCGAGCGCCCGGCCGGCGACGGGGTGACCGTGGCCATCGGCTTCGCGCAGGGCACCGTTGCTCAGCCTCTCGCCCGCACCCCTGATCCTGTCGGCGACATCGCCCCTCTGATCGCCGCCGTCGGAGCCATCGGCCTGTCAGCAGGCAGCTGGGTCGCCGTTTCTGCTTTCACTCGCAGACGGCGTGTATCCAGTGGCATTGTCGTCGCGCAATACGACGTCCCGGATTCGTTGCCCCCGCTGCTCGCCGCGGCCGTCGTCTCCGGGGCCAAAGATGCGGTTCCGGCCGAGATCGTGCATCTGGCCGTGCGCGGAACGCTTCGCATCGAAGAGGGGGCGGAGGCGGCGGAGCCGCGGTTGCGTCGCCTCCCCGGAGCACGCATCCCGGACCAGTTGGATGTCGACGCGCTCGAATCGCTCTTCTTCGACACCGACGCCGATGCCGATGGGGTCGTCGACCTTCCTGCAGCTGACGAAGCCTTCGCCGCGCGTATGACTGCTCTGGAGCAGAAGGGTCACGCAGCGGCCCTGTCTCGCGGGCTCACCGAGAAGGTGCGCAGCCGAGGAGCCGTCATCTTCCAGTGGTGCGCGATCGGCATCGCAGCCGTCGGTCTGGCGCTGGGAATCTGGGGAGCGTCCAGCGGTCGCCTCTCGGCGATCCCGGCACTGGTCGCGATCTCCTTCGGCGCGTTCCTCGTGCTCCTCTCCAGCCTCTACGCCTTCTCCAAGCACACGGTCCTCACCGCGGAGGGTGCCCGCACGCACGAGTACCTGCAGGGCGTGAAGGAGTTCATCCGCGTCGCTGATGCCGATCGTCTGCGGATGCTGCAGTCTTACAGCGGCGCCGAGCGTCGACCGGCCGACAGCGCGAGCGTCATCCACGTGTACGAGCGGCTCCTCCCCTACGCCATCCTGTTCGGATTGGAAGACGAATGGGGCGAGGTGCTGGAGCGGGCCTACGCACGCGCGCAACGGGGTGCATCCTGGATCGGCGACCCGACGTCGTTCGCCCTTCGCGTGCAGCTCGCATCGTTCATGGCGTCGTCCCACTCGGCCGCGACCTATTCGGCTCCCTCGACGAGTGCCTCCTCGAGCGCCGGTGGCTCGTTCGGGGGCGGGTTCTCGGGTGGAGGCGGAGGCGGCGGCTTCTCTGGCGGGCGGTGAGCGCTGGTCGCGATCAGACCAGGGGCGGTGCGTCGGATGCTTCGCGCAGCGCGCGCTCCACGGTCGACTGCACGAGAGCGGACAGATAGCCGCCAGGGTTCTCCACGCCGATCTCGCGCAATCGTGCGGTCGACTGGCCGATGATCGACCGCGAGAATTCGGTGGCCGTCGCGATGGCATCCGCGTATGCCGGACGATCCGCCTCGGCGATCACGACCGGCTCGCACCCCATCTCGACGGCGAGTGCCTGGGCGATCGGCAGCACGGCGGCAGGCGCGGTCACCGCGGCGAACCCGGCCTGCAGTTGCCGGAGGTCGATCGAGGTTCCGGTGAAGGTGATCGCAGGATGCACGGCGAGGGGTATCGCACCGCGCTCGGCGGCAGGTCGCAGCACTTCGATGCCGTATGCGGGATCGGTGTGCAGCACGAGCTGCCCGATCTGCCAACCGCCCACCTCAGCGATGCCGGCGACCAGTGAAGGCAGCTGCTCCGAAGGAACCGCGATGATCACGAGCTCTGCTCGACGAACGACCTCGAGAGCGTCGAGCACCGGCACGTCGGGCAGCACCGCCGAGGCGCGCTCGTCGTCGGAACCGCTCGTGATGCCGACGACGGCGTGACCTGCACCGCCGAGAGCTGCGCCGACGACCGGACCGACTCGACCCGCACCGATGATGCCGACGCCGAGCCGACCGTCACGCACCATCGTCGCTCCGCCTCGTCCGCCGCAGAAGCGGAGGCGCAGGAGGAGCCACCGGGGGTACCGGGGGAAGTACCGGCGGGGCAGGCGGCCCAGTCACCGGAACGTTCATCGGAGGCACACCCGGCGGGCTCACCGGAGGCGGAGCCACCGGAGGCGCGGGAGGCGGAGCCACCGGAGGCGCGGGAGGCGGAGCCACCGGAGGCGCGGGAGGCGCGGGAGGCGGAGCCACCGGAAATGCAGGCGGCGCACCGGTCGGCAGAGCGACAGGCGGCGCAGGCGGAGCCCCCTGCCCCGGAACCGCGACCGGGAAGATCGGCGGCGGTCCGGTGTAGGCCGGCGGGGCCGGCGGTGCTGCCGTCGATGCAGAAGCCGCGTGCTCGCTCCAACGGTGGGTCGTGTCACGCGAAGCCGCCTCTGCTGCTGCCCGGCTCACATCGTCGAGCAGCGCCAGCGCATCCGCACGCTCCAGACCGGAGAGGTACCCGGTGATCGGGCCGGGCACCGTGTGCACCTGCGCACCCGACACGCGCTGCTTCCGGTCGATCGGACCCTGGCTGAGAGAGACGCCCTGCAGACGTGCAAGCGGGAACACCGCGAGCTTGCGCCAGACATTCCCGCGGCGCAGCAACAGACCGAAGTCGGCCACCAGGTATCCGTGACGCTTCCAGGAGAAGGGCCGCCGCCACCGTGCGCGCCGTGGCATCGTGCGATACGGGTCACCCTCGACGGGGCCGACGATGCCCTGTTCCCAGAGGAAGGAGATGTCCGCAGCGGGGACATCCGGCAGCACCAGGGCGAGCACGCGTTCGACATCGGCACGCTTGCCGACGGGCAGCACCACGTTGAACTGCTGTCCGCTGCCCGAAGACTGCTGGGCTGCACTCTTGCCGCTCATCCGGTTGATCTTGATCGTCCACCAGCCGAACGGACGCCACAGCAGTGACTGGGACACCTCCACGGCGAAGATGCGCCCTGGAGGGAGCGTCTCCGTCACCGTCGTCAGCAGGCCATAGGTGATCCGGACGCCGTCCGGAGTCGGCGCGATCGAATAGCGAAGCGACTTCGAGATCTGCGCCCAGGTGATACCGACGACAGCGATGACCATCGGAATGCCCATGCCGAGCCCGAGCCCGAGGAGGATGAAGCTTCCATCCGTGTCGCCATCCGCGATCATGCCGATCAGGGCGCTTCCGATCGCGATCGCGAAGATCGCCCCGAAGAAGACGAACCACAGCAGACC
>JBOGEI010000022.1:0-29946 GCA_050701935.1 Microbacterium sp.
GCACGGGGCCGGGGCATCCGCCGGTCGTGTCAGTTGCCTTCGATGGCCTGACGGGGAGCGCTTCCGCCGGCCTTGAGCTCGGCGAGACGAGCCTCGACCTCGGTCAGCTCGCCGAGGTCTTCCAGGCTCTCGAACTGAGCGTCGAGGCTCGACGCTGCGAGCTCGATCTTGCCCTGCGCGATGGCCTCCTGGCGTCGGACCTTGTCCTCGAACCGGCCGAGCTCGCTGGTGGGGTCGAGCACGTTGATCGAACCCACCGCGTCCTGCACCTTGGTCTGCGCCTCGGCGACCTTGGCGCGCGCGAGAAGCTCGCTGCGCTTGTTCTTGAGCTCGACGAGCTTGTCCTTCATGCCGTTCAGGCCGCTCTTGAGCTTGTCGACGATCTCGGTCTGCGCTGCGATCTGGGGCTCGGCACCCGTGGCCTCGCGCTCCGCACTGATCTGGCGCTGCAGAGCGATCTTGGCGAGGTTGTCGAACTTGTCGGCGTCTGCGGTGTTTCCGCTTCCGCGCATCTCGTCCGCCTTGCGGCTGGCGGCGAGGGCCTTGTTGCCCCACTCGGTCGACGCCTGGACGTCTTCCTCGTGGTCGCGCTCCAGCAGGCGCAGGTTGCCGATGGTCTCCGCGATGGCGGATTCGGCGTCGGCGATGCTGTTCGTGTAGTCGCGAACGAGCTGGTCGATCATCTTCTGCGGGTCTTCTGCGGAGTCCAGCAGGGAGTTGATGTTCGCGCGGACGAGGGTCGAGATACGTCCGAAGATGGACTGCTTGGTCATGCGTGATTCCTTTCAGAGGGCGTCTTCGAGAGCTTGTCGTAAGTGTCTGTGTAGCGGATCAGAAGCGTCTACCTCCCGAGCGGCCGCTGCGGCCGCTGCTGCGCGAGCCGCCGCCACCGCCGAAGCCGGAGCTGCGGAAGCCGCCGCCTCCGGAGGAACGCCAGCCGTTGCTGCTTCCGCGACGGGAGGATCCGCCGCCGCCACCGGCGAGCAACCCGCCGATGATGCCGCCGAGGATGTCGCCGCCGATTCCGGAGCCTCCCGACGAGGATCCGCCGAAGGGTCCGCTGCCGTTCTGGTCATAGCCGGAGGGAGCGTAGGCCTGGACATCGGATTGCGCAGCGGAAGTGGCCTGGCCTGCTAGTGCGAGTGCCCGATTGGCCTCTGCCAGCGCAGTATCGGGATCGGTCGCGCGCAGATTCAGGGCCTGTGCGAGGCTCGCCTCGGCGTTGGCGAGACGAGTGCGCGCGGTGGATCCGACCGTCCCGCGCCGGGTTTCGATGAACTCTCGCGCTGCGCGGATCTCGGAGCTCGCCTGGGCGAGAGTCTGTTCGAGCACCTGCTGCACACGGCGGGCGCGTTCGACGCTCTCTCTGCCCTGCGCGATGGCGGCATCGATCTGCGCATTCGCGGCAGTGAGCGCCTCCAGTACCCGTTGCGGGTTGC
Source organism: Microbacterium sp. (assembly GCA_050701935.1). Lineage (GTDB taxonomy): Bacteria > Actinomycetota > Actinomycetes > Actinomycetales > Microbacteriaceae > Microbacterium. The sequence goes on from JBOGEI010000022.1 coordinate 1,440, forward strand.
GGGCGGAGCTCGTCAAGTCTGTCTGCGCGAGCTGGAGCTGCTGGGCGGTCACGGAAGCGGCCGCCGCTATGGTGCCGGTGGGATCGGGCAGCTGCTGCGCCGCCGCCAGGTCTCCCTGCAACTCGGCGACGAGGGCCTGGGACTGTGTCTCGATCGCTGCGAGTTCGGCGCCGAGGGTCGTCACCGCCTGAGCGAGCTGAGCGGCCTGGGCCACGGACTGCTCGGCGGTGCGGATGGCGAAGGCCGCTTCTCCTGATCTACCGGCTGCGATCGCTTGACCTGCTGCCTCGATCGAACGATCTGCGAGGTCGGCGCGCTCGCGGGCCTGGGCGGGGTTGTCCGCCACCATGCTCAGCGCCGCGGGATCGTATGTCGTCGACAGCGCCGCGAGGGCCGGTGCAGCGGACGCGAGGACCGCATCCAACGCCGCACGCTCGCCGCGAACCCGGTCGAGTTCCTGCGGTGCATTCTGCTCGAGCCTGCGGAGGGCGTCGAACGCCGCGGTGTTGTCGTCGAGGACATCGTCGATCTCGTCGGCGATCTGGATGATGCGGATGTGCCAGGCCCTGCGATCGTGGATCGTGTCCTCGATCTCGTCGTCGAGCTTTTGCTTGAGGTCGAAAGCCTCGGAGATCTTCGCCTTCGCGATATCGACGACGCGTGTGAACTCTTCGGTTGCCCCTTCGCCGAACTGGGCGACGGCGAAACCGAGTTCTTCCTTGCTGGAAGTGATGGCATCGTCTGCTTGCACGAGGGCGAGCCCGGCCTGGGTCTCGACCTGCTGGTCGGTGAGAGTGGAGAACGGGTCGGCCGGGTCCGGTGTCTCCGGCATCGCGCCACGTTCGCGGATCTCGGCCTTGCGACGCGCCCGTCGTACCAGGGCGATGACGAGCCAGAGAAGGAGAGCGACCACGACGACGGCGATCACGATGAGGCCGATGCGGAGCGCGCCGGCGCCTCCGTCTCCCTGGATCTCGTCGGCGGCGAGGGTGATCGCCCCGACCCAGTCGCCGTCGGAGGCGAAGGGGACCATCTTGTCTTCGATGCTGTCGAGCTGGCTGAAGCTCACAGGGCCGTCGGGGGCTGCGGAGATGTAATAGCTGCGTCCGTCGACCGCGATCGCGAGAAGGTACTGCTCGGTTCCGAGGTTGTTGTTCTGGGCAACCGTGTCTGCCCATTTCACGTTGTCGCTGGGATTGGTGAAGTCGTCGACGAGGACGACGAAGAGATCGGCGTTGGAGTTGTCGGTCAGCTCCTGGAGCCGGGCCTCGACGGTCGCCTCTTCATCTGCGCTCAGCACATCGGCCTGGTCGGTGACGTATCCGGCATCGAGGGTGACCGGGTCTGTGGCCGATGCCGCGGAGGCGCCGAATGCCCCGGCGACGGCAGCCAGCGTGAGTGCGGCCAGCGCCAGCCACCGTTTCGTCATCGTGTTCCCTCCGACCGGCAGCCGAGCCCCATGTGATGAGTCTATGCACTGGGCCCGACACGCGACAGCACTCGGCGCGGGTTCTCCGTTCGCCCTCAGCGGAGGCACATACGCTGGGAGGCATGGACGACATGTACGGTGCGGATGTGCTCGCGACAGGCTGGCGCGACCGCGGCGCGAAGCAGGTGCCGCAGGTCGCGGCCGAGGCCGACCTCGTGGTGGAGGTCGCCGACGACGGATTCTGCGGTGCGGTGACCCGCGTGCAGGGGGGAAACGTCGAGCTGGAGGACCGCCTCGGGCGCCGGCGGCTGTTTCCTCTCGGGGGCGGGTTCCTCATCGATGGAGCTCCGGTTCGCCTGGTCGTCCCCGCTGCGAAGGCACAGGGGCCACGGCGTACCGCGTCCGGGTCCTTCGTCGTGGCAGATCAGCGCGCTCGCGTCGCCCTGCCCAGCCGTATCCTCGTCGAGGGCAAGCACGATGCCGAACTCGTGGAGAAGGTGTGGGGCGCCGACCTTCGGGTCGAGGGAGTGGTCGTCGAGTTCCTCCAGGGCGTCGACCTGCTCGATGAGCTGCTGGCTGCCGAGCCGCCGAGCGCTACTCGTCGCTACGGCGTGCTGGTGGACCACCTGGTGCCCGGCTCCAAGGAGTCGCGGATCGCTGCTGCCGTCGAGCGCGGCCCGCACGGGCGTCATCTCCGCATCGTCGGGCATCCGTTCGTCGACGTCTGGCAGTGTGTGACTCCGCGCGCTCTCGGCATCGCGAAGTGGCCGGAGATCCCGCGCGGCATCGAGTGGAAGGTCGGAGTCTGCCGCGCGTTCGGCTGGCCGCACGAGACGCAGGCCGACACCGCTCGCGCGTGGCAGCACATCCTCTCGAAGGTCACGACGTATCGCGATCTGGAGCCCGCATTGCTGGGCCGCGTGGAGGAGCTCATCGACTTCGTGACGGCACCGCCGGCCTGAGCGGCGCTTCGGAGGGCGGTACGCCGACGACTACCCTGGAAACATGCCCGAACCCCGTACCTTCCGAGACGAGCCAGTGTCGTTCGTGCGCCGCAGCGGCCGGATGTCCGATGCGCAGGAACGCGCCTTCTCTGAGCTCGGCCCGCACTACCTGCTCGACGTACCGCGAGACGTCGCCTGGACGTCTGTGCACCCGGAAGCCCGGCTCGATCCTGCCGTCGAGTATGGACGGGCAGCCGACCTCTACGTCGAGATCGGCTCCGGTCAGGGGCACGCGATCGTGGCTGCGGCCTCGACCCGACCCGACGACGACTTCCTGGCCGTCGAGGTGTTCCGCGCAGGCCTTGCACGGACGATGCTCGACGCTGATCGTGAAGGTGCCCGCAACCTGCGCGTCGTCGAGGCGAACGCGCCGGAGGTACTCTCGTCGTTCCTTCCCGAGGCGGCCGCGCGTGAGGTGTGGATCTTCTTTCCCGACCCGTGGCACAAGAAGAAGCACACGAAACGACGCCTGGTGCGGCCCGGATTCGGCGACACCGCGGCGAGGGCGCTGCGTGACGGCGGTCTGTTGCGGCTCGCCACCGACTGGGAGGACTACGCATTGCAGATGCGCGAGGTTCTCGACGCCGAACCGCTCTTCGAGCGCGCGTTCGACGGAGAATGGGCTGACCGCTTCGACGGACGCGTGATGACCGCGTTCGAGCGCAAGGGCATCGCCAAGGGACGGGACATCCGCGACCTCGTGTATCGGCGCAGGGTCAGAACGTGAGCGACGTGCGGCGTGACACGAGGCAGCGGTGGAGCTTCGTGCCTGCGCTGCTCGTGTGCGCCGCAGCCCCGGCGTTCTTCGTGCTGGAGATACCCTGGCTCGGCTGGACACTTCTCGCAGCGGGCATCGCCGTGGCCGGGCTGATCGAGCGGGGTCGCCTGGCCGACGATCAGGTCGTGGGCGTGGGAGCACGCCGAGAGACCGCGAAGGTGATCGGTGTGCACCGGACGCCGTCCCTCACGAGGGACCTCTCCTTGATTGCGATCGGCCTGCTGATCGTGAGCATCATCCCGTTGGCGGCTGAGCTCGACAACCTCGCGATGCTGCGATTCACCCTCGCGCTGGGTGGTGCGGTCGCAGTGCCGTACGTCATCTCGAGGTTCGTCTATCGCGATCGCGCGATCAGTTTCCCCTGGCGAACCCACAAGCGCTGGGGGCGGTTGCAATGGGGTTGGCTCGTGGCCGTGCTGGTGCTCGGGTGGCTGATCCTGCCCTTCTACTTCATCACCAGCGGGGTGTACCAGAACTGGCCAGTGGTCGACACACCCGACCTCATCGCGAGGCTCTTCGTGGGCGTCGGCGCCGTCGGCATCTGGGACGAGCTGTTCTTCATCTGCACGGTGTTCGCCCTGCTGCGTCGTCACTTCCCCGACCTCGTCGCGAATCTGTTGCAGGCGATCGTGTTCGTGTCGTTCCTGTGGGAGCTGGGGTACCGCGAGTGGGGGCCGCTGCTGACCATCCCGTTCGCACTGCTCCAGGGGTACATCTTCCTCCGCACGCATTCGCTCGCGTACGTCGTCACGGTTCACCTGCTGTTCGACGCCGTCGTGTTCGCGGTGCTCGTGCACGCGCACAATCCCGGACTGCTCCCGATCTTCCTGGTCTAGGTTCCGCTGGCGGTCGGCTTGCTCCGAGAGCCCCTGGACGGGAGAATCAGCCCATGCTCATCGTCGGACTCGTTCTCGCCGCAGCGGCCGCTGCCTTCCACGTCTTCATCTTCGCGCTCGAGTCGCTGAGGTGGACCGAACCCGAGACGAGGAAGATCTTCGGCGTCGCCAGTGAGGCGGATGCGATCACCATGAAGCAGCTGGCCTTCAACCAGGGGTTCTACAACCTGTTTCTGGCGCTGACGACGCTCCTCGGGATCGGTCTCGTGATCGTGGGTGCCCAGACTGTCGGGCTGACGCTGGTCTTCGCCGGCACCGCGATGATGTTCGCCGCCGCACTCGTGCTGGTCCTCTCCGACCGTTCCAAGGTCCGCGCCGCGACGATGCAGGGTGCGTTGCCGCTGCTCGCCGTGGTCGGCACGGCGATCGGTGTGGCGATCAGCTGACGATCGCGGGGTGACATCGGCGAGGACAGCCGTCACACTCGATGCATGGTCGACTGGGTGCTGCACGTGGACATGGATCAGTTCATCGCCGCGGTCGAGGTGCTGCGCAGGCCGGAACTCGCCGGCCTCCCGGTGATCGTCGGCGGTCGGGGCGACCCCACCGAGCGCGCAGTCGTGTCGACGGCTTCATATGAGGCGAGAGCGTTCGGCATCGGTTCGGGCATGCCGTTGAAGATCGCCGCGCGCAAGGCACCGGATGACGCCGTCTTCCTCCCGGTCGACCACGAAGCGTACGCAGTCGCCTCCGGTGAGGTGATGGCGGCTCTTCGAGCTCTGCCCGACGTGGTGCTCGAGGTGGTGGGATGGGACGAGTGCTTCCTCGGTGTGACGACGGACGATCCCGAAGTCGTGGCGAGGTCGGCGCAGGCCGCGGTGCTCGACGCGACCGGGCTGCACTGCTCGGTCGGCATCGGGGACAACAAGGTCCGGGCGAAGATCGCGACCGAGTTCGGCAAGCCCCGTGGCATCTTCCGGCTCACCGAGGACAACTGGTTCGAGGTCATGGGGGAGAAGCCGACGCGCGACCTCTGGGGCGTCGGGCCGAAGGTGCAGAAGCGTCTGACGGCACTGGGCATAGGGACCGTCCGTGAACTCGCCGATGCCGAGGAACAGACGCTCGTGACCGAGTTCGGGCCGCGGATGGGCGTCTGGTATCACGGACTGGGCTCCGGGATCGGTCCTCGCGTCGTCGACGACACCCCCTGGGTCGCGCGCAGCCACAGTCGCGAGACGACCTTTCAGCAGAATCTGACGAAGCCGGAGCAGGTCGAGGCGGCGATCATCGATCTCGCCGCCCAGGCATTCGATGACTGCGCCGCCGAGGGCAGACCGGTCGTTCGAGTCCACCTCAAGGTGCGATACGCCCCGTTCGAGACCAAGACCTTCGGCCGCAAGCTCTCCGCACCGACCACCCAGCGGAGGGAGTTCATCGCTGCGGCTGCAGCACTTGCTTCGACGCTCGACCCCGAGCGCGAGGTGCGACTTCTCGGGGTCCGTGCGGAGATGAGCATGCCGAATGGCTCGGACGACGCCGAGCGGACCCCGGTGCGGGGACGGATCTGACCTCTGCCGGCGCCTCCTGCACGCGTGTCTTCGCTCACTCGCGGATCACAGCGGCGACGGCGCTCACCTCGATGAGCGCGCCGGGGACTCCGAGTCCGGCGACGAGCGCCGCCGTGACGAGGGGCGGGGCACCCTCGCGCGCGAGCTTCGACGCGACCGCGCCGTATGCCGCGCGCAGATCGGCGTCGTGGTGGATGAGAACGGTCCAGCTGATCACATCGTCGAGTCCGGCACCGACGGATTCGAGGGCGATTCTGGCGTTCTCGACGGCACGCGCGGACTGCTCGCCGGCATCGGCCGAGACGACGGATCCGGTGGCGTCGACGCCGTTCTGGCCGCCGACGTAGACCGTCGTCGCCCCTGGCGGTACGACGGCCACATGGCTGAAAGCGGGGCTGACGACGAGTCCTTCGGGTTGAGTGAGTGAGATCTCCATGGGCACACTCTGCTCCTGGTCGCCGACATCGGAAAGCCCCGGCCGGCGAGATGCGTTCAGAAGCGGAGCAGCACCTTGCCCACGCGTCCTGGTGTGTTGCTCGCCTGCACCGCCGCACCGATGTCGGCGGCATCGAAGACACCGGCGACGGGCAGCGTCAGGCTGCCGTCGGAGAGGCGCTGGAAGAGCTCGCCGAACAGCGCGCTGCGGGTGGTCGGATCCAGGCTCGGGATCACTTTGCTGCCCCAGAAGCCCTTCACGGTGGCCTGCTTGAAGATCACGTCGGAAGAGGCGATCTCCATGGTGGGCGATTCCATCGCGCCGAAGGCGACGAGTGTTCCTCCCTCGGAGAGAAGCGAGAGCACCTGTCCGGCTGCGGGGCCGCCGACCGAGTCGACGCCCGCGATGACGGGTGCGCCACCGGTGAGGGCTTCCACCTGCTTCTTCCAGTCGGGCTGATCGGTGGCGACGATCCTGTCGATGCCCTGGTCGTGGAGCTCTTCGATCCCTGCGGTCCGCCGAACCAGGCCGACGACGTTCACGCCCCGTGCGGAGCCGAGCTGCGCGAGCATGCGTCCGACGGCGCCGTTCGCGGCGTTCTGGATGACCCAATCGCCCTCCTGAACGCCGAGGAAGTCCAACAGCGTGATCGTGCTGAACGGCATCGACACGAGCTGTGCCGCCGTCTCGTCGGCGAGCCCGTCGGGGACGGGGACGAGTCCAGCGGCATTCGTGACGATGTACTCGGCCCACGCGCCGAAGGTGCCGCCGGTGGCAACGCGCTGGCCGACTGCGAGATTCTCGACGCCCGCGCCGAGCGCATCGACGACGCCTACAGCCTCGGTGCCGGACGCAGCGGGCAGCTCGGGCTTGAAGCCGTAGGTGCCGCGGACCGTCCAGAGGTCGTGGTTGTGGATGGGGGAGAGCGCGACCCGCAGGCGGACCTGGCCCGTGCCGGGCTCAGGAATGGGTCGCTCTTCGATGTGGAGGACCTCTTCCGGAGCGCCGAATGAGGGATGGATGAGAGCGCGCATGGCGATTCCGTTCTGTCGGAGGTGTGGTCAGTGGGCGTCGCGCGGGTGGGCGCTGCCGCGGTCGTTGGTCGCCTTCTGCAGGCGGTCGGTGATGTCGTGCAGTTCGGTGATGAGCCGCCTGCGGTGATCGTCATCATGAAGCCCGGAGATCGACGTGATCGTGAAATGGATCGGTGCGACCTCGGAGCGGAGGTCTTGCCCCTTGTCGGTGAGTGTGACGGTGACGATGCGTTCGTCTTCTCGACTCCGAGACTTCGTCACGAGGCCGGCCTGCTCGAGGCGGCGGACGAGCGGTGAGAGCGTCCCGGAGTCCAGGCGCATCACCTCTCCCAGAGAGCTGATCGTCTGTTCGCCGTCGAGCCAGAGAGCGGCGAGCACCAAGTACTGCGGGTATGTCAGTCCCCAGGGGGCGAGCAGCACGCGGTATGCCTGCGTCGTGGCACGCGCAGCAGAGTAGAGGGAGAAGCACAGCATCTCGTCTGTCATCGGCACGAGTAAAGCATTGCACGCGATTCGATTGTGCACAACTTGGATGAGAGATGAAGGGCGTGCCCGGAACAGCCGGGCACGCCCTCCTGGCGAAGGTCAGCGCAGAACCTTGGCCTTGATCGTGTTGTACTCCTCGGTCGTGATGGTGCCGGAGTCCAGGAGCGCCTTCGCCTTCGCGATCTCCTCGCTCGGGCTCGTGCCGGCGACCTGCTGGATGTACGCGTCGGCGGCGCTGCGAGCATTCGCGGCCTCGGCATTGCTGCGCTCCGCCATCCCGGAGCCGCGTGCGATCAGGTACACGAGCACGGTGAGGAACGGGACGAAGATCAGGAAGATGATCCACACCGCCTTCCACCAGCCGTTGAGCTTCCGGTCGCGGAAGAGGTCGGCGACGATCGCGAACAGGGCGAACAGGTAGGAGATGAAGATGAATGCGAGCAGGAACCACCAGATGATGTCCCAGAACGATCCCCAAAAACTCATGTCTACTCCTTCATAAAGATGTTCCGCGCGATGTCGGCGGCTCGTCGGACGATACTCGGTACGCAGGAGCCCACGCACTGCTCCTGACGGGAGTTCACCAGGGTGAGTCGATCATTCGAGCGCCCGACCCGTGTTCCTCCGGGTTCCGGCCGCAGTACGCTTCTGACGACCCGACGACGGAGAGGTGGAGGACCGTGACGAGACGACCGCCATGGCTGTTCAGCACGGTCGATGGCTACCACCGGAAATGGATTCCCCGCGATGTCGTCGCGGGACTCTCAGCGGGTGCCGTGGTCGTCCCGCAGGCGATGGCCTATGCGACGATCGCGAACCTGCCCGTGCAGGTCGGCCTGTACACCTGCATCGTGCCGATGCTCGTCTACGCATTCCTCGGCGGAAGTCGGGCGATGAGCGTCTCGACGACCTCGACCATCGCGACGCTGACGGCGACGACCCTGGTCTCCGCCGGAGTGGCAGCCGGATCGGATGACGCGATCGGCGCCCTGATGATGCTGACGCTGCTCGTGGGAGCGATCCTGCTGATCGCTCGGCTCTGTCGGCTCGGCTCGCTCGTGGAGAACATCAGCGGTGCCACGGTGCTGGGACTGAAGATCGGTGTCGGCGCGACTGTCGCCGTCGGGCAGTTGCCGAAGCTGCTGGGGGAGAGCTACAACTTCTCGGGTCATGGTTTCCTCAAGTCGCTCGGCGCGGTGGCGCAGGCCTTCGGGAGTGTGAACTGGCCGACGATCGCTCTGTCTGCGGGGTCGATCGCGGTGATCGTCGTCCTCAAACGCTTCGCTCCCAAGGTTCCGGGCACATTGGTCGTGGTGGTCGGCGGCATCCTTCTCGTCTGGCTGGCCGACATCGATCAGCTAGGAGTCGACCTGATCGCTCCGGTGCCCAGCGGCCTTCCGGTGCCGGGAATACCCGACTTCTCCCAGACGGTGGCACTCGTCCCCGGTGCGCTCGCGATCGCCGTGATGGCGTTCCTCGAATCCGCGGCCGTCGCCCGCAGCCTGCGCGTGGCCACCGAGCCGCGGATCGACAGCAACCAGGAACTGTTCGCGACCGGAGCGGCGAACACCGTCGGAGCCTTCTTCGGAACGATGCCCGCGGCTGGCGGGTTCTCCCAGAGCGCGGTCAATCAGAGCGCAGGGGCACGCTCGCAGGTGGCGACCCTCGTCACCGTGGTGCTCGCAGTTCTCGTCGCCCTGTTCCTCGGCCCTGTCCTCAGTCTCCTGCCTGAGGCGACGCTGGCCGCGATGGTGTTCGTCGCCGTTGCGGGGCTCATCAACGTCCCCGAGCTCGTGCGCTGGGCGCGGATCAGCCGCGTGGATTTCTGGATCGCATTGTCCGTCGCGATCCTCGGTCTCACCGCGGGTCTGCTGCCGGCGGTCGCGATCGGCGTCGTCGTCACCCTGATCCTGGTGCTTCGGGAGGCGAACGTGCCGAAGGTGACCATCGTGGGCAGGTCGGGTGGCGCCCTGGGACTCCATCTGGAACGCGGCCTCTATACGGCGAACGCGATGGCCAACGAGCAGATGATCCTCGAGATGGTCGGGGCGCAGAGCGCACCGACCAGTGCGCTCGTGCTGGGGCTGAAGCAGCAGGAGGTGATGACGATCACCGTGCTGGAGGCTCTGCAGAATCTGGACCGCGAGCTCTCTCAGCTCGGAGTCGTGCTGCATCTCGCCGCTCTGCCGGAGGCCGCGGCGGCTGTCGCCGCGCGGACGCCGTGGTTCGCCGGCCTCGAGTCGAACGGGCGAGTGCATGAGTCGGTGCGTGAGGGCCTCGCTGCCGCCGGATCGTCGATCTCTGCCACTTCCCCCAGCCTTCACCAGGGTGAAGTGGGCGACGTGCCCTGACGAGCGGAGGGCGTCGTCCCTAGGCTGGCTCCACAAGTGGGGGCGGCGGGCGGCCTCCATGAGAGGGGGCGGTCGTGTCGAGCGACATGCGGATGGCTGCGGGGCCGAGGTGGACAGGGTGGACGACCGCGCAGGTCTGAGTTGGCGATGGTCGCGGTTCAGCCTCGGGTTGCTCTTCGCCGTGCCTGCCATGGCCGTCGCGCCGTTCAACCTGTCGCTCGCCATCGCCTTCGGGATCGGGGTCGTGCCTGCGGCGGCTTTCGGTTTGCCACCGAGTCGGCGCGGCCGAGCGATCATCCCGTTGGTCGGCGCCCTCAGCGCGCTTGCGCTGCTTCTCGGATCGCTGCTCGCCACGTGTCCCGTCATCGCGGTCGTCGCGGTCTTAGCGCTCGCTGTCCTCGCGAGCGTGAATGCGACTCGTGGACGCTGGGGGCAGCTGGTCCTGGTCTTGGCGCTGCCGATGACCGGGATCGGGTTGAGCTTCTCCTGGTCGTCTGCTGTGCTCGGATTCGCGGGGTGCATCGTCGCCGGCTCGGTGTACGCGTGGATCCTCACGCTGCTCTGGCCGGAACGCGACGAGAAGCCCCATCCGCCGCCTCCCGTTCCACGCGGTCGCGCCATGCTGGTGTATGGAGTCCTGCTCGGCACTGCGGCAGCGGCAGCCGCGACGCTCGGTTTCCTGCTCGATCTCGAGCACGTCGGCTGGGCGACCGGTGCTGTGCTCCTGGTGATGAGGCCGGTGCGGGGTCAGCTCATCGCGCGGAGCATCGGGCGTGCGGCCTCTGTGTTGATCGGCGCTCTCGCTGCTGCGGCGATGGCATTGCTCAGCCCTGCCGATGCCGTCGTCGGGATCGTGGTCGGGCTCGTCATCGGGGCGGCGTGCGCGATCCAGGAGAGTCGTTGGTACATCGTTCCCGGATTCACCACCTTCCTCGCGTTGACGCTGATCATGACGACGTCCCCGGAGCCCCCGGGAGAGAGGTTCGTCGAGCGGGCGGTCGAGACTCTGATCGGGGTCGGGCTCGCACTTGTCTTCGGCGCCGTCGTGCCGTCGGTCGTCTCACTCCTGGTCAGGAGCCGGCGGCTGCCATCGGCATGATCCGTGGCTAGACGAAAGTCGCTTGAACCTGCGTTCCCCCGGGTGGGATACTTCGAGTGGGAGAGGGTCAAGTATCGTCTAACATGTTACGCGGAGGCTCCGATGGCATCAGATGTACCAGACCCGGATCCGGAGTGGGCACTCATTCCCCCAACAGTCGCGGGAGACGTCGTACGTCCTCGTCTGCTGTCCCGGCTCACAGGGGCGATGGATGAGCCCTGGACGCTGACCGTCCTCTCGGCGCCGGCGGGTGCGGGCAAGACACGGTTGCTCACCCAGTGGGCCCACTCGATCGACTCCGATGAGGACGACGACACCGCCGTGGTGTGGCTTGCGCTGCAGCGCGGCGACACCGATCTCGAGCCGTTGCGAGTCGCGCTGGAACGAGTCGATGACGACCGGCTGCGAGCGAGCCTGGAGAGGGTCGGCGGCAGGTGGTCGACCGACACGGCCCGTGCGATGGCACGGTCCTTGCGAGGGGCTGGGCGACGAATCGTCATCGTCATCGACGACGTTCATCTCGTCGAGACCGATCGGCTCGCCGACATGCTGTCGTCGTTCGTGAACGCCGTGCCAGGGAACGCGCACGTCGTGCTCTCCGGGCGCGGGACGCGGAGGATCCCGCTCGCACGACGACGCATCGCCGGGATCGCTCTGGAGCTCGATGCCAAAGACCTCGCGTTCACTCCGGCGGAGGTGCGATCGTTCTTCCGCGGGAGGGGGATGAGCCTCTCTCAGGGCGAGATCACGTCGGTGCTGCTGAGGACAGAGGGATGGGCTGCCGGGCTCCGACTTCTCGAGCTCGCCGCGCTTCATGACTCGTTCGCGACCGTGCTCCCGTTGCGCGGGGACTCGCCGACGGTCACCGACTACTTCGTCCAAGAGGTGTTCGCAGACCTCGACCACGAACTCGGCGAGTTCCTCGTGCTGACCTCCGTCCCCGAATCGTTCACCCCCGAACTCGCCTCTCGACTGAGCGGCGGAGCGCCCGCAGCGGGCCTGATCGAGCAGCTCATCCGCCTCAACGTGCTCATCAGCCGCAACCACGACGAACCGGCGAGGTATCACTACCACCCGCTGCTGCGGGAGTTCCTCTACTCCAGGCTGACCGAGCGCGGGCACGTCGTGGTCGATGCGCTCGAGAAGACGACGGCCGAGTGGTTCGCTGCCGAGCAGGACTACCGGCTCGCGCTGTCCCACGCGACACGCAGCCACGATGCTGCCTCCATGTCCCTGATCCTGCGCCAGTGCGGGATGCAGCTCGTCCTCATGGGGTATGCCTGCGAAGTGCTCGCCGCGACAGCCGAGCTTCCGCGTTCGGTGCTCGCCGAGCCCTCTGTGCAGATGCTGATCGCGTCTGCGCGGCTCGCACAGGGAGACGCGTCCACGGCGGCAGCGCTGCTCGAATCTTCGTCGTCCGGGGAGGAATCCGCAGTCGTTCGGCAGTGGCGGAAGGGCCTCGATCTGCACATCGCGGTCCGGCGTGGGGGACTCCCCGACACCCTCGACCGTCTGGAGCTCGTGCTCGACGAGGTCACCGGCGAATCGCAGTTGGACACCTATGTGTTCCTCCAGGCTGCCATGGCCGAGCTCTACGTGGGTCATCTGGACAGGGCCGACCGATTCGCCCGATTCGCGTCGGACCACGCACTCACCGCCGGCACCGCCGCGGCCGAACTGCAGGCCGCCGCCATCTTGAACACCGCCGAGCTGTTCCGAGGCCGAATGAGCGAGGTCCTTCGTTCGGGCGCGCGTCTCGATCAACGCTGGGCCGATCTGCTCAGCCCCGACGACTCCTTCTATGAGGTCACGAGGGTGTGGCGGTACTGGGTCCCGTTCGAGCGGATGCTCGTCGGCGACGTCGATGAGACGCTGCAGGTCGCGACCGACATCATCGAGTCGGGCGCGGAACCCGCGATCGCGCGTGGCCTGCGGGGGATGATCGCTCTTCTGCAGGCGGACTCCGCGATCGACGCCCACGCGGCCGCGGTCGCCCTGTTGGAGAACCTGTCGCCCCGAGCGGAGATGCCGCTGCCCGTCCACTGGTACGCGATGATGAGTGCGTCGGCGGTGCGAGCGTTCGACCGTCTCGGCGAGCACTCGCTGAGAGACCGTTTCATCGTCGAGATCGAGCGCGCCGTCGGTTCCACCGGCGACGTCGCGGTACTCTGCGCGATCGCCGCCCTCCACGACCAGGATTTCGCGCGCGCGAGGCTCGCGCTCGCTCCCGTGCTGGAGGGGAGCGCGCAGTGCCTGCTGCCGGTGTCGATGGTCGATGCGTGGCTGGTCTCAGCCTGTCTCGACGTCCAGGCCGGGCATCCCGACCAGGCCCAGGTCTCACTCGCATTCGCTCTGGCCCTGGCAGAGCCGGAGGAGTACGTCAGGCGTTTCGCCGACGCAGGGCCCGTCGTGGCGCGTTTGCTCGCCGCACGCGCGACCCCCGGCGCCCGCGGACGATTCGCCGACTGCGTCCGCGAGCGTCTCGCCGCGGCGGGGGTGCTCATCAACGAAGAACTCACGCGACGCGAACGCATCGTGCTGGCGGCGTTGAGTCAGAACGCCACACTTCGCGAGATCGCCCAGCAGGAGTTCATCTCTCCGAACACCGTGAAGACCCACGTGCGCAATATCTACCGGAAGCTCGGGGTCTCCGACCGTGAAGGGGTGACAGCGGCTGCGCACGCTCTCGGAATCGAGTGAGCTTACGCAGCCACTTGCGCCCCGAGGACTCTCAGTCCCGTGCCATCGCGGCAGCCAGGTGCGCTTCGAGGTCGAGGTAGGCGTCGTCCGCGATGTCGAACACGACCTTGGTGATCTCGCCGCCGGTGAAGTCGAACCCGTACCCGTAGAGCGACGACACCGGGTCGGCGCTGTCACGTCCGATGGTCAGTCCTTCGCCGCAGAGCGAGAAGTGCCCGAGGACGGTGCGGATCTGCTTCTCTCCGACGACCTGATCATCGATGTACAGCTTCACCGGGCCGACGCCCTCGCGGTGCTCGCCCATTTCTTCCTTCGTGAACTCCACACCGATGATGTGTTTCCCTGAGGTCGGCACGGGCGCGGAAACCCGATCCTCCGGTGGAATCCCGAGGAAGTTGTACACGTAGTGCACCTGCCCGTCCTTCACGACCAGCGCATGCCCTCCGAACCGGGAGCCGTGGGCGAAAATCACGCCATTGGTGTCGGGAGTGAACTCGACTTCGGCTGCGATCTTGTACGAGACGCCGTGGGTGTTCGCCGCGGATCGCTCAGGTATCTCGGTCGTGCCTGGGTAATAGACGAACTGACCGGACGGTGGGGCGGGCTGGTGGAACTCCATCGTGAGGAAGGTCTCGTAGTCCCTCGGATTGCCGATGATCTGCAGGTCGTTCAATGGCAGGACGTTGTTGGCCTTCGCCTCCTCCATCCACAGAGCCTTGAGCTCCTCGAGCTTGTCGGGGTGCTCTTCGGCCAGATCATGCGCCTCGGCTCGATCGACGTCGGTGTGATAGAGCGCCCACTCGTCCTCGTCGAAGTGTCCCATACCGCTGACGGGGCCATGCACGCTGACAGCCTTCCAGCCCTCGTGCCAGAGGCCGCGCTGACCGAACATCTCGTAGTATTGCGTCGTCTTTTCGGACGGTGCATCGGCCGCAGCGTCGAAGGAGTACGCCATCGAGACTCCGGAGAGGGGGGTCTGTTCGACGCCGCTGTAGACCTCGGGGAAAGAAACGCCGCAGGCCTCGAGGATCGTCGGCACGATGTCGGTCGAGTGGTGGTACTGGTGGCGGACCTCGCCGCGCGCCTGCATCCCGGCGGGCCAGTGGATCACCAACGGGTCGCAGACGCCGCCCTGATACGTGTAGCGCTTGAACATCTTGTAGGGCGTCGAGAACGCGGCCGCCCACCCGGTCGGATAGTGGTTGTAGGTGTCCGGGGATCCGAGCTTGTCGACCATCCGAAGGTTCTCGGCCTCATCATCCGGGTAGCCGCCGAAGATCTTGCCCTCATTGACCGATCCGTTGGGGCTGCCCTCTCCTGAGGCGCCGTTGTCTGCGCAGTAGATGATCAGCGTGTTGTCGAGCTGTCCCGATTCCTCCAGGTAGTCGACGATGCGCCCGACCTGCGCATCGGTGTACTCGCTGAAGCCGGCGTACACCTCAGCCATCCGGGAGAACATCGCCTTCTCCTCGTCGTTCAGCGCCTCCCAGGGGCGAACCTCATCGCTCGGCGAGTACGTACCGTCTGGCATCGGATTCAGCGCGGTCAGTCCAGTCTCTTCGGGGAGGATGCCCTTCTCGATCATCCGGGCCAGCACCCATTCACGGTACGCCTCGTAGCCATCGTCGAACATGCCCCTGTACTTGTCGATGTACTCTTTCGGGGCATGGTGAGGTGCGTGGTTCGCGCCGGGGCAGAACCACAGGTACCAGGGTTTCTCCGGCTCGGTCTGTTTGACATCGCGGATCATCGTGAGCGCCCGATCTGCGAGGTCTTTCGACAAGTGGTAGCCCTCTTCAGGCAGATACGGCTGATCGATGTAGTGGTTGTCCTCGGCGAGTGATGGGTACCAGTTGTTCGTCTCGCCGCCGATGAACCCGTAGAACCGGTCGTAGCCCTGGGCCAGCGGCCAGTGCTTCTTCGACGACCCGGCCGTCCACTCGTCGATCGGCACATTGTGATTCTTGCCGACCCAGAACGTCGCCCATCCCGCATCACGGAGCACGTTTGCCATCGTGGCGTTGGAATCGGGGATGTGCGAGTTGTAGCCCGGGAATCCAGTTGAGGACTCCGAGATGGTCGCGAACCCGTTCAGATGATGGTTGCGCCCGGTGAGGAAGGTGGAGCGGGTCGGGGAGCACAAGGCCGTCGTGTGCCACTGGGAGTAGGTGAGGCCGTTCTGGGCGAGCCGGTCCATGGTGGGCATGTTGATGCGTCCGCCGTAGGGCGACCATGCGGCCATGCCGGTGTCGTCATAGAGAACGACGAGCACGTTGGGGGCGTCCTTCGGCGGTGTCGTCGGGCGGAATGCGTCCCAGTCCGCGACGGAGTCGCGCACATCGAGTTCGATCCTGCCCTGGAATTCCCGAGCCATCTCCGGTCTCCTTCATTTCGTTGAACTATGCAATGTCCCACCGGGCTCAAAGTACTGCGGCGGGTCCTTCTCGTCGCCTGGACTCGTCATCCTTCATCCGGGTGATCTGTCGGCGAGCCTCTGCAGGGTCAGATCAAGGCGGCGATTCCCTTCTCCAGCTGGAGGGCGCCGATGACGAGGAGCAGCGCTGCGTTGAGCACATGAGTGTTTCCGGCGATCCAGACCCGCACACGATCGAGAAGCGGTTGCGCCTCGGCCCCGCGCACCACCACGTACAACACAGGCAGCGCGATGGGCAGGGTGCCGATGATGACGAAGACGACCGCGACCCACAGGCCGCTGGTCTGGCCGACACCTGACAGGGAGATGTCGAGCGCGGCGATGATGGCGCACGAGGCATCGACAGGATTCAGCACGAAGAGCCCGAGCCCGAGAAGCAGGGTGCGCCCTGGCCGGAACGACTCCACCGAGTGCAGCCAACCTGGCAGCTGAGGGGACGCGGCGACGACTTCCCGCGGTGACGAAGCCGCGGCCATCCGTGCGATGTGCACGCGCCCCTTGCGGTAGACCCAGACGGCGGACCCGATCAGGAACACGCCGAGGATGACGCGCACGGTCGGAACCCATAGTGGTGGCTCGCCCAGCTGGTGCACCGCGAGCAGGGGGAACAACCAGAGGCACAGAGCCATGAGCCCGCCCAGCCCGAGAAACCATCCGACGAGATACGTGATGCCGTTCATACGCGCGTTGCGCGAGAGGAGCACCGCCACCAGCGCCATGATCGCGAGCGGGCTCAGGACCACGCCGAGAGCCACCGGGATGAGCGCGAGTATCAGTTCACCCATGTCCGCGTCCCTCCTCTAGCCGGGTGCTCCCGGGCGGGTGATGGCCCTAGAAGCTGCCGATGCCCTTGCCGATCATCGATACCCCGATCACCAGCAGCAGGACGGCCATGATGACGGCGTTCTCCGCGGCCAGCCAGCCGCGCAGGGCATCCAGCGGTGCGCGAAGACGGTCAGACGCGATGAGGTAGGCGACCACCGGGATCAGCACCGTCGATGAGGCGATGAGGGTGTAGATGACGACCACGACGACGGTCGACCCGACGGGGAGTGCCGCACCGCCGATGTCGGTGCCTGCTCCCGCCGCCATGATCAGGTTCTTCGGATTCAGGGCGGACAGGAGGAATCCGAGCCCGAAGGCCATCGGGAAGGTGACCGTGTCGATCGCCTTCATCCACTTCGGAAGCTCGGCGTCTTCGCCCGCCTTGGGGCGCTTGCGCCATTGCCCGAGCGCGAGGAGGAAAAGCAGCACTCCGAGGACGAGCTGCACCACGCCGCGGATGGGACGGGAAGCGTCCGGGTCGTCTTCCGGGAGCACCGACGACACGAGCGTGAACACGGTGACGGCGGCGACGATCCCGATGACCCAGCCGAGGAGGAAGCCGACGCTTGTCACGCGAGCTTTCGGCGAGAGCAGCATCAGGATCGCCGCGATGATGGGAATCGGGCTGATCGCGACGCCGAGCGCGAGGGGGAGCATCTCCCCGATTGCGGTGCCCATCATCGTCCCTTCTCCGCCGGCGACTCCGTCGAGGAGGGGGCCAGCTGTGTGATCGCTTCGCGGTTGGTCGAGTAGACGTCCTCCGATTCGAGCAGCCCGAGATCGGTGAGGCGGTGCAGCGTGTTCGGCCGCACCCTGCTGAACGCGAGGGAGACCGATTGCCTCGCGAGCCATTCCTTGAGTGCGACGAACGACTCTGCCCCCGTGACGTCGACGTCGGTGACGGCCTCCATGTCGACGACGAGGTGGCGGACCGTCCCCTCTCCTGCCGAGCGGATGGCGTCCTTCACCGCCGCCGAGAAGACGGCGCCGTTCGCGAAGAAGAGCGGAGCGGCCAAGCGGATGACGATCACTCCCGGCGCGGTGACGGTTCCCGCCGGTGCATCCTCGAGCAGGGACTCGCCGGGGTCGCCGCTGGACTCGAGAACGTCGATGGCGGGATTCGAAGCGCGTTTGGCGATGTTGATGAGCGCGAGGACGAACGCCACCAGGATGCCGGGGATCGAGCCGATCAGGAGGGTGACGAGGAAGCAGGTCGCCCCGATGAGGAACTCGAACCTGTCTTTGCGCCACAGATCGATGAAGTCGCGGATACCGAGCAGAGGAATGATCGCCACTCCGACGATCGCGCCGATCGCCGGAGAGGGGATGTCGGCGAGCAGTGCCGTGCCGAACAGGAGCAGGAGCAGCGTTCCTGCCGCGAGGACCAGCGCAGGGAACTGGGTGCGTGAACCCGCCTGGTCCATCGCCGCGGTGCGAGAGGTCGACGAGCCGACGGCGAAGCTGCCCTGAGCGCCGGCGACGATGTTCGACGCGCCGAACGCGAGGAGATCCCGGTTCGCATGGAACGGGTATCCGTGCTTCTCGGAGTAGGACCGCGACACGAGGAGCCCCTCAGCCGTCGTGACGAGCGTCAGGGCGATCGCGGAGGGAATCAGCATGAGCCAGAGGGACCAGTCGATCATCGGCCAGGTGAGCACCGGCGGCCCCGCAGGAACCTCTCCGAGAACGTCGACTCCGCGCTGGTCGAGACCGGTCAGGACCACGACGAGGGTCGTCGCCACCAGCACGATCAGAGCCCACGGAACAGCTCGCAGGAACGCGCGTCCGAGCAGCAGCACGGCGACCGAGCAGACCGAGATCAGCACAGCCCAGCCGTTGAGGGTGGTGAACCCGCCGATGAGATCGCCGACCTTGCCGATGAAGTCCTTGCCGGAGTCGATCTTGACGCCGAGCATCTTCGCCACCTGGCTGACCATGATGTCCAGTGCGAGCCCGCCGACGAACCCGACGAGGATGGGCTTGGAGAGGAAGTTGGCGAGGAAGCCGAGCTTGAAGACCGCGAGCAGCACGAACATGACACCGCAGATGATCGCCTGGGCGAGCGCGAGGGTCGCGTAGTCGGCGCTGCCGGCGGCGGCGAGACCTCCGATCGAGGAGGCGACGAGCGCGGCAGCCGCGGCATCCGGCGAGGCGACCAGTTGGCGGGACGAGACGATGAGTGCATAGACGATCGTGGGGACGATCAGTGCGTAGAGGCCGGCGGTGGGCGGCAGGCCCGCGATCTGCGCGTAGCCGATGTTCAGGGGGATCGCGATGGCGAGCAGGGTGACGCCAGCAGTGAGCTCAGTGACGAAGTTCCGCTTGGTCAATCCCGCGAGTGGACGTTGCACATCGCCTCCATCCGCCAGCGCTCCGGTCGAGCGCTCCCGCGTCCACAATCCCATCGGGAGGGTTCCAGGAGCCACGAATCGGCTGCAACCTCACCCCTGGTGATTTACCCGCATCATGCGGCTCGCAGGGAGACCGTCAGCCGCGGCGAAGGGTGCGGCGCCGGCGACGTCGCGGCGTCTCGGCAGGCTCAGGCTCAGGGGGCGGGGGCACGGCCGTGCGGTCGCCGGAGAGCCATCGCAGCCAGGTGGCATCGGGATCGCCCTCGAACACGAGCGTCCGTGCGAGCAGTGTGAGCGGGATGGAGAGAATCGCACCGAGTGGGCCGATGATGAAGGTCCAGAAGATCACGGAGAAGAAGCTGAGCGTGAGGCTGAGATCGACGGCGTCGCTGACGAACTTCGGCTGGACGAGCACCTGAAGCACGACGTTCACGACGCAGTACACCGCGACGACCCCGAGAAGAAGGGGCCAGCCGCCGACCACGAAGGCCAGGATCGCCGGCGGAACGAGCCCGAGGACGAAGCCGATGTTCGGGATGAAGTTCGTGACGAAGGCGAGGATCGCCCAGACGACGGGGGCCGGGACGCCCATCCACCACAGTGCCAGACCGTCGATGATCGCGACGATCGCGCCGAAGCTCGCATTGACGATGTAGTAGCGGCGGACGCCGGTGTTGAGACGGGAGATGCGCGCGATCACCGTGCCCTTCGTGGCGCCGAAGATCGAAGGAGCCTGTCGGTAGCGGGCGGCGTCGACCGCCATGAAGATGATGTACGCGCACACGAAGAACAGAGCGGTCGCGACGCTGACCACCGTGCCTCCGATGCTGCGGGCGAGTCCGAGCAGCGTCGTGGGGTCGAGGACCGAGGCCGCGGCATCCGAGGCTTCCTGGTCCAAGCCCAGAGCCTGCAGCCAGCCGACGAAGTCGTCGACGGTCTTGGCGAGGCCGCCTTCCGAGACGAGGTCTCCGATCAGCCGGGCGAACTGCGTGCCGGCCAGCCAGAGCAGGGCACCCATGATCAGCAGGATCAGGTAGGCGACCACGATGACCGCCGTGGTGCTCGCCCACTGCGGCCAGCCACGTCGATCGAGTGGACGGCGGAGGGGTTCGCAGATGACGACGATCACGATCGCGAGTGCGATGGGTCCGAACAGGTCGCGTGCGAAATAGACGCCGGCGAGTACCACCGCACTCGCCGCGAGCATGAGGACGACCCGCAGGCTGGGGGAGAGCATCCGGTCAGGAGCGTGTTCCGGGGCAGGTGAGGTCACGCGGCCAGCGTAGCCGCAGCGCCACAGGATCCTCTTCGCCGCGCGGTCGAGCCGGCCTCGGGGTCGTGGTGACGCGTGTCGACCGGCTGCGGGTCAGAACGGTTCGGGAGCGACGAGGGGCGGTGGCGCGCCATGGGGCGCGACGACCGATTTCAGGCCAGCGGCCTCCAGCGCCTCCGCGACGGCGCGGACGGTATCCGAGACGACGGGCGCCTGGTGCAGCGGGTGATGCCAGATCCGGAGCTGGAGTATCCAGCGCGTCGGCGAGACCGAGGAGACGAGGACTCCGACGTGCTCCCGAGAGTGCACACCTTCGACATCGCTCGCCGCGCGAGAGACGATGCCGATCATCTCGTCCAGGTCGAGACCGTCCGACCGCGCGATCCGGATGTCCAGGGCGCTGCGCCGCGCACCGTGACGGGAGTCGTTCACCAGGATCCCGGTGAGCAGCGCGGCGTTCGGCACGTGCACGGTCCTGCCGTCGACGGTCGTGAGGATGACGGAGCGCCCGTTGAGTTCTTGAACGACCCCGTGGATCACCCCGTCCGGCCCGTCGATCGCGATCTCCTCACCGATCTTCACGGATTGGCGGGATTGGATCAGCACGCCGGCAGCGAAGTTGTCGGCGACCCCGCGGAGCACGAGGAACAGGACGACCACGGCGATGGCGGTCATCGCGAGGAGCGGTTGCACATTCGCGCCGAGGAAAGCCAGCCCCACACCGATGCCGACCAGCAGCAGCGCGTACTGCGTGAATCGTGCCGCCAGCTGAGCGACAGAGTCGGAGATCCCCGGCGTCCGCTTCGTCAGTTTGAGCACGCCCTTGCGGGCGAAGCGGGACAGCAGCCATCCGATGAGGATGGACAGCACCGCCAGAACGATCTGCCACGGTGAGAGCCCGTCCGGGAACAGATCTCCCAGCGTCACGATCGTCGGCCGCTCGGTCTCGGATTCCACGTCATGGAACCAGGATCGTCGGCGCGTGATCCCCGCGTGTGCGCGGGTCACCCCGCACGGGTGACCCGCGCGGGTCACACATGCGCGTGACGGACACCATTGCCGTATGAACGACTCGCCACCTGCCTCCCACGATCGCAAGTACGGCGTGATCGAGATCAGCACGGTGCTGCTGCTCTCGATCACCGCGGTGCTCACCGCCTGGTGCGGTTTCGAAGCGTCGAAGTGGGGCGGCGAGATGTCGATCGCGTTCAGCCAGGCATCCAGCGCCCGGGTTCAGGCGGCTTCGGCCGAATCCACCGCACAGGCGGCACGTCAGTACGATCTGACGATCTTCACGCAGTGGATCCTCGCGGAGGCGGACGGTCGCGAGGAACTCGTGCAATTCATCGAGAAGCGATTCACCGACGAGTTCGCCGTCGCCTTCGACGCCTGGGACGCGGAGGGTCGAGTGGCGGATGGCCCGTTCGCGATGACCGAGTATGTGCCTCCCGGCGAGGTGGAGGCCGCGGAGCTGAGTGCGCGTGCGGACGAGAAGTTCGACGAGGCTCTTCGGAACAACCAGCGCGGCGATGACTACTCACTGCTGACCGTGCTCTTCGCCCTCGTGTTGTTCTTCGCCGCTCTGTCCCAGAATCAACGGGCTCGCTGGCGACGGACGGTCTTCCTCACGCTCAGCGCTGTTCTCGTCGTCGCCGGACTGATCGTCGTCGCGACCTACCCGATCAAGATCTGACGCCCATCGGTATCGCCCGATGGGGATGAACGACTGTCGCGGTGGGCGAAGGAGAACCGGAGACTGGGAGAATGTCGTCGACGCCCGCAGCACAGGACCTCCTCACGGAAGCACGCTCGCACGGTGCCAAGCGGGAGCGGGCACGGGAGGCGATCGGGCTCCAGATCTCGATCTTCGCGTTCATCCTCGCGGCGCTCGTCGCCGTCGTGGTGTTCCGTCTGCATCCTGCACCCATCTCCGGCCCCGATTCGCTCGGACAGTTCGCGGCGCTGATGTCGGCGGTCACGGCGATCATCGTCTTCGTGCTGGGGCGCGTCATCGCCGCAGACCCCGCCAGAGGGAAGCGGCTCGGAGTTCTCGACATCATCGACATCGGTGCCTTCGCTTTCGCGCACGCCATGATCGCTCTACTCGGATGGATCCTCGCCGCGACGATCATGGAGGCCGGGCTCATCGGCGCGGTCGTGTTCCCGGTGCCGGTCCTGATGCTCGCCGGCGCTGCGGCCGGACTCACGGCATATGTCACCTATTACTCCGCGACCCATCTCGATCTGCAGCTGCTGGCCACGGTTCTCGCCGTGTTCCTGGTTCTCGGGATTCTCGCGAGCATGCTCACCGCCAGTGATCCGCAGTGGTGGAAGGAGAATCTCAGCGCTCTCGGCATGACCGACGACCTCTCCGCTCGCGCATTCAACCTGACGCTGATCGTCGCCGGTATCCTCGTGACCACGCTCGCTCGGTATGCGACGAAGGGGATTCCGACAACGCATCCGAGAGGAGGGTTCGCAGTGCGGACCTGCCTCATCATCGTCGGCATCTTCCTCGGCCTGGTCGGTGTGTTCCCCGTCGACGAGCACTTCGCGCTGCACACCGGAGTGGCCTCGGGGATGGTGGTCGCGTACTCCGTGCTCGTGGCCGCGATCCGCACGTGGGTGCCAGGAGTCTCTCGCACGTTCATGCTGCTCGGGTACGTGTTCGTCGTGCTGATCCTTGTTCTGGGAGTGTTCTTCGCAGTCGGGTACTACACCCTCACTGCGGTCGAGCTCGTGGCCGGAACGGTCGTGTTCACCTGGATCATCCTGTTCATCCGCACCGCCGATGCCCTCAAGCGCGACGCGGGAGCAGGGACCGCCATCTGAAAATCACCCGGGGGATGCCCTTGAAGGTGCAACTGCAGCGCCACTAACTTTGGTGCCATGTCGCCCCCCGTACGTTCGACAAGGCCGGGACCTACCGTGCGATTCCGGCCGCCGGCACCGCAACCCGGTGCCATTCGCCGTGAAAGGGTCAGCGCCACCATCGCGGAGGCTGTGGCGATCGACCCGCTGACCGTCATCAGCGCGCCAAGTGGATTCGGCAAGACGACAGCTGTCGCGGACTGGGCATCCGGAGTCGAGCAGGTCGCATGGCTCGGGCTCAGTCCTTTCGACTCGGACCCGTCTCGGCTGACACAGGGTGTCGTGAACGCGCTGCTCGTCGGCGCCCAGCGCTCGGGGCGTCCGCTCGCGCTCGCCCGTGACCTGGAGGACCCGGCTCACGCATATGAGCAGATCTGCGGAGCGCTGGAAGACGCTGACACCACGTTTCACCTGGTCATCGACGATGCACAGCGGGCGGGGGAGGACTGGCGCAGGGGGCTCCTCGGAATGCTCGCCGAACAGGCTCCGGACTCCTTGAGGGTGGTGCTCGTCGGGACGACGCTGCTTGAGGTCACTCTCTCCCGGCATCGAGTCACCCACCCGGATTCCTTCATCGGCGTGGAGACTCTCAGCTTCACGGCACCGGAGGTCGGCCTTCTCCACGATGCGCGGGCCAGTGACCTCAACGTGGAGACCATCCTCGAGGAGACCCAGGGCTGGCCCATCGCCGTCAGATTGATGATGATCGGCGGCGCCAGACCTGACTCCCGCGCACAGAGCGCATCGAGCTTCCTCGGGAGCTATGTGCGGGAGCACGTGCTCGGAGCGTTGCCGACCGACGTGGCCGACTTCGTGCTCGACGCGAGCGTGTGCGGCGAGTTGACGCCGGAACTGGCGGCGGCCGTCACGGAACGTGCCGATGCCGGGGAGATGCTCGAGACCTGCGTGAGACTCGGTCTGTTCCTCGACCGGTTCGAGGGAGCGCAGGGGGTCGTGTACCGCTGGCACGCATCGTTCGCGCGCCAGTGCGCGGAGATCGTGAGGGTCGACGCGGGGCGTGCTGCGGCATGTCATAGGCGCGCCGCGGTCGCACTCGAGGCGACGGACCCTACCGCCTCGATCGCGCATTCGCTCCGGGCAGGAGAGCCAGATGCCGCGCGGGAGACACTGCTGCGCCACTGGCTCGGTCTCGTTGTCGGGGCTAACGCTGCCGAGGTGGAGCGCACCGCGACCGAGATGCTGCGCCGCAGTCCCGACGACGCTCAGGTGCTTCTCGTGCGTGCGTGCGCGAGCGATGTGCTCGGCGATCATCGCGTCGCCAGGGAGCTTTTCAGACGTGCAGAGGCGGCGATCGCCAAGGCCGACGACGGCAGCGAACCTGTTGTTCTGCAGATCGCTCGGCTGTTCATCGCCGACGAGCGCACCGAGGTCGCGAACGCTAGTGCGAAAGTGCGGCGGATGCTGCTCGATGCGGACTCGACCGAACTGGGAGACAGGGCTGCCCTCAACTACCTCCTCGGCTGGACCGAGATTCGCCACCGAGGTAATCCCTTGATCCCGCTCGAATACTTCTCGGCGGCGGCGAGGGAGGCGCAGACCTCCGGAGACCGTGAGCTCGCGAAGCGATCTCTGGGACACCTCGCATTCGGTCAGACCTGGGCGGGACGATTCATCGAGGCCAGGGAATCGCTCGCAATCGCTTATGGCGCGGAGGACGTGAGTGTCCCCTGGAGCACGTATGCCGGGGGGAGCGCGGCGGCGGCCGCGGGATACGTCGCCTACTGGTCCGGTGAATTCGATGAGGCGATCCGCGAGTTCGGCAGCGTCATCGTAAACGGGAGCTCCGACCGGTCGTTCACGAGCGTCGCGCGCATGATGATCGCGTATGCAGCCGCCGAGACCGGCGACGTGGCAGCGTGCCGTCGCGCGGCGATCGGCATCCAGGACATCCCGCTCGAAGTCGTGCACGGGGTCTCCTGGCCGGCTTTCCGAGAGTCCTCCGTAGCACTTCTCGAAGAAGCCGTGGGACGGCAGGACCGTGCGATGCGGATCGCAAGGAAGTACATCCACTGCCCGGATCTGCCCGTCGTCAACGTTGCGCTCGCCGGGGTGCTCCGCCGCGCAGGCGAGTACTCCGCCGCGCTGGAGATGCTGAGATCGCTTCGGGCGTTCGGCGAGGCGTCATACGTGAAGTCCGCGACGCTGATCACCGCTGCGGTGATGCGCCGCCACGCGGGTCATCACGATGAGGCTCACGAACTGTGCGAGGCCGCGGTAGCGGTCGCCGTCGGGGAGAACATCCGAGTGCCGTTCGGTCCGCGTGAGACGGCGGTGCGCAAGCTACTGGGCGAACACGTGCATTTCGGTACCCAGTTCGAAGACTTCATCGGCCGATGCCTCGCGAACGATGCCGCCGGCTCTTTGGTCGACGCGCTCTCGGAGCGAGAGCGAGATGTGTTCCAGCAACTGCAGACAGCACGCACGCTGCATGAGATCGCGCGAGAACTGGCGGTGTCGATCAATACTGTGAAGACCCATCAACGTGCGATCTACCGCAAACTCGGGGTCTCGTCTCGGCGTGAGGCCGTACGGACGACTGTCTGATCCGCGATCGGTGGCCCCCTGTGGGGAACGTTCACCGCCGCTGCAGAGCCGAAGTGAGGACTTCGTTCGCGATCGAGGCCGGGATCGGCTGGGTGGCGAGGATGTGGTCGTGGCGGTGATCGAGATCGCGCGCGAATAGTTCGCCCCAGGTCGGCTCCACGAGGATGACTGCCGCGAGCGAGCTGATCGGCAACCGGGCGGCGAAGTGCCGCGCGTCGTCTTCGCAGATGAGCCCCGGCGTATCGAGTGCGAGTCCGGCAAGGGTGAACTCGTCGCGATCGATTTCGATGATCCGGCAGTCCGCACCATCGAGCCGCTGGACGATCAGGAAGTCCAGCAGGCGGATCAAGCCGTTCTCCACCTGTGTCAGGAGCGCCTCGAGTAGATGCGGGCCGAGGCGGTCGCCTTGCAGACGCACGACGACGAACTCGACATCGCCGAGCGCCTGCAGGGTCACACCGACCACCTCAGCCACGTCGTCAGCTCAGCGCGCGCGCCTTGATGGCGGCGAATTCATCGGGGGTGATCGTTCCAGCGGAGAGGAGCTTCGACGCCTTGTCGATCTCGTCGCTCGGGCTGGATCCGGCGACGCTGCGGATGTAGCTGTCGGCGGCGTGCTGCTGCTCCTTGTACACCGATGCGCTGCGCTCGCCCATGCCCCTGCCACGTGCGATCAGGTACACGAGAGCCGTGAGGAAGGGCACGAAGATGAGGAAGACGATCCAGACGGCCTTCCACCAGCCGTTGAGGGTGTGATCCCGGAAAAGGTCGGCGACGATGTTGAAGAGCACCATCAGATACGAGATGAACACGAAGACCCAGAAGAACCACCAGATGATGTCCCAGAAGCTTTCCCAAATGGACACTTCGGACCCCTTTCGTTTAGTTACTGCGTACCGTGATAGTGGCAGCGCGAATCTGACAGCGGGGTCGCCGCTCACCCCAAGCGGGCGACCCCGCAGTTCGGGTCACCAGGAACGGGTGAGCGAGCAGGTGTGCGCTTCCTGTGCGCGCGTAGCGTGCACGCTGTGGAAGAGAACGAATCCGCGTCGAGCGAGACGCGAGAACGCGGCCGGCGAGTGTCGCGCCTTCAGCGTGTGCTGCCGGCGAAGCCACTGCTCTCGGGCTTCTCCGTCGCGGTCGGCGTGCTTCTCGCGATCGCGCTTGCTGCAACGATCGCCGGCATCTCGACGGTGCTCATCTCCGTCTTCCTCGGCATGTTCCTCGCGCTCGGCCTTGATCCGGCCGTGCGCGCTCTTGAGCGTCGCGGGACGAGCAGAGCTGCGGGTGTCGTCATCGTCGTGATCGTCTTCCTCGGGGTCGTAGCCGTGATTCTCCTCGTCCTGGTGCCGGCGACGATCAGGCAGTTCGCCGCTGCCATCGAGGCTGCTCCGGAGACGATCGCAGCGGTGCAGCAGAGCGAGTGGTTTCGCACGCTCGAGGCTAACCTCGGGGTCGATCTCTCTGTCGTTATCGGGGAGAGTGTCCGCTCTCTGACGACGCTCTCGTCCTTTCTCGCGATCTCAGGCGGAGTCCTGAAAGCCGGTTTCGGCGTCGTCGGCGCGATCTCGAGCTTCGTGATGGTGGTCGTCCTCACTCTGTATTTCGTCTCTTCGTTACCGAGCATCAAGGGCGCTATCGCGAGTCTCATACCTCTGTATCGCCGGGCCCGGTTCTCCGGTCTCCTGGACGAGATCACGAAGTCGGTCGGTGGGGTCGTCGCGGGAGGTGTCACTCTCTCCGCGATAAACGCGACGGTCGTGCTGCTGATTCAGCTCGCGGTCGGCTCATCCGTCCCCGCGGTCATGGCGATCGTCGCCTTCTTCGTCACGCTCGTCCCGATGATCGGCTCACTGGTGTTCCTGCTGATCGGCGGCGTCGCGACGCTGTTCGTCAGCCCGACGGCCGCGCTCGTCTTCGTGATCGCCTACTTCGTGTACATCCAGGTGGAGGCGTATATCGTCACACCGCGGATCATGGGCAAGGCAGCAGCCGTCCCTGGTGTGCTGGTGATCATCGGTGCCATGATCGGGGCCACGCTGCTGGGGCTGCTCGGGGCGCTCGTCGCAATTCCCCTGACGGCGTCGATCCTGATCGTGGTCCGTCAGGTCTGGATCCCGCGTCAGAACCGCCAGGTCGAACCGCCGGACGGCGATGTTCTCACCCCGATGGGGTGAGAATGCGAACCGCCTCGCAGACCGCGATGCGAGCATGAGGCACACGCGTCGTCCGTGTACGCCGTGAGAGAGGACGATCCATGAATGACTTCCGTTTCGGCCCCGCCGAGTTCTACCTCGTCGGGTTCGAGGGAGCGCGTCCCGACCCGGCGACGTTCCGCGCGCTGACCGATCTCGTCGACAGCGGCGTCGTGCGCCTGCTCGACTTCGTCGTGCTGGCGAAGTCCGACGCAGGAGAGGTCGAGGTCGTCGAGCTCGACGCGGAGGGCGAATCACTCGGGCTCGACGGG
>JBOGEI010000023.1:0-29938 GCA_050701935.1 Microbacterium sp.
GGCTCATAGTCGAAGGCGCCGCAGATAGCCGGCATGTGATCGGGACCGCCTCCGTCTGAGACCTGAATGAGCGAACGGGTCGGTGCGGCGACCTCCCCGACGTCGGGGAGCAGTCCCGAGATCTCTTCGGCATCGGGCAGGAACCAGTCGAGCTCGTCTCCGACGAAGACGACCGGGCCGTCGTAAGGAGCCGGCGCCGAGCTCTCCGGCGACGGAGTCGGCTTCGGTGTGGTCTGGGGCGCAGGAGTGCACCCGGACAGGGCGACGACGACACCGGTGGCGGCGAGCAACCCGATCGCGCCTCGCGAAAAAGTCCGCTGTGTGGACATGTGCCCTCCGATTCATCGTGGCGCCGTGCTCGAAGCCCCCTTACGACGAGCATAGGCGCGAGCACACGCGGCCTCCTCGCGAGCCAGCATGTCGATATCCGAATGAAATTAGACGCATGTCGTTGCAGGCATATAGGAGAGCCAGAGCCCCTTCAGGCGCGGGCCAGCGCAGCCGAGACCGCCGTCCTGGCGGCCCCGACGGAGGAGGCTCCGATCGCGGCAGCAGCTGCTCTTCGGCAATCAGCGGGCGACAGCTCACTCAGTCTCGCGGCGACTCGACCGAGCGACCGCGGGGTCATGGACAGCGACGTCACGCCGAGTCCGACCAGCACCAGAGCCAGCTCCGGGTCGCCACCCGCCTCGCCGCACACGCCGACCGGCTTGCCTGCGGCGCGTCCCGCATCACCGACGGCGGCGATGAGTCGCAGCACGGCGGGCTGCCACGGGTCGTTGAGATCTCCCAGCTCGCTGAGCAACCGGTCGGCCGCCATCGTGTACTGCGCCAGGTCGTTGGTGCCGAGGCTCACGAAGTCGACGATCTCGAACAGCTCAGCCGCGAGCAGAGCAGCCGACGGCGTCTCGATCATGATGCCGACCCGGTCCAACCCCGCCGCTCGGCACCGATCGGCGAACTCCTTTGCCTCGTGGACCGTCGCGACCATCGGCGCCATCACCTCGATCAGCGCCTCCTCCTCGGCGGCGGCCAGCGCGAGAGCCCGAAGCTGGTCGTCGAGAAGCTGCGGCCGACGTCTGGCGATCCGCAGCCCGCGAACGCCGAGGGCCGGGTTGTCCTCGCGGTCGGAATTGGCGAACGGCAGTGGCTTGTCGCTGCCCGCATCGAGTGTGCGCACCACGACCTTGCGCCCGGGGAACGCGGCGAGAACACCGCGATACGCGGCGATCTGCTCATCGATGCTCGGAGCGTCGGTGCGGTCGAGGAAGCAGAACTCGGTGCGGAAGAGCCCGACGCCCTCCGCGCGGGCAGAGGCCGCGTTCGTCGCGTCTGCCGCTCCCCCGACGTTCGCGAGGAGCGGGACTCTGTGCCCGTCGGCGAGGGCGCCGACACCGTCGAAGTCGACGTCCGTCCTCGAAGCACGCTCTTCCGCGATGCGGGATTCGGCGGGCTCGACCTCGACCGTGCCTCGGTCGCCGTCGACGAGCACCATCGCTCCGACGGGGATCGCCTCGGCGTCGGCGAGACCGACCACGGCCGGCAGACCGAGGGAGCGCGCGATGATCGCGGTGTGCGACGTCGGTCCGCCCTGCACGGTGACGAGGGCGACGCACCCTCCCCCGGCGAGCAGAGCCGTGTCTGCGGGAGCGAGATCATCGGCGACGAGCACGAAGGGTTCGTCGCGCTCGGGAACTCCCGGCATGTCGACTTCGAGGATCTCGGCGATGATCCGGTCGCGCACATCACGGATGTCGGCGATGCGCTCGGCCATCCTGCCTCCCAGCGCCGCGAGAGCCTTCTCATGGACGAAGGATGTCTCCCAGACCGCGCGAGCGGCACTGCGCCCCTTCGCCCGCACGAGCGCCGTAGCCTCGGACACCAGTTCGGGATCGGATGCCAGAAGGCGGGAAGCATCGAGGATCGCTCTGGTCTCCCCCGTGGCCTGCACGGTCCGCGAACGGAGCTGATCGGCAACCGAGACGGCCGCCCATTCGATCGCGGACACCTCGGAGTCGCGCTCCGCTTCGGCGACGACGGTGTCCGGGTCGGGTTCGGGGAGCGAGGGTGCGAGGTGGACCACGGGCGCGGCCACCCGGCCGGAGCTCACGCCGCGGCCGCGAAGCACAGCACCTGCCGAGATCACGCGCGCCGGACCCTGCTCCGGCTTCTCCGGAGTCGAGATCTGCGCATCGGCTGCAGTCGTCACGGTCGATGCGGGGTCATGGGGTCGCGTGTCGTCCGTGCCCTCACCGAATCCGTCGTCGAACAGCGCGACCAGGCGGTCGAGCACCTCCGCTGCGTGGTCGCCATGTGCGGTGAGCTCCAGCTGGTCGCCCTGCCGCGCGCCGAGGACGAGCAGGCGTGTCAGGCTCGCCGCCGCCGCATCGGGACCGTCGGGAAGGCGACGCAGGCGCACGTCTGCTCCCGCCGCGGCCTTGGCGATCAGGGCGGCAGGGCGCGCGTGGATGCCGAGCGGATTGCGGACGCGCACCCGTCGCACCTGCGCATCGTCGTCTGAGACCGGAACCTCGGGGGGCTCCGGTGCGTCGTCTTCTTCGACGCCGAGCGCACCGGTCTTCGCACCCAGCGCGGCCGTGGCCTCCGCGGCCACCGCATCGAGCGATCCGCCGGCCGCAGCGGACACGACGGCGGCGAGGAGCCCCTCCACGAAGGGTGCAGGTGCGAGCCGCACCGGAACGTCGCTCGAGCGCAGTTCGAGCGCGAGCTCCGCGCTGAGCACGGCGGATCCCAGGTCCATGAGGATGAGCACGCCATCGCAGTCCGCGGCGAGGTCGTCGATGGCCGCGGCGACCGCGATGGCATCGGTTCCGAGGATAGGTGCGCCTTCGGGATCCACGCCCGCTCCTGCGGCGACCTGCACCCGCACTCCGCCGTCATGGACCATCTGCAGGGCAAGCTCCAGTGCCGCCTCCCCGAGCCGTGCGCTGTGGGAGACGGCGACGATGCCGATCATCAGGCGCTGTCCGCGACCGCCGCGGCGAGCGTCTCGAAGAGGATCGCCGTCGAAGCGGCGCCCGGGTCGAGGTGCCCGGCGCTCCGCTCCCCGAGGTAGCTCGCCCTGCCCTTGCGGGCGACGAGTGGCAGCGTGGCGTCACGGCCCGCCGCCGCAGCATCCGCAGCAGCCTTGGCCGCGTCAGAGACCGAAGACCCTGCGGCGAGCGCAGCATCCATCGCGTCCACCGCCGGCGCCATCGCGTCGAACATGGTCTTGTCTCCCGCTTCAGCCTTGCCCCGCGCGACGATGCCGTCGAGCCCGGCACGCAGCGCGGTCGCGAGGGCGGGGCCGTCGAGTTCGGCCACCGGACCGGCCGCCATGCCCATCCGCAGGAAGAAGGTGCCGTAGAGCGGTCCGCTGGCGCCACCGACGGAGCTCACCAGGGTCATGCCCACCGTCTTCAGGAGCTCATCGACTGCTCCGGGTGCGCCCGTCGAGAGCTTCTCGCCGACGGCGCTCATCCCGCGGGCCATGTTGGCACCGTGGTCGGCGTCGCCGATGGCCGAGTCGAGTTCGGTGAGCCAGTCGCGCTTCTCGGCGACTGCCGCGCCGAAGCGGGCGACCCATTCGGCGAGCACAGCGGTGTCGACAGCGGCCATCAGACGCCCCACCGCAGACCTGGCGTGTTCACCGGGGCATCCCACAACCGCAGCAGCTCGTCATCGGCCTTGAGCACCGTGACCGAGCATCCGGCCATGTCGAGCGAGGTGATGTAGTTGCCGACGAGGTTCCTTGCGATCTGCACGCCGGACTTCTCGAGGATCGCCGCGACCTCGCCGTACATGAGGTACAGCTCGATGAGCGGTGTCGCTCCCATGCCGTTCAGCATCACGATGGCGGGGCCCGTGGCGTCGATGTCGGCGAGGATCGGCTCGACGAGTTGCCGGGCGATCTCGGAGGCAGGAGCGAGGGGTTCGCGGTGACGGCCCGGCTCACCGTGGATGCCGATGCCGATCTCCATCTGGTCGTCCGGGAGGTCGAACGTGGGCTTGCCCGCGGCCGGCACGGTGCAGCTGGTGAGAGCCATGCCCATCGAGCGGCCCTGTCCGTTGACCTTCTTGGCCAGCTCGACGACGGCGGCGAGGTCGCGCCCCTCCTCTGCGGCCGCTCCGACGATCTTCTCGAGCAGCACCGTGAGCCCCACTCCGCGACGCCCCGCGGTGTAGAGCGAGTCCTGCACGGCGACGTCGTCGTCGACGGTGATGCTGCCGACCTCGATCCCCTCCATGGCGGCGAGTTCTGCAGCCATCTCGAAGTTCAGGACATCGCCGGTGTAGTTCTTCACGATGTGGAGTACCCCGGCCCCGCGATCGACGGCCTTGGTGGCGGCCTGCACGCGGTCGGGCGTCGGGGAGGTGAAGACCTCGCCGGCGACCGCGGCATCCAGCATCCCGGTTCCGACGAAGCCGCCGTGCAGGGGCTCATGGCCGGAGCCACCACCGGAGACGATCGCGACCTTGCCCTGCGCCTTGGGTGTGGCGCGCGTGATGACGTGGTTCTCGAGGTCGACCGAGAGCTCGGGATGAGCGAGCGCGACGCCCCGCAGGGACTCGACGAGAACGTCCTCGGGGGCGTTGATGAGCTTCTTCATCGTTCGATCTCCTTTGATCCTTCGTGATTTTCGCAAAAATCGGAAAGCAATTCGTTAATGTCGAATATGCTCGGAGCCTGCCGGGTTGTCAAGATCAATCCTGAAGACCGGCACGATGATCCGGCTCGACGACGAACCGGAAGGAGAGGGGCCACCGTGATCCAGTCGATCGACCGCGCGGCGAAGATCCTCGAACTGCTCCAGGGAGCACGCCACCTCGGCATCACCGACCTCGCCGCAGCGCTCAGTCTCCCGCCGTCGACCGTGCACGGAATCGTGAAGTCGCTGCGCTCGCACGGGCTCGTCGCGAAGGAACGCGGGGGTCAGCGCTACATGCTCGGCCCGACGCTGCTGCGCCTGAGCAACGTGTACCTCGACACGCTCGACGTGCGCGCCAGGGCGATGCGGTGGACGCAGGAGCTCGCCCGCCGCACCAACCTCTCCGTGCGTCTCGGCGCCCCGCACTTCACCGACGTGCTCGTCATCCACCACAACCTGCGCCCGGACGACAGCCAGCAGATGCTCGAGACGGGAGTCGCCATACCCGCCCATGCCTCGGCGATGGGAAAGGTGCTCCTCGCCTACGACCTGGGCTTCCAGCAGAGCGTCTTCGAACAGCCGCTGCGCAGCCTCACCGGCGACACGGTCATCGACACCGCGCGGCTCACCCTCGAGCTCCCCGCGATCGCCGAGCGCGGAACCGCCGGCGAGTTCGACGAGGCAGTCCTCGGCGAATCGTCGATCGCCGCCCCCGTCGCCGACGCGTCGAACGACATCGTCGCCGCGGTCGCGGTCGTGATGCCGACCTCGCAGACACCGGCCTCGGATGCGATCTTCAACGCGCTGCGCGAAACCGCTCGAAACATCTCGCGCGAGCTCGGCGCCACCACCTGGCCGCCGCGCGTCGCTCCGGCAGAGGACTGAGGCGCTCCGAACAGAGTCCGACCCGCGGTCAGCCGCGCAACGCGAGGGCGAAGGGCAAGACCTGGGTCGCCCCGGCCTGACGGAGCATACGGGCCGCGACCGTCATCGTCCACCGGCTGTCGACCAGGTCATCGACGAGAAGTACCGGCCCCGGCGGCACGTCGAGGTGCTGGGCGCTGAAACGACCCCAGAGACCGGCGAGCCGGAAGACACTGTTGCCACCGGGCTGCCCCGTCGGCCCGCCTCCGATCGGTTCGAGCGCGCCGAGATACGGCAGGCGGCCGACATCGGCGAGGCCGCGCGAAAGGGAGTCGACCAGCAGCGGATGTGAACGTGAGGGCATGGCCACGACGGCCACCGGTCGCTCATCCCACCCCCATCCGGCGAGCACTCGGACACACGCCTGGAGCAGCTGCGGCGTCACGGGAGCATCCGGAGCACCGGCGGCGAACAGCTCGCGCAAGGCTCCTCCCCAACCCAGATCTGTGAGACGCGCCAGCGCTCGCCCCTCGCCCGCCTGCTCGTCGGCGGGGATGCGGCCCTTGACCGGCACATCGAGCCGATCCGCGCCCGTGGGCCACGCGCGTCGTGGCTCGATGGGAACACCGACGCGGTCGAGCGACTCCGCCGCCTGCGTGCTCGCGGACTCCCCGATCTCGCGTGGGAACCATCCCCCCGCGCAGTTGTCGCACCGCCCGCAGGGAGCCGCAGTGTCGTCGTCGAGCGCGCGCTGGAGGAACTCCATGCGACACCCGTCGGTCTGCTCGTACTCGATCATGTGCTGCTGCTCGGCGACGCGCTCGGCGGCGATGCGCTCGTAACGCTCGGCGTCGTAGGTCCACGGCTCGCCGGTCGCGATCCATCCGCCCTGCACGCGCCGGACAGCACCGTCGACGTCGAGAACCTTGAGCAGCAGTTCGAGCGGCGTGCGACGGATGTCGACCATCGCCTCGAGCGCCGGCGTCGATATGGGCGCATCCCCGAGCGCGCCGATCACCCGTTCAGCCCTCTCGCGATCCGGCATCGATGCCGTCGCGAAGTAGTGCCAGATGTCTCGATCCTCGACGCCGGGGAGCAGCAGCACGTCGGCGCTCTCGCTGGCGCGACCGGCACGACCGACCTGCTGGTAGTAGGCAACGGGCGACGAGGGCGCGCCCAGGTGCAGGACGAACCCCAGGTCGGGCTTGTCGAACCCCATGCCCAGCGCGCTCGTGGCGACGAGGGCCTTGACCTCGTTGCGCTTGAGCATGCCCTCGGACTCGGTGCGCTCCTCGGTATCGGTCTGCCCCGTGTAGGCGCGCACGTCGTGCCCGTGGTCTCGCAGCAGTCGGGCCGTGTCGACGGCGGCAGCGACCGTCAGCGTGTAGATGATGCCGGAACCCGGCAGGTCGTCGATGTGGCTCAGGAGCCAGGCGAGGCGACTCGCCGAATCGCGCAGGCGCAGCACCCCGAGCCGCAGTGAGGTGCGCGCGAGCGGGCCGCGGATCGTGAGCACCGGCTCCGCTTCCTCATCGCCACCGACGTCTCCACCCGCCTGGAGGCTGCCGAGCTGCTCTGCCACGTCGGCCACGACCCGGCTGTTCGCGGTCGCGGTGGTCGCGAGCACCGGTACGTCGGCCGGCATCTGCGCGATCAGTTCCCGCAGCCGCCGGTAGTCGGGACGGAAATCATGTCCCCAGTCGCTGATGCAGTGCGCTTCGTCGACCACGAGCATGCCGATCCGACGCACGAGCGCCGGCAGCTGCTGCTCGCGGAAGGCGGGGTTGTTGAGCCGCTCCGGCGAGACCAGCAGCACATCGACCTCGTCGCGATCGAGCTGCCCGAGCACGTCGGACCACTCGTGCGCATTGGTGGAGTTGATCGCGACCGCGCGCACCCCGGCGCGTTCGGCCGCGGCGATCTGGTCGCGCATGAGTGCCAACAGCGGCGACACGAGCACGGTCGGCCCCGCCCCCTGCTGTCTCAGGAGCAGGGTCGCGACGAAGTACACCGCCGACTTGCCCCACCCCGTGCGCTGCACCACCAGAGCACGGCGTCGGCCTTCGACCAGCGCTTCGATCGCCTCGTACTGCCCCTCGTGGAAGTCGGCGTCTGGGCGGCCGACGAGTTCGCGCAGCGCCGCGCGTGCAGCCTCACGGGTATCGGCGGGGGCTGCGGAAGTCATGCCCCCACTCTGCCCCACACCGCCGACACCGCGATGCCCTCTTCCCCAGGTTCGCCGACCCCACGGCGAGTCCCGTCGTCTAGCGTGAGGGGATGATCACGCGCGAGCTGGCCGCCGCCCTGCGAGAAGCCGGATTGGTCTGGCATCCGGCCGAGGGCGACCGGTTCCAGCTCGACCTGCCTGCGGAGGTGGAGCTCGAAGCCGAGGCCGCGACCTTCACCGTCAGCGAGATGACGATCGAAGCCCGCCAGACACCGAGCGGAACCGACCTGGCGTTCAACGGGACCACCGAGTGGGCGCTCGACGCCGTGACTCTTGCGGATGCGGTGTGGCTGCCGCGCGAGGACCAGCTGCGAGAGCTTCTCCGGGGCACGTTCCGGACTCTGAA
Organism: Microbacterium sp.; assembly: GCA_050701935.1. GTDB lineage: Bacteria > Actinomycetota > Actinomycetes > Actinomycetales > Microbacteriaceae > Microbacterium. Next base: position 8,087 of record JBOGEI010000023.1, read on the forward strand.
GCGTCTGGACGATGCCTTCTGCGTCGAGATCGTGATCGCAGGAGCCGCACTCGCCTTCGAGCACCCGGACCCCTCCGAGGCCTACGGCCGCGCTCTTCTGGAATTGATCTCCCGGTCGCACTGAGCGTCGTCTTGAAGACGTTCCTCTTCTGTGTCAGAATTACCTAACGATCGGTCAGTAAACATGACCTGATATCGAGGAGTCGATGATGACCAGTCCCGCAGACCTGTCCCTCGTGGGCGAGCTCTCCGATGAGGAGCGCCTCTTCGACGAACTCATCGCGAACGAGCAGCGCATCGAACCGCGCGATTGGATGCCAGACGCCTACCGCAAGACCCTCGTCCGGCAGATCTCCCAGCACGCGCACTCCGAGATCATCGGTATGCAGCCAGAAGGCAACTGGATCACGCGCGCACCGAGCCTCAAGCGCAAGGCGATCCTGATGGCGAAGGTGCAGGACGAAGCCGGGCACGGCCTCTATCTCTACTCCGCCGCCCAGACGCTCGGCACCACCCGCGACGAGATGATGGACCAGCTCATCAGCGGCAAGGCCAAGTACTCCTCGATCTTCAACTACCCCACGCCCACCTGGGCCGACATGGGCGCGATCGGCTGGCTCGTCGACGGCGCCGCGATCGTCAACCAGGTGCCGCTGTGCCGCGCGTCCTACGGACCCTACGGGCGCGCGATGGTGCGCGTGTGCAAGGAGGAGTCCTTCCACCAGCGGCAGGGATTCGAGATCCTGCTCGCCCTGATGCAGGGCACCGAGGAACAGCGCCGGATGGCGCAGGATGCCGTGAACCGCTGGTACTGGCCGAGCCTGGCGATGTTCGGGCCTCCGGACGATCAGTCCCCGAACTCCGCACAGTCGATGAAGTGGAAGATCAAGAGGTTCTCGAACGACGACCTGCGTCAGCGCTTCGTCGGCATGCTGGTGCCCCAGGCCGAGATCCTCGGCATCACGCTCCCCGATCCCGAACTGCGCCTCGACGAGAAGACCGGGCAGTACGCGATCGGCGAGATCGACTGGGACGAGTTCTTCGAGGTGCTGCGCGGCAACGGCCCGTGCAACGCCGAGCGGCTCGAGCGCCGACGCACCGCACACGAAGAGGGCGCCTGGGTGCGCGAGGCTGCCGCCGAGTACGCCCGCAAGCAGGCGACGAAGACGAAGGCGGTGGCGTGATGGCGACACCGGGAGCGGATGAGAGAGAGCCCTGGCCACTGTGGGAGGTCTTCGTGCGCGCGAACCGCGGGCTCAGCCACGTGCATGTCGGCTCGCTGCACGCGCCGGATGCCGAGATGGCGATCCGCAACGCGCGCGACCTCTACACGCGCCGCGGAGAGGGCGTCTCGATCTGGGTCGCCCCCGCCGACGCGATCACCACGAGCGACCCCGACGCCAAGGGCGCGTACTTCGAGAGCCCCGCGGGCAAGAACTACCGCCACGCCGTGTACTACACGGCCTCCGAGGGGGTGCCGCACCTGTGAGCGCAGGACATGAGGACGTCGATATCCACGGTGACGTCTCGGTCGACCAGCTCCGCCTCTCGCAAGAGCTCTCGGGCACGGGTGCGGTCGCCGCATCGGCCGACATCGCCGAATACGCGCTGCGCCTCGGCGACGATGCGCTCATCCTCTCCCAGCAGCTGGGTGCCTGGATCTCACGCGCCCCCGAGCTGGAGGAAGACGTCGCCCTCGGCAACATCGCCCTCGACCTGCTGGGCCACGCACGCTCGTTCCTTCACTACGCGGGTTCTTTCGACGGCCGCAGTGAAGACGACCTCGCCTTCTTCCGCGACGAGCCGGAATTCCGCTGCGCGTGGATCGTGCAGCAGCCCAACGGCGACTTCGCCCAGACCATCGCGCGACAGTTCGTGGTCGCCACGTACATGTTCGAGCTGTACTCCGCGCTGCGCGGCAGCAGCGACGAGACCTTCGCCGCGATCGCCGAGAAGTCGCTCAAAGAGGTCGACTACCATCGCGACCATGCGGTGCAGTGGATGCTGCGGCTGGCCGGCGGCACCGAGGAGTCGCGCGGTCGGATCATCCGCGCCATCGGCGACGTGTGGCCCTATGTCGACGAGCTGTTCCGCGACGACGACCTGATCGAACAGCTGGGCGACGCCGCAGTACGGCCATCGACCCTGCGACCGGGTTTCGATCGTGTGGTCGGGACCGTCTTCGCCGAAGCGGAGCTGACGGTCCCGACCGTGGCGGCGTCGTCGGCTGGCGGACGGCACGGCGCGCACGCCACTTCGCTCGGCCACATCCTCGCCGAGATGCAGGTGCTCGCACGCAGGCACCCGGGGGCGTCATGGTGACCCTCACCCCGACGCAGGCAGCCTGGCGTATCGCCGCGTCCGTGCCCGACCCCGAGGTGCCCGTGCTCACGATCGAAGACCTCGGCGTACTCCGTGCGGTCGAGGTCGACGGTGGGCGCGTCCATGTCGACATCACCCCGACGTACAGCGGCTGCCCCGCCATGGACACGATCCGCGACGACGTGGTCCTCGCCCTCACCGCTGCCGGCTTCGACGAGGTCGAGGTGCGTCTGGTCCTCTCCCCCGCGTGGACGACGGACTGGATGTCGGAGGCCGGCAGGACCAAGCTCACGAAGTACGGCATCGCGCCGCCCTCCGGCCGCGCGGCTCTGTCGACCGGTCCGATCCGGCTGATGCTGAGTGTGCGATGCCCCCGCTGCGGATCCCTCGACACTCGCGAGGTCTCCCACTTCGGTTCGACCTCATGCAAGGCGCTGTTCGAATGCCGCGCCTGCCTCGAGCCCTTCGACCACTTCAAGGTTCATTGACATGTCGCTGTTCACATCTGCCGCAGCATCCGTCTCGCGAGCGACGCCGCCCCGACCGACCTCTTCCCGCAAGCGCGCCCGCTTCCACACTCTCGTGGTCGAAGACGTACGCCCGTTGACCGACGACTCGGTCGAAGTCACCTTCACGGTGCCGGCCGCGCTCGCCGACGAGTACGACCACCTCCCCGGCCAGTACGTCGCCCTGCGCACCACTCTCGACGGCGTCGAGGTGCGGCGCTCCTACTCGCTGTGCCGCGCGCCGGAGCATCGCGACGACGGGCAGGACACTCGGCTGAGCGTCGCCGTGAAGCGCGACGAGGGCGGACTCTTCTCGACCTGGGCGCAGACCGGACTCCACGCCGGGTTCGAGATCGACGTGATGAGTCCGCAGGGCACGTTCACCTCGGCGCTCGACGACCTCGATCACCGCCACGTGGTGGGAATCGCCGCAGGCTCCGGCATCACGCCGTTGATGGCGCTCGCCCACACCATCCTGACCCGTTCGGACACCTCACGATTCACGCTGCTCTATACGAACCGCGCGACGCTCGACGTGATGTTCCTGGAAGACCTCGCCGACCTCAAGGACCGGTATCCGACGCGACTCGTGCTGCACCATGTGCTGTCGCGTGAGCAGCGGGCGGCTCCGGTGCTGTCCGGGCGGATCGACGAAGAGAAGCTGCGCACGATCCTCGGCACGCTGATCCCGCCCTCGACCGTGGACGAGTGGTTCCTGTGCGGACCTCTCTCGCTCGTCGACCTCTGTCGCGAGGTGCTGGCCGACGTCGGAGTCGACCGTTCCCACATCCGCTTCGAGCTGTTCACGACCGGTGACGAGCCGGTGCGTGCCGCGCGGCCGGTGCAGGTACACGCCGGCGAGAAGACCGTGCGCATCGAGGTCACCCTCGACGGTGTCTCCTCGACCGTGGAGAGCCCGGTCGACGCACACGAGTCCGTGCTCAACGCCGCATTGCGCGTGCGGCCGGATGCCCCGTTCGCGTGCGCGGGCGGCGTCTGCGGAACGTGCAGGGCCCGAGTGATCGAGGGCAGTGTGACCATGACCGAGAACTACGCCCTGGAACCCGACGAGCTCGAGCGCGGGTTCGTGCTCACCTGCCAGTCCCATCCGACCAGCGACCGTGTGGTCGTAGACTACGACGTCTGAGCGGAGACCCCATGATCGACCTCACCATCGCCGACGACGTCGCCACGATCGTGCTGAACGCACCTGCGAAGCTGAACGCCCTCGACGAACAGGCGCTGGGGGAACTGGATGCGGCATATGTCGAGGCGGAGGCTGCGGGCGTGCGGGCGCTCGTGCTCCGCGGAGAGGGGCGCGCTTTCTGCGCCGGCCGCGACATCGCCGGCGTCGATCCTCGGGACGACGATGTGATGGGCTACCTGGGCGGCCTGGTCACACCGCTGCTGCAGCGCATGTCGCGATTCCCCGCGCCGACGTTCGCGGTCGCGCACGGCGCCTGTCTCGGTGTGGGCCTCGGACTCCTGATCGCGACCGATGTCGTGTACGTTGCGGAGTCGGCGAAGGTCGGCTCCCCGTTCGCAGCGCTCGGCGCGACGCTCGACTCCGGCGGACATGCCCTGTTCCTCGATCGACTCGGGGCGCACAAGACGCTCGACCTGATCTACACGGGGCGGCTCATGAGCGGCGCGGAAGCCGTGGCCTCGGGCCTGTTCTCACGGGTGTTCCCGGATGACGAAGTCGTGCAGGCGACGACGGATGCCGCAGCTGCTGCCGCCCGCGGAGCCACGGCGGCGTTCCTCGCGAGCAAGAAGCTCATCGCCCGCATCCGCGACGAGCGGCTCACCCTGTGGGATGCGGTCGGTGTCGAGAACGCGGCACAGGCCGCGCTGTGCGACACCGATGACTACCGCGAAGGCTTCGCCGCGTTCCAGGAGAAGCGCAAGCCGGAGTTCCGCGGGCGCTGAGCGAGCCGGTCAGCGCACCAACTGGCTCAGGATCGTCGGGTCCTTGATCTTGTCATCGGCCGCGAGCATCACGACCTTCGACACGATCTCCGCCGTGCGCGGATCATCGTCCACGAACGGCAGGAAGACGCGGCCCCGGTGCTGCGCGCTCACCGGGATGATGAACAGCGTGTTTCCCGGAATGCGGTGCACGATGCCGGAGCCGAGGTGCACGGAGTAGGTGCCCAACGCCCCCTTGATGCGCACGTGATGCCCGTCGGCCTCGACGTTGGCCAGCCCGAGGAGACGGCAGGTCTCATCGACGATCCGTCGTCGCAGCTCGATGCTCGACTCCGACGTCTCGGGATCGACGCCGCTCACGTGCGCGACCGACACCACGAGATCGAGGTCCCGCATCGTCTCGGAGAACACCCGCGGCGGCACCTCCGACAGCGGGATCGCCTGCATCGAGCCGACGTGAGCGAACCGCACGTCATCGGTGACCGCCTCTTCGACCTCGCCCGCGGTCCCCCAACCGCCCGACGTGTTGCAGAACGCCGTGATCTTCTCGTTGTGGAATGTGCGACCGTAGCCGAATCCGTACTCTCTGACCCAACCACGAGCCGTGAAGAGTCCGGACGCGCGGCGTGAATCGAGCTGGTGACCGATATACCTCCTCGACGAGATCCCCTGTTCACTCTGCTCGTTGTCATTGAGCACGTACAGTTCTCGGAACACCTGTTTGAACGGCTGCGGCCGGCCGCGAGTCATGACCGCGTGCTGCAGATCGGGCCAATCCCCACTCGTCAACAGGTCGAGCGGGTGAGCGATGCGCAGTCCTCCGACAGCGCGGATCACCGACCCGTCGGCGAGGGCGAGCTCGTCTCCTCCCACACTGAGGAATCCGGCGCGGCCTTCACCGTCGACCATCACCAGCTCCGGCAGCATCCGGCCGAGGATCGGGTGCGCTTGCAGGAGAGCCAGCTCCTCCGCATCGATGACGTCGCCGAGCACGCAGGCGGCCTCGAGCGACTCGCGCATGCGCTGGGCCTGCTTCTTGAGCTCGCGCGCCCGGGTCGTCAAGGCAGCGATCTCGTCGACCTTCCGACTCTTCGCCGGCACCGCGGCGAGCGTCTTTCCTGCCCTGTCGACCTCGATGACCGGCATCCCCAGGTCATCGATGCTCAGGCTCACGGTCACGTCGCCGTCGACGGCGACCACAGCACCGAGTGCGAGGTCTGCGGCCGTCCTCGCCTCCATCGCCCAGGTCAGGCGCTGCGGATCGCGGTATCCGGCCGCGCGCGCGAGATTCTCCAGCGCCGTGTGCACGGCTGCCGTCTCGGCGGCGCGGCGCTGCGGCCCGGAGGTCTTTCCCGTACGGACGAACCCGCGGAGCACCTCGTATCGGCGCAGGAGCTCGTCCGGATCGCCCGTCGACGGCAGCAGACCGTATGCTCGCACGGCATCCTGGTGCCGTTTCTCGTGCATGCGTGGGAGCAGCTCTTCCTCGCCGGTCCGTCCACGCAGCACGTTCGCGAACAGCTCCGCTTGTTTGTGCTGACCAGCCGTCGAGGCATACTTCGCCGCCTTGAGCACGCGGTCGAGCCGATCGTCGCCCAGCTCCGCGTGCATCCGCGAGAACCACTCGACATCGGAGCCACCGTGGTCGCGATCCTCTTCGGACATCGGGGTGCGCCGCTGGATCTCGCTTGATCGCTCCCTGCGGATCCGGACGCCGGTCTCGTACCCGTCCACCGGGGTGTGCGCGTGGATCCACCAGACTGCGGAAGCGAAGCCCTGCCACCCGAGGTATTCCTCGAACAGCTGCGCCCACTGCGGGGAGTACATCGCGGTCTCGATGATCCGGCTCTCCGGGATCTTGGCTCCGGCGAACGCGCGGGCCACGGTGTCGGCGGTTTCGTCCGCGGCGGGGTGGTGAATCCGCACGAGGTACGAGAACACGCCCTCGCGCTCCTTGGCATACAGATAGCGACGCACGATCGGGCGACGCCCCAGTGCGCGCAGCACCGCGACCAGGCTCTCGGCCCCGGTCGCTCGCTGCAGCGACATCGCCATACGCGAGTACGGCGTCTCGAACTCGCCACGCGGGAGTTCCAGCGCGACCACGGCACGCTGCACGTCCTCCACGACAGCCTGCACCGCGGGCGCAGCCGACGTGATCCCGCTGAACTGCGCCAGAGGGTTCGCGTCCGTGCCGCGGAGCTCGCCGGGGCGCGCCACCACATGATCTACGAGGTCTGCACGGCTGGCGATGCCGCGTTCGAACGCCGCGGTCACGATCTTCAGCGACGGCCGGAGCCGGAACGGCTGATCGACGACGGTCTCAACAGCACCCCATCGCGCCGGATCGGCGAACTCGACCTTCGGTCCGTCCCATTGGTCGACGGCGCCCTCCGGTTCGTCGAGGAAGCGGAGAGTCCGCCACAACCGATCGAGCTGCCCGTCGTCGAGTGCCGCGGGGTCCAGATAGCCGCCTGCAAGGTCGATGGCGACGAGGTTCTCCCGCGGATCGGAGCCCACGCGACGCCGGTCCTCATCGAACTGCACATTCCGCGGACCGATGAGCGCGTCGGTCGACAGCTCCGACGCCTCCAGATCTATCAGGTCCAGCACCGGTTCCACCCAGGTCGACCGCCATTCCCGACGGGCCAGATGTCCGACCAGAGCGACGCGAAGCGACCTGTTCTTCGGGTTCGTCTCCTCCCCGAGATCTCCGAGCACCTGCCGTGCCCGCGCATCCCCGCCGGCACGGAGCAGCCGGAGAAGGACGAGTTCGACACCGCCGTCCACCAAGTCTCCGCTGACGCGCTCCCACCACGGTTGCACGAGCGCCTCGAGCGGCATCGATCCATCGTCATTCCGCTCGAGATCCCTGATGTTGGAAAGGAGCTCCACTCCCCCGCGGGTGTGCACCTCGACGTTCGCATGCTCGTCGAGCCACGCGCTGAGCGACTGCCAGAGGCGCCGGGCGCCCGGGTGGTAGATGGCCCAACGCGACGCGGGAGACGCCGTGGGCCGCAGTGCCGGTGTGCGATCTTCGACGCCGTAGCGGAGAAGAGCGGGCCGCCCGGCGGCGTCCGATGATGCGCTCCCGGCTATCCCGTCACCCGCGAGAATTGCTTCATCTGCCGCTGCTGTCGCCGCCGCGGCCGTGTCCCGTGCGAGTCCGGCGGCGGCGGTGAGGTCACCGGCAGCACGGCGCTGGTGAGGCTTGCCTGCCTGCAACCGGCCCACCGTCGCCGCGATGTCCTCCGGCGTCTGCGCGAGCAGCAGGCGCAGAGCGGTCCTTCTCAGATCGTCGCTCGTGCGGGTGAGGGCCTGCTCCAGCATGAGCGCCTCGTCGTGGGTGATCGCCTCCATGTCGAGCCCGCGAGATGCCGCCCAGCGCACCTGGCTCGAGGCGTCGAGAAGGAGTGTGAACAACTGCGATCGATATCGCTCCGGTTGCTTCGCGTATCGTTGCGCCGCCCGATAGCGCGCATTCGGCGACGCGATCGCGAGGTCGATCTCATCCCCGCCGGTGTGCGCGGCGAGGACGTCGGCGAGGTCCGCCTTCTTCACCGTCTCGAGCCGCCGGGCGAACAGGCCGACGTCGATGTTCTGCGCTGCCGGTAGACCCTCCAGACGCTGCTGGAGCTCAGTGCGGACCGCGTGCGGGAACCGCAGCGCATCGTGCTCCTGGGCGCGACCCGCGGGCCACGCCCGCATCGCCGTCACGAACACCCGGAGGTCAGCTCCGACGATCACGGCGGTGAGCGGTGCCACCGAGTCCGGCTGCGGCAACTCCACGAGGATGCGGGCAACAGCAAGTCGACGCCCCATGTCGGCGTCGTGGACGAGACCGGCGGCGAGCGCGATCGCGGCCGAAGCATCCCGAGTCGCGAGCGACCACAGTCCGAGGAACACCTCGGTCGGGTCTGACGCGCGCAGTTCCTCCACGGACGGCGGCTGCCGTTGGAACCGCGCGAGTGTCGCAAATGCCTCCGCCACCTGGGCGGACTTGCGGACACTGATCTCCTCCCCTACCCATCGCGACAGGGCGAGCGTCGTGCTCGAGAACCGTGTGAGATCGTTCTCGACCACGATCTCGGACAAGCGGGCGAAGGCATCGGGATGGCCGACCGCGGCGGACGTGATGATCGTCTCTCGCAGCCCTTCCTCACGCCCCGCGTCGAGCAGCTCGCGGAACACGACCTCCCACGCCTCGGCATCCTGCGCGGAGAGCAGTGCCACGAACCCCTGCCGCGACGGCCCCGCCACTGTATGCGTCCCGGCCAGACTCTCGAGCAGGATGCGCCGCACGTCGGCGTTCCCGGCATCCATCGACGAGGCGAGGAGGTCGCCGAGCGGGTCGTAACCTGAGACATACAGCAGCCAGGTGGCGTGCCACTCGATCGGCTGGGGATAGTGGGTGGCGTGGCGAAGCAGCGCGACGAGTCCCCGCCACCGTGAGGACCGCAGGAGCACGGCGTCGGAGGCGCGGTACACACCGGGTCCACCCCAGGGCGACAGAAGCGGTCGCGTCTTGGACCACTCCCACCAGAATGCGAGCTCGGTGCCGAGCGCTGGCGACAGCGCCGCGAAGACCTTTTTCCGCTCCCGGTCGGTGAGGGCGTCCACCTCCTCGGCCAGCTCTCTGCCCGTGCGCGCGACGACAGCGGCGGCATCCTGATCGTGCGTGCCGCTGCGATCGTTCAGGTTCTCGGCGATCCGACGTGCCAGTCGCGGAGCCCCCCATTTCTGGACGCGAACATCCTGTCGCTGGCCGTCCTTGCACGAGCAGTACGTGCTCAGGTGTTGCGTGGCCTGTTCGGCAGACAGCACAGATTTCCTATCCCGTCAGCGCGACAAGACGCACCAGCCGGAGGCGGGAGTGCGGCTCGATCGTGACGATGTCATCGAGGTCGGTGATCCGGACATCGTCCAGAAAGGCGAAGAAGAGTTCGTCGGTGAAGGCCTCGACGGCGCGTACATATGCGGCTTCGAAGGACGGAGCAGCCGGAACGTCGCGGGCCTCGCGACCGTAGCGGCCGGTGGCAGCGCCCTCGACCAGATCGGCGGGGGTGAGGATCCGCAGCAGCGCCGAACGGGAGCGATGCCCTTCGTAGGCGATAAGTCCCTGCTCCACGAGGGTGTGCAGCAGCTCCCGCAGCGAACGATCGCCGTCGAGCTCGGGGATGTCGAGCGTTTCGCCGACCGAACGGTTGCCCAGGGTGGCGGTCTCGACGATCATGCGACTCATTGTGGCATGCGCCCTCCGACACTCTCAGCGCGACGCGGATGTCGGCCCCCGGTGCGAGAATGCCCAGATGATGCTCGCAGAGCTGGTCGCCACCGCCGACCGCGTCGGGGCCACATCGTCGAGGCTCGCCAAGATCGAAGCCCTCGCCGACGTGCTCGCGCGCGCCGATCCGACGGAGATCCCCGCGCTCATGGGGCTCCTTCTCGCCGCGCCCCGGCAGGGCAAGCTGGGAGTCGGCTGGCGTGGCATCGCGGCACTCGACATCGCGCATGCCGACGGCCCGACGCTGAGTGTCGGCGACGTCGACCGCGCGTTGGAGACGCTGGCGGCGACGTCCGGTTCCGGCTCTGCGTCGGCCCGCAGCCGCATCCTCGGCGAGCTCGCCTCCCGGGCCACGTCCGTCGAGTGGGACTTCCTCGCCCGCGCGATGCTCGGCGAGCTGCGCACCGGAGCACTCTCGGGCGTGCTCCTCGACGCCATCGCCCGCGCAGCCGATCGTCCGCCCGCAACCGTCCGGCGCGCGGCGATGCTGTCCGGCGATCTCGGCGAGACGGCCCGGGTGGCGCTGACCGGGTCAGAAGGTGATCTCGAGGCCATCGGCCTGCAGGTGGGCCGTCCGGTCCTCCCCATGCTCGCGGCCACGGCTGCGACTCCCTCCGCCGCGCTCGAGATCACCGGCAGGGCGTCGGTCGAGTACAAGCTCGACGGCGCTCGCATCCAGGTGCACGGTCATGGAGACGAGGTCGGCGTCTACACGCGGAGCCTGGCCGACATCACGCATCGAGTGCCGGAGCTCGTCGAGATCGTGCGCGCGCTTCCCGTGAACGACATCATCCTCGACGGCGAGACGCTCTCGCTGGATGAAGAGGGGGGCCCGCGCCCGTTCCAGGAGACGATGTCGCGGTTCGGCGCCGATGTGTCGCGCGAGCTCGTGTTGCGGCCCTGGTTCTTCGACGTGCTGCACGTCGACGGGCGTGACCTGATCGACGAACCGCTCTCGACCCGGCTCGACGAGCTCGAACGCGTGGCCGGGGCCTGGCGCATCCCCGCGATCGTGACCGACGATGCCGATGCCGCCGAACAGCTGTCGCGCGATGCCCTCGCCGCCGGGCATGAGGGCGTGGTCGTCAAAGCGGTCGATGCGCCCTACGCGGCCGGTCGCCGCGGGAAGTCCTGGGTGAAAGTCAAGCCCGTCCTCACGTTCGACCTGGTGGTCCTCGGTGCGGAGTGGGGCTCAGGCCGCCGTCGCGGCTGGCTCTCGAACCTGCACCTAGGCGCACGTGATCCCGCAGGCGAGTTCGGTGACCCCGACGGCTACGTGATGGTCGGAAAGACCTTCAAGGGACTCACCGACGAAATGCTGAGCTGGCAGACCGCGGAGTTCCCCGAGCACGAGTCGCACCGCACGGCATCCACCGTGTTCCTGCGGCCCGAGATCGTCGTGGAGATCGCGATAGACGGCGTGCAGCGCTCTCCGCGGTATCCGGGCGGCATCGCGCTGCGATTCGCCAGGGTCAAGGGCTACCGACAGGACAAATCGCCCGCCGAGGCCGACACGATCTCGTCGCTGCGGGCGCTGCTGAGAGGCTGAACCGCCTGATCAGGCGGAGGGAGCGAGCCCCAGATCCTCTTCACGGACGGTGCCCTGGAACGACCACGGGAAGTTGATCCAGAGATCGGTGTCCTTCCAGGCGAAGTCGGGCTGGATGATCGTGGAGGGCTTGGTGTAGATGGTGACCGATCGCACGTCGGCGCCCTTGTCCTTCAGCAGCTGCACGGCGAGGGCGAGAGTTCGCCCCGAGTCGGCCACGTCGTCGACGAGCAGCACGCGGCGCCCGTCGAGGTAGGCCATGTCGAGCTCAGGCGGAAGAACCTCTGGAGCATCGAGAACGGTGCCGATGCCGGTGTAGAACTCGACGTTGATCGCGCCGCAGTTCTTGGCGCCGAGACCGTAGGCGATCGCTCCGGCCGGAAGCAGCCCACCGCGCGCGATGGCCACGACGACCTCCGGCACGAAACCGCTGTCGAGGATGTTGCGCGCCAGATCGCGCGTGGCCGCTCCGAAGCCGTCCCAGGTGAGTGTCTCGCGCTCGATCTCTGCATCAGTCATTCGCTCATTCTCCCGCATCCGCCGACGCTCCTCCCCCCGATAGACTGAGCGGGTCCGGCCCGGCCGGTGCCTGAAAAAGAGGCACGAAGCATTTCGCGAAGACGCGGAGGCGAGACACATACGGAAATCGCAGTTCCTCCGTCCCTGTCTCGAAAGGCTTTCGCATGCCCACCGTCTCCGCGCACGTCGCGCTCACCCTCGCCCAGCACATCGACGCGGTCTTCGGAGTGATGGGCAACGGCAACGCCTACTTCCTCGACGCGATCGAGACCCAGACGGATGCCGTATTCACCGCTGTCCGCCATGAACAGGGTGCCGTGGTCGCCGCCGACGCCCACTTCCGCGCGTCCGGTCGCATCGCCGCCGGCACATCGACCTACGGCGCAGGCTTCACGAACACCCTGACCGCGCTGGCCGAGGCCGTGCAGGCTCGCGTGCCGCTGGTCCTCGTGGTCGGCGACGAGCCGACGTCCGGCCCGCGCCCGTGGGACGTCGACCAGATCGCGCTCGCCTCGGCCGTCGGTGCCCGCACCTATACGGTCGGACGTGCCGATGCCGCCGCCACCACGGTCATCGCGATCGAGCACGCCCTCACCTACCGGGTGCCCGTCGTCCTCGCGATCCCCTATGACGTCGCGGCGCTCGAAGCGGGCGAGGTGCCGGAGGCTCCGTCGCCGCGCATCCCCGCACCCCTCGCTCCGCGCGGCGAGTTCGCCGAAGGGATGCTCGACGAGATCGCTGCGGCGCTGGCCGGAGCCGAACGGCCGTTCCTGCTCGCCGGCCGAGGGGCCTGGCTGTCGGGCGCGAGTGCGGCTCTGGGCGAGCTCGCCACCGCGACCGGCGCTCTCACAGCCTCGTCGGCGCTCGGTCGAGGGGTCTTCCCCGATTCGCAGTACGACCTCGGCGTGACCGGAGGTTTCGGAGCGGACGGAGCGATGGAACTCATCCGCAGCGCTGACGTCGCGGTCGTCTTCGGTGCCGCCCTGAACCAGTTCACGATGCGGTTCGGCGAGCTCTTCGCACCGGGAACGCGGGTCTTCCAGATCGACATCGCGCCGGCTGCAAGCCATGCCCATGTCGGCGGGTTCGTGCGCGCTGATGCCCGGCTGGCCGCGGAGGCCCTCGTGGCACGGCTCAGCTCGGGCGCAGTCCAGCCTGCACCCGAAGCGGGGACGCCGACCCCGTGGCGCGAGAGCGTCGATGTCGCCTCCGCCCGGGCCTACGACGCCGGGGACGATCTCGCCCCCGACGGGCGCCTCGACCCCCGCTCCGCCGCCCGCCGCATCGCCGAACTGCTGCCGGAGGACCGTGTCGTGGTGTCGGACGGCGGACACTTCATCGGGTGGGCGAACATGTACTGGCCGGTCGCTGCTCCCGATCGCATGATGATGATCGGCACCGCGTTCCAGTCGATCGGGCAAGGGTGGCCGAGCGTCGTGGGTGCGGCCCTGGCTCGACGAGAGTCGACCGTGGTGCTCACCTCCGGCGACGGCGGCGGCCTGATGGCGATCGCCGACCTGGAGTCCGCAGTCCGCGCGGCCGACGGCCGGGGCATGGCCGTGGTCTGGAACGATGCCGCATACGGAGCCGAGGTCAACCTCTACGGCCTCAAGGGCCTGGCCGAAGGACCCATGCGCATCCCCGAGGTGGACTTCGCCGCTTTCGGCGCGGCTGTGGGAGCGGAAGGCGTGGTGGTGCGCACGCTCGCAGACCTCGATCGCCTGGCGGCCTGGGCCGAGGAAGATGCCGCATCACGACGCTTCCTGCTCCTCGATCTGCGCATCTCGGGAGACGTGATCGCGCCGTATCAGCAGGAGATCATCCGCGTGAACTCATAACACGACGTATCTGAGGACGGTGGTGTCGGTGCATGCGCGGGAACGCACCGACACCACCTCCTCGTTCAGCCGAGGCGACGTCGCCGGCGAGTCACCACCAGACCGAGCCCGGCGCCGAGCAGCAGCACCGCCGCAAGGATGAACGGGGTGCTGTCGGCACCGGTCGTGGCGAGGCTGCCGTCGCGCGCATCGCCGGATCCGGGCACCGCTGCTCCCCCGCTCCCCGATGTGCGTCCGGGCGTTCCGCCTGGAGTGGTGCCGTCGGTGGGTGCCGTCACCGTGATCGCAGATGTCGTCTCCACGCCGTCCGGATCGATCACGACGAGGCTGTGGGCGCCCGGCGTGGTTCCTGCCGGGACGGTCACCGTCGTGCGGAAGGCGCCGGCAGCATCCGTCGTCACGGTCCCGAGCTGCACCGGAGTCGAACGCAGCTCGATGCGCAGCGCAGCCGCTGCGGGAAAGTTCGTGCCCTCGACCGTCACGCTCGCCCCCGCGGCGACCGAGACAGATCCGATCTCCAGGCTCGGCTGTCCGGGTTCCGGCGTCGCGCATCCGCCGTCGCAGATCGTGAAGTTCGCCAGCACGGCCTTGTGGTCCGAAGGCCACACGGCTTCGGGCGTCAGGATCTCATCTGCACTGTCATCCGCAACGCGTTGGTTCCGCACGATCGTCGACTGCGGACCGACCACGGTCGCCCCGTCGATCGAGAGTCGCTCATCGGGCGTCGCGAAGATGTAGTCGATGCGGTCGCGCTCGTCCGCTTCCGGAGCCCAGGTGAGCGATGACGTCGGGAACAGCGCGTTGTCAGCCGGCCAGGTGAAGCCGGGGTTCGCCACCGGGTCGGGATGCACGGTGCGGAAGGCGTCTACCAGGCCGCCGTCGAGGAGCGTCTGCGTCGTCTGCCACGGCACGATGACACCGTTGTGGTCGAAGAGGTCGGCGGTCACGGCCGTCCAGTCCTGCGAGGGCGGCTCGTTGAAGTCGCCGCCCACGATGGCCAGGCGCCCGGCCGCACGCTCGGCGTCGATGTCGGCGACCAGCTCCGCTGCAGTCGCCGGCCGACCAGACTGCTCGTTCGCCTGGAGGATCGCCTCGACGTCGGTCACCGGTGCGTCGAGCTTGTTCCAGGTGTTCCATCCCGCCGGCCAATCGCCGCGGATCTCACCGCCATAGCCTCGGGGAAGATAGGTCGTGTACCAGCGGTACTCCAGGTGACCGCCGTAGACCACCACCTCCGAGCCGTTCACATCTAGCACGGCTTTCGACCACCAGCGGCCGATCGTGTCGGTGGAGACGATCGGATAGCGCGAGACGATGCCGGTGTCGGTCGCGGTGAGGTGCTGGTAGCCGAGCAGCGCAGCGACCTGGGCGGGTGCCTGCCCCACTTCGGGCAGGAACGTCACGTCAGCGTCCGTCTGCGTGATGATGTCGGCGATCTGCTGCGCCCCGTTCGCCACCTGGGTACCTCCGTGCCACACGTTGAACGTCAACACGTTCAGTCCGCTCCTGCCGTCGACCTCGGGTTTCGGATCGGCGGGCGGAATCGGCGGTTCAGGCTCCGCGTCGGTGACGGTGATGTCGATGGGACCGGCGAGCACGTTGTAGCCGTCGTCTTCGAGCAGGTAGACGTCGTACTCCCCCGCCCCCATCGCCGCTGTGTTGCGGGTCCAGCCGTCGCGCGTCGAAGGGTTCCATGCGACTTCGCCGGTCTGGTCGGGAACATATCGCCAGTCGAGCGACGCAGGACCCCCTGGCACCACGCCGTCGCGGTAGATGCCGATCCAGTTGCGGTCGTGCACCGACGCACCGGCGTCGAAGCTGAACGTGACGGTCTCGTCGATGGCGATGCTCATGGTGTCGCTCGAGAGAGACCCGTCGCCGTCAGCGGCGTAGGCCGCGGGGGCTGCGACGAGCGCGGCGAAGGCCGCACCGACTCCGAGAAGGGCCAGCAGCCCTCGCCTCGGTCGGGAAGGGGAGGTCATGGCGGGGATGTCCTTTCGAATGCGTGGTCCGCAGAGACCGTAGAGGTCTCGAGTGTCCGGGCCATGGACATTCGGTGAATGACGTTCCTGCCAGCGGCGCTCGGGATATGACTGATGACTGACAGACTCGGAAGATGCCAGGCCTCCATCACGTCGAACTGTGGATCAACGACCTCGATGCTGTGAGAGCGGAGTGGCGCTGGATCCTCACGCGCCTGGGTTACACGCTCGACAGCGAGTGGTCCGACGGCGCGTCATGGACGGCGGGAGGCACCTATCTCACCCTCACGACGTCTCCGAACCTGTCGGATGCCGTGCACGATCGTCGTCGCCCCGGCCTCAACCATCTCGCAGTCCACGGCGGTGAGCGCGCCGACGTCGACGCGCTCATGGCCGAAGCGCCCGCCCACGGCTGGCATCCGCTCTACGCAGACCGCTACCCGTATGCCGGCGGCGAGCAGCACTACGCCGGTTGGCTGGAGAACGCCGAAGGATTCAAGATCGAGGTCGTCGCCGAGCCGAGTCCGGGAACCGAGCCCTACGCGCCGTAGTCAGGAAGCTCCTGCAGCGTCCACGAGTTGCCATCCGGGTCGTCGAAGGAGACGAAGCGCCCCCAATCCAAGTCCTGCACACCGCGCGCCTCGACGCCGAGGCCTTGCAGGTGCGCGAGCGCCTCATCGGCATCCGGCACGACGACCTGGATCGTGTTCTGCTTCCCCGGCTCCAGGTCGATGCCGAGGCCGGTGCCGAACGCGATCGAGCACGCCGACCCCGGTGGAGTCATCTGCACGAAGCGAAGCCCCTCGACCGGTGTCTGGTCGTGATCGGCGTTGAAACCGATCTTCTCGTAGAACTCCTTCGACCTGTCCACATCGGTGACCGGGACGAAGATGAGCTCGATCTTCCAGTCCATCTCGCACTCCTCCTGTCGGGCGTCGTCGCCCGTCGGCGTCCACGGTACGCGCGGCCACCGACCTTGCACCAGGCTCGTGCGCGATCTTCATGCGATGGCCGCCTCGCGTCCGTCAGATCCAGCCCTTGTCGAGGGCGATCCGCACCGCCTGCGCACGATTCGCCGCGCCCGTCTTCCCGATCGCCGCGGAGAGGTGGTTGCGCACCGTTCCCGCCGACAGGAACACCTCTGCCGCGATGGCCGCAGCGGAACGGCCGTCCGCCGCGAGGCGCAGCACCTGCCGTTCGCGGTCGCTCAACGGATTCGCGCCCTCGAACAGGCTGTCGGCGGCGAGCACCGGATCCAACACCCGCAGTCCGGAATGCACCCGGCGCACGGCCTCGGCCAACTGCTCCGCAGGAGTGTCCTTCACGATGAAGCCGCTGGCTCCGGCATCCAGCGCAGAGCGCAGGTAGCCCGGGCGGGCGAAGGTCGTCACCACGAGGATGCGCGTCTGCGGACTCACCTCGCGGATGCGGCGCGTCGCCTCCACGCCGTCCATCCCCGGCATCTGTATGTCCATCAGGCACACTTCCGGTCGCAGCGACTCCGCGAGCCGGACCGCCTCGTCCCCGTCGGAGGCCATGCCGATCACGGCGAGGTCGGTCTTCAGGTCGAGCAGCGCGCCGAGCGCGCCCCGCACCAGCGCCTGATCGTCCGCGATCAGCAGTCGGATCTGGGCAGCATCGTCAACGGCGCTCACCAGGTCACCTCCACACGTGTTCCCCTGGCTCCCTCGCCGGCCGCAGCGCCGAGCGAGAATCCCGCACCGGCAGCCGCCGCCCGCTCCCGCATTCCGCGGATGCCGTTGCCTTCTACTCCGCCGACGCCCACACCGTCGTCTTCGACCACCAGCCGCCCCGGTGCCAGCTGCACCCGGACCTCGCGCGCCTGCGAGTGCCGGAGTGCGTTGGTCGTCGCTTCTCGCAGGATCCAGCCCGCCGTGATCGCCTGCACCGGCGAGAGAGCACTCGGCTCCCCCTCCACGCGCATCTCGATATCCGCCGCGCGAAAGGAATCCCTGGACGAGGCGAGCTGCTCGACGAGTGTCGTCGCCCGAGCTCCCGCGACCGTCGAGCGGACACCGGCGATCGCCTCGGCGGTGAGCTGCTCGATGTCGGCGAGTTCGGCCTTCGCCCGCTCCGGGTCGGAGTCCATGAGCCTGCGCACCAGCTGCGCCTTGAGACCGACGACGGTCAGGGAATGCCCGATGAGGTCGTGCACGTCGCGGGCGACCGCCTCACGGCCCTCACTCGTCGCCAGTTCGAGCCCGAGCCGCTCCGCTTCGACAGAGCGGATGATGAGCCACGTCGACACCGTGTTGACGACGCCGAGCAGGCCGACGATGGCGAGGATCGACAGGTAGCCGAGCCCGCCGGGGAGCAGGAAGACGCACAGCGCGGTGACTGCGAATGCGGCGATCGTCGTGATCCAGTGCCACACCCTCGTCAGGCCGTAGGACGCGAACGACATGATGAACGGCAGGAAGCTGAGCGCCGATCCGCCCTCTGCCGGCACAGAGACCAGGGCGCACCCGATGAGGGCAGCGAACGTGACCCACTGCCGCCTCGACGGCGGGCGCCCCAGACCCCCTCCCCGGCGCATGCCGTGCATGAAACCGGTGACGTACAGCACGACGAAGGCGACGAGTGCGATCCAGCCGACGACCACCCAGCCGAGCAGCGCTTCGGAGCGCAGCAGGGCGATCACCGGATAGACGAGGAAGACCAGCCAGATCACAGCCATCAGCCACCCGAACCGGGACCACGGGTCTTTCCCGGTGGCGCGGTTCGTCTCGCGCTTCGCGTGCGGCGTCATTCGTCCAACCTACTGTCGCCTCGTGCTGCTACTGCCGTGCCCTGGAGCGCTTCATACCCATCATGACCAGCATCGCGAACAGCGCGAGCCAGACGGCGACGTTGAGGAACAGCATCCACAGCGGATCGGTCTGCCCCGTCGTGAGCACCCCGTCGGTGAGCGGCCACCGGCTCAGGGCGACGAAACCGTAGAGGGGGGTGAACCGGGCGATGTCGAGCATCACGCCGTCGAGCGGCATGAACACGTTGCCGAAGAACGCGAAGAAGGTCATCGAGATCGAGGCGAGGGCCGCCGCGGAGTCGGAGCTGAAGAACAGCCCGACACCGAGCCCGAACAGACCGTACATGAGTCCGATGCCGAGGATGATGCCCGCCGTCGCGACCCAGCGCCAGGCGTCTTCGGCCTGAGCGCCCGTCATCATCCCGGCGGTGAACACCGCCACCAGTGCCAGCGCCGCGAAGGCGACGGCGGTGAGCAGCTTCGTCAGCGCGTATCCGGCCGTGGTGAGCGGGGTCATCGCGAGCTGGCGTCCCCACCCCTGCTTGGCCTCGGTCGCAGCGAGTGAGGTCAGTGAACTCATGGCGACGGCCGTGCCGTAGGCCGCCATCGAGGTCATGACGTAGAACGAGACGTTGCCGTGGCCGGCGGAGAGCGAGCCGTAGCCCATCCCGGCGCCGAACAGCAGGTACATCGCGACCGGCATCGCCAGGGTGAACGCGAGCGTGTAGGGGTTGCGCAGCTGGCGGACGCCTTCGATGCGCAGCATGGTGGGTGAGACGAGCATGTCAGTTCTCCGTCAGGGCAGTGAAGGCGGTTTCGAGGGTGGGCGCCGCGATCTCGAGGTCGTGGGCGCCGTTGTCGAGCAGGATGCGGGCTGCCGCGTCGGAGTCCGTGGCACGCAGGCTGAGGCGATCTCCGTCGAGCCGCACGGCGATGACGCCGTCGGTCGCGCTCAACCTCGTCACCAGCGCAGCGGAGTCGCCATCGAACGTCGCCGAGACGGTCCGTTCACCGAGGCTGGCGCGCAGCAACGCGGTAGGGGCATCCGCGACGACGGTTCCGCGATGCATCACCACGGTCCGCCGCGCGAACTGCTCCGCCTCCTCCAGGTAATGGGTCGCGAAGACGATCGTGCGCCCGGCATCCGCATCCGCTCGCATGACGTCCCAGAAGTGGCGGCGGGCAGTGACGTCCATACCGGCCGTCGGTTCGTCGAGCACCAGGATGTCGGGGTCGGAGACCATCGCGAGGGCGAACTTCACCCGCTGCTGCTCGCCACCGGAGCACTTCGAGACACGCCGGCGGGAAAGGCTCTCCAGGTCGGCACGGGCCATGACGTCGTCCACCCTGCCGAGCGCCTCCGCGCCGTAGAGGGAAGCGATCAGCCGCACCGTCTCGCCGACGGTCAGGTCGCCGAGCAGGCCGCCGGTCTGCAGCACCGCCCCGATCGCACCGCTCGAGGTGGCACGCTCCGGTGTCACCCCCAGCACTCGCACGGTGCCGCTGCTGGGCTCGGTGAGCCCGAGGAGCATGTCGAGCGTGGTCGTCTTGCCCGCACCGTTCGGACCCAGCAGAGCGACGACCTCGCCGCGCCGGATCGACAGGTCGACCCCGTCGACGGCCTGCACGCGGCGCTCGCCCGCGCCGTAGTGACGCCTGACGCCACTCAGCTCGAGCACCACCGGATCAGCAGTGGTGGCATCGGATGACGCGCGCGCGGTGATCCGCGTCGCCGCCCCGTCAACGGAGGAGTTGTTCATGCTTCCAGCCTCGTCGTGCGATGGCGACGAGGCTGGAGGGGAGTGTCATCTCCTCGGCATGACACGTGTCATGCCGAGGAAGTCACCGCCTCGGGAGGAGAACTCCGCCTCGGGAGGAAGAACCTGCCCCGAAGCTCCGCCCGACGGGGAGAAGTCCTCCCGCGCCGAGCCGAGCCGAGCCTCAGCGCGCCGGCAGCAGCGCCCCCTCGAGGAACTCGGCCAGCTCAGCTGTCGTGTCCAGCGGCAGGATCGCCGCCACGTACTGGTCGGGCCGCACCACGATCACCACGCCGTCGCGCGACAGCTCACGCGCGGCGAAGATGTCGGTCTCGGTCCACTTGCTGGGACCTGCCGCGTAGACCTTCTCCCAGTCGGTGAGTCCGAGCGGTCCGGTCTTGGGCTGGAACAGCGCGGGAGCCGAGGTGACCTCGACCTCTTCGAACGGCTGCTGGTAGACGGCCTTCACGTCGAAGATCGCGTCGACGTCGGCATCGGCCGGAGTGAAACGTGCGAACACCGACTCGGCTTCAGCGGCCCACGCGGCGAGCGCCTCACCGGTGCGGTCGCCGAACGCGTACACACGCCAGCGGCCATCGGCCTTCGCGTGATGCCCGAGGTGGGTGACGTTGCCGTCGCCGACGCGTACGACCTCGGCAGACTTGAACCGCTTTCCCAACGGGTAGCCCGTGGCGAGCGCCTGGTGCGCGTCGGTCCCGGTGATCATCGACGAGGTGTACTGCGTCATGAATCCGGAGGGGAACTCGGCCGTGGCGAGGTAGTAGGTCGCCAGTTCGTTGGGGTCGGAGATCTCCTCGGGCTTTCGGGCCATCAGAGTCGACCACTCGCGGTCGAAGTCGATGAGCTGCTGGGCGACCGGCCGCCGCTCGGCACCGTAGGTCGCCAGCAGGGCTTCGGGGGCGCGTCCGGTGAGGACCGAGCCGAGCTTCCAGCCGAGGTTGAAACCGTCCTGCATGGAGACGTTCATACCCTGGCCGGCCTTGGCGCTGTGGGTGTGGCAGGCGTCGCCGGTGAGGAACACCCGAGGCGTGCGTCCGGAGCCGTCGATCACGTCGTCGAAGCCGTCGGTGACGCGGTGGCCGACCTCGTACACGCTGTGCCAGGCGACTTCGCGGACGTCGAGCGTGTACGGGTGCAGGATCTCGTTGGCGCGGCGGATGATCTCCTCGATGGGCGTCTGCCGCACCCGGTGGTCATCGTCTTCTGCGACTTCACCGAGGTCGATGTACATGCGCGACAGGTACCCGCCCTCCCGCGGGATGTGGAGGATGTTGCCCGCCTCCGAGTTGATCGCGCACTTGGTTCGCCAGTCCGGGAAGTCGGTGTTGACGAGCACGTCCATGACGCCCCAGGCGTGCGCGGCGGAGGCGCCGAC
>JBOGEI010000024.1:0-29565 GCA_050701935.1 Microbacterium sp.
TTCATGCCGGCGAGCAGCACCAGCGGCAGCATGTCAGCCCTTCACCGCCCCATCGCTGAGACCTGCGACGAGGTACTTCTGCGCGATGAACGCGATGACGAACACCGGGATCGTGAGCAGCATGGACGCTGCTCCCGCCTGTTGCAGCATCGGCAGCGTCTGCCCCAGCTGCGTGGCGATGAACACCGGGACGGTCTTCGATGAGGTGTCGGTGAGCACGAGCGCGGTGAGGTACTCCTGGAACGCGAACAGGAAGACGAAGATGCCCGCGGTGAGGATGCCGGGCCCCATCAGCGGGATCATCACCCGTCGCAGCATCCCGATCCTCGTGCAGCCGTCGATCATGGCCGCCTCGTCGAGTTCTTTGGGGATCTCGGCGAAGAAGTTGCGCAGCAGCCAGATGGTGAACGGCTGATTGATCGCGACCAGGGCGATGGCCAGGGCGAACGTGGTGTCGTAGATACCCAGCGCACGGCTGATGTCGTACATGGGGAGCACCACGGCGAATCGAGGCAGCGCCCGGAAGATCAGCGCGACCACCAGCAGCAGCGCCGAGATGTAGCTCGGGAAACGCGAGAGCGCGTAGGCCGCGGGGATGCCGATGATCAGTGCGATCACGGTGGACACCACGGCGACGACCACCGTGTTGACCAGGTAGTCCGCGAAGTATGTGGTCTCCCAGAGGTCCACGAACGCCTTCAACGTCGGCTCGTAGTCCCACAGCACCGGCGGATTGGCGAACGCGACGTCGGTCGGCTTGGTGACCGAGAGCGTCATCCAGATGAACGGGCTCAGCATCACTATGCAGAGCACGCCCAGCAGCAGACCCGTGATGACGGGAGGACGCGAGGGACCGCGACGACGGCGCTTCGAGGAGCCGCCGGTGGTGATGGCCCTGGTCGAGAGATCGGGCGTCATGAGACTCATCGTTCCGCCTTCGCTTCCTTGAAGATGCCCCGGATGAACGGGATCAGCATGACGAGGATCAGGAGGATCGTGAGCACGTTGATGGCGCTGCCGAGACCCAGCTTCTCCGCCCCGTCCGCGAATGCGACGGAGTAGACGTAGAGCATGATCGACTCGTTCCCGATCGACTGCGCCTGGGGCGACAGCGGGATGAGGTTGTCGAACATCCTCAGCACGTCCATGATCGTGATCAGCGTCACGAACCCGAGCACACCGCGGATGGTCGGGATGATGACGTTCAGGTGCGTCTGGAAGGCGTTCGCGCCATCGATCTTGGCCGCCTCCTTCAGCTCGGCCGGCACGCCCTGGAGCCCAGCGAGGATGATGAGCATCGCGAACGGGAGCATGTGCCAGACGGTGTTCGCGATGACGAGGATGGCGTTGGGCACCTGGTCGGTGAACCACAGCACCTGCGTGCCACCGAAGAAGCCGATCAGCCGGTTGACGACGCCGCCGAAGTTGTCGTCGAACAGCCACGAGAATGCGACCGCCCCGACGAGGTTCGGCAAGACGTACGAGACAAGCATGATGCCGAGGACGAGCGGCCTCGATGTCGTGATGCGGTTGATGCCGGTGGCGATGATGTATCCGGCAACCAGCAGGATGATCGTGGTGATCACGGTGACGGTCACCGTGAAGAGAACTGCCTTGTGGAAGCGCGTATCGGTGAGCGCATCCGCGAAGTTGGCCAACCCGACGAACGTGCCGGGGGTGCCGTATCGGACCTGTTCGAAGCTCCACTGCACCGTGCGCACCAGCGGCAGCACCAGCAGTGCAGACATCACCAGCAGGCTCGGGGCGAAGAGCAACCAGAACTCACGGGCCTTCATGTGCGTCCTTCCTTGGACGGACTGTGGCCTGAACGTCGCGCTCAGGCCACAGTCATCGACGAGCGAGCGTGGATCAGCCGGCGACCTTCTCGCCCGCGGCCTGCATCTGCGCGAGTCCGTCGTCGACGGACACGTTGCCATTGAGGATCTCGACCAGGATCGGGCGGATCCCCGTCGTGATGTCGGCGAGCACCGGCGACACGATGGGCGGCTTGGCCGAGGCGAGCGAGTCGTTCGCAGCAGCTCCGTATGGCGAGTTCTTCTCGGTGACCATGCCCTCACGCGCGGGGTAGGCGGCAGGAACCGAAGCCTTAGAGGCGTCTTCGCTCACAGCCGAGGCCATCATCACGAACAGCATCTCGTGGTCGAGCTTCGTGTTGAACGGGATCGACCAGCCGTCGATCGACAGGCGGTTGTACGAATACTCCGCGTCATCGGAGACCTTCGGCGCACCCGCGAACCCGAACGAGTCGGCGAGCTTCGAATTGGCGGGCAGGGTCAGGTCGATCATTCGACCCGAGAACATGATCGACATCGCGGCGGTGCCGTTGAACATCTGCTGCTGCACCTTGGGCTGGTCGAAGGTGGTCACCTGCGGGTCCATGTAGGGCTTGAGGGCGAGCATCGCCTCGACGGCCTGCTTCGCCTCGGGGGTGTCCAGTGTCACGTCGCCACCTTCGTTGACGAAGTCGCCACCGACCGAGTTCATCGCGGCCTGGAAGCTGGTCGTGACGTCGTTCGTAGCGAGCCAGGGCAGAGCGATCGGGTAGTCCATGAGGCCGGCCGCCTTGATCGCGTCGGCCGCCGAGATCATCTCATCGAAGGTGGTCGGTACCTCGAGACCCAGGTCGTCGAAAATGTCGGTGCGATAGGCCATCACGAACATCTGCGCCTGCATCGGCAGGGCGTAGAGCTCACCGTCGAACGACATGCCCTCGCGCATCGATTCGCTGATCGCGTCGAGGCCGTAGTCGTCGGCGTACTTGTCGAAGAGGTCGTTCAGAGGAACGAGCTTCTCGTCCTGCGCGAGACTCGGAATCACGAACCCGTAGGTCTCGACGATGTCGTAGGTTCCCGTCTCGCCGGAGAGGGTGGCGGTGGTCTTAGTCACCTGCCCGCCGAAGTCGATCGGGTCGTGCTTCAGCTGCACGTCGTCAGTCGTGCAGCTCGACACCATGGTGTCGGTGAAGGGGTCGATGGCGGAGGAATTGTAGGCGAGGACATTGACCGTGGTCTTGCCCTCAGGAGCGGTGTAGTCGCACGACACCGTTGTCGCGTTCTCGTTGTCGGTGCGGGTCCCGGCGCCGCAGCTGGAGAGGGCGACCATGCCCACGGCTGCGAGGGCGAGTACCGGCAGTGTCCGATGCTTCATGTGTCCCATGACGCCGATGGTATACGTATGCAGTGGACTTAGGGAAGCCTATGTTTTCAGAAAGACGCTGGACTGAATACGTATACTGCGCTCGGCGACGCATCGGCGACAGAACCGTCCCGATGGCACGGCGTGGAGACCTACAGTCCTTCCGCGATCTCCTTGATCGCGGCGAGGCGGCGATCCCACTCGCGTCCGATCGCATCGAGCCTCGCCGCCGTGGCGGAGAGCTCGGCGCCCAAGACGCGGAAACGCACCTCGCGCCCCACCCGCACGGGTTCGACGATTCCGACCTCCTGAAGGACGGCGAGGTGCTTCGCGATCGCCTGGCGAGACACCGGAAGGCGCCCGGCGAGGGCGGATGCCGAGGCATCCCCCTCGCCGAGAGCCGTCAGGATGCTCCAGCGCGTCTCGTCCGCGAGCGCCGCGAACATGGGCAGCAGGGTCTTCGCGGTCACGCTTCGCCCTCGACCAGAGCGACCATCTTGTCGAGCTCCAGGTCCCACCCGGTACGGTGCGACTCGAGGTTGGCTCGGGGGTCGGACGTGCGCTCGAACCCGCTCTCGACGACCGTGAGCCGCGTGCCTCCGTCGGCCTCCTCGAGCGTGAAGGTGAAGACCGTCGAGGTCGACTCGTCGATGGCGTCAGGCAGCTTCCCGAGGGCGTCGTCGTTGTTCCAGCGGTAGGTGATGCGCCGCGGCTCGTCGTACTCCTCGACCCGCAGCGGGATCACGTCGTAGTCGGGGAATGTCATCGTGCCGGTCGCGCCGACGCCGACGCCATCGAGCACGGTGCGCCCGAACCAGCGCGAGACATGTTCGGGCTCGGCCACCGCTCGCCACACCTTGTCGATGGATGCCGCGATCTGGATGCTCCGCCGCACCGAGAAGGTCTCTTCGTCGACGACGGATGCCTCGTTGTGGGTCATGTTCACCATGATGGGTCCTTTCGGGATCTCGTGCATGTCGACCGGTCGGTCAACTGCAGTCCCAGAGTTGCACATCCACACCTGTCCCGCAACCCCAGAGTTGCACGAAACACTCTCCTGGAACGACCCTGCACGCCCCGACCTCCCGACGAGCGGACGGGATGGACGGCCAGGACGGCCTACTCCCGTGGGCGGCGCTTCTCGAGGAACCCGGCCAGCAGCACGGCGACGAGCGCAGCGACGGGGGCGACGAGAAGTCCCGCGCGCAGACTCTCGTTCTCGGCGATGTACCCGACGAACGGCGGCGACAGCAGGAAGCCGAGACGCAGCAACCACGACACGATCGTGAGACCGACGCCCGCCCGAAGGCCCGGCAGCTCATCAGCCGCATGCATGGCCGCGGGGATCAACGTCGCGATGCCGAAGCCGACGGCTGCGAACCCGAGGATCGTGCCCGGCACGGTGGGGAACGCCAGCGCGAGCGTCATACCGGCCGCTGCGATGGTGCCACCGACCCTGGCGACCCACCGCTGCCCGAACCGATCGGTGAGCGGGTCGCCGATTATCCGGCCGATGAACTGCGCTCCGACCAGGGCGATGAAGCCGAGCGGGGCGATCGCGGCCGCGGCACCGAGAGAGTCGGAGAGGTAGAGGGTCGCCCACGAGTTCCCGGCGTCCTCGGCGACCGCACCGGCCATCGCGATGAGGGTCAGCGCGATGATCGCGATCACGGTGCGCGGGGTCACGCCGCGGCGCAGTGCTCCGGCGACTTCAACGGGCTCGGCGGTCGTCTCGGCGTCGACCTCGTCATCGCGGCCGGGAAGACAGAACCGCAGGGCGACGAGCGCGACGGTGGCGAAGACGGCCGTCGAGATGCCCAGATGCACACCCAGCGACAGCTGCAGAGCGATCGCCACGGCGGCCATCGCCCCGCCCAGAACCGCCCCGATCGACCAGATCGCGTGGAAGCCGTTGATGATCGAGCGACCGTAGCGTCGTTGCACGCGCAGGCCATGGGCGTTCTGGGCGACATCGGTGATGGCGTCGGATGCTCCGCCGAGGAAGAGCGCGACAGCGAACAGCACCCCCGACGGCGCGAGGGCCGCCGACAGCAGCCCGAGGCTCGTGAGCACGGTGCCGATCACCGCGATGCGCGCGGAGCCGAACCGACGGATGAGCACTGCGGCGAGCAGCCCGGCCGCGATCGCCCCCGCGGGGAATGCGGCGATCGCGAAGCCGTACCCGAGGTTGTCGAGCCCGAGCGCGGACTTGATCTCCGGGTAACGCGGCAGGATGTTCGCGAACAGGGCCCCGTTGGTCAGGAACAGGGCGGATACGGCGATGCGCGCACGTCGGGAAGCCTGATCCGGCGCCGGTCGTCGAATCGATTCGATGGAAGCCATGTCTACGATCGTACGGTGCTCCGAGGGTCGTCGCCGACACCGATCCACAGCACGGGTCGACGAACCGCGGCCACTCCTTACCGACCGCCGTCGCACCCCGCAACCCCGTTCCTCGCATCCGCCGCCCGGCCTACGCTCGTGCCATGACCGAGCTCACCCACCCCACCGGCCGCGAAGAAGGACTCCGCGCCATCCCGCGCGACGACGGATCCGCCCCGCGTGCCCTCGTGCTCGGCGCCACCGGGTACATCGGTGGACGGCTGACGCCGCGGCTGCTCAATGCCGGCTACCGCGTGCGGGTCCTGGCACGAGATGCCGCGCGGGCGGCATCCTTCCCCTGGGGAGCCGACTGCGAGATCGTCGAAGGGTCGGCGGACGATGAGGATGCCGTCACCTCGGCCATGGACGACGTCGATGTCGTCTACTACCTGATCCATTCGATGTCGGCGGGCAAGGGCTTCGAGGAGAGCGACGAGCGCGCGGCGACGACGGTTGCCGAGGCTGCGGCCCTGGCAGGAGTGCGGCGCATCGTCTACCTCGGCGGTCTGCATCCAGACGATGTGAAGCTGTCGCCGCACCTGCGTTCGCGCGTGCACGTGGGGGAGATCTTCCTGCGGTCGGGGGTGCCGACCCTCGTGCTGCAGGCGGGAGTCGTGATCGGATCGGG
The DNA here is from genome assembly GCA_050701935.1 of Microbacterium sp. Classification (GTDB taxonomy): domain Bacteria; phylum Actinomycetota; class Actinomycetes; order Actinomycetales; family Microbacteriaceae; genus Microbacterium. Next base: position 6,167 of record JBOGEI010000024.1, read on the forward strand.
GTCGGCGTCGTTCGAGATGATCCGACACCTCACCGACGTGCTGCCGTACATGCCGGCACCGAAGTGGGTGCGCAACCGGATCCAGCCGATCGCCGTGCGCGACGTGCTGCACTACCTGCTCGGGGCGGCGCGCGTGGGGGCCGATGTCAATCGGGCCGTCGACATCGGCGGACCCGACGTGCTGCGCTACGGACAGATGATGAACGGCTACGCGGTGGAGGCAGGTCTCCCTCAACGCGCCATCGCGGCCCTCCCGGTGCTGACTCCCGGACTCGCCTCGCACTGGGTGAACCTCGTCACCCCGGTGCCGCGGTCGATCGCCCGGCCGCTCGTGGCGTCGCTGCAGAACGAGTGCATCATGAAGGACCACGCGGTCGACGAGCTGATCCCCCGCCCTGAAGACGGACTGACCCCTTACCGGCGGGCCGTCGACCTGGCGCTCGGGCGACTGGAGGCCGACACGATCGAGACCAGCTGGCAGGATGCCGAGGTCTCCGGCGCGCCCAGCGATCCGCTGCCTAGCGACCCGGAGTGGGCCGGTCGCACCGTCTTCACCGATTCCCGCTCGGTCACGACGAAGGCCTCCGCCGCGGAGCTGTGGCGCGTGATCCTGGGCATCGGCGGCGAGAACGGGTGGTACTCGTCACCACTACTGTGGGCGATGCGGGGTTTCATGGACCGGATCGTGGGCGGTGTGGGGCTCAGCCGCGGACGCCGCAGCCGCACCGCCGCACGAGTCGGCGACGCGATCGACTTCTGGCGCGTCGAGGCGGTCGAGACGACGGATGCCGGGTCCCTGCTGCGGCTCCGCGCCGAGATGAAGGTGCCAGGAGAGGCGTGGCTCGAGCTGCGCGCCGTGCCCGACGAGGCCGGCGCACGGTACGAGCAGAGGGCGATCTTCTTCCCCCGCGGACTCAGCGGACGCCTCTACTGGCTCGCAGTGCTGCCGTTCCACGGGCTGATCTTCGCGGGCATGGCGGCGCGCATCACAAGCGCCGCCGAACAGGCAGGCGCGGCGACATCAGGTGACCGTGCCGGATCAGGCCGAGCTGACGCGAAACTGCCTGATCCCGCCTGACTGCCTGATCCCGCGCGGGTCGGAGTCGGCCGCCTCGCACATCAGTCCGTGCGAGGCCGCTCCGAAGCATCCGTCACATCGGAGTCCGTGGGGTTCACGGAGCCCACGGGGCCGGCATCCAGCGCCGCGTCGACGACCGCGTCGACCTGTGCCGGCGGGATGATGTCGATCGCCTCGGTCGCGGCCTCGTACACCTCGGCGAGCGAGTCGTCGACGGTCGACTCGTCGATCCAGTCGAGGTCGTCCTCGGAGTGGTCGTACTCGACCGGCACCAGCGCGAAGTCGTCGCCGTACTCCTCGAGGCCCGCCATGACGCTGTGCCGCACGGCCGCACGGGCGTAGCGCTCGCGCAGGATCAGCGGATCGCGCCGCAGATCCTTCATGAAGGCGATCATCATGAACGCCATGATGATCGCGAACGGCAGCGCCGCGATAATGGTGACGTTCTGCAGAGACTTCAGCCCGCTGCCTTCCTCGCCGGAGACGAGCAGCACCGCGGCGATGACTCCCACGAGCGATCCCCAGACGATCGTCACCCAGCGAGTCGGCTCCGGTCGCCCCTGCTGTGACAGAGTGCCCATCACGAGCGACGACGAGTCGGCGCCGGTGATGAAGAAGATCGAGATCAGCAGGATGAGCAGCACGCTGGTGATCAGCGGAAACGGCAGGTTCTCCAGCACGCCGAAGAGCACCTCTTCCGGCGGATCCACCGTGAGCCCCGCTCCGTCCATCTGCTGCTGGATGGCCGTGGATCCGAAGATCGCGAACCAGACGAGGGAGATGGCGGAGGGGACGAGGATGACGACCGACACGAACTGACGCAACGTGCGTCCGCGTGAGATCTTCGCGATGAACATACCGACGAACGGCGACCACGAGATCCACCATGCCCAGTAGAAGATCGTCCAGCCCGAAAGGAACGCCTGGGCCTCGTCGCCCTGCGATGCGGAGCGCCCGATCATCTGGGGCAGATCGCCGACGAACTGCACGGCGACGGAGGGGATCACGTTGAGGATGAGCATCGTCGGGCCGACGAAGAACACGAAGAAGGCGAGCACGAGAGCCATGACCGCGTTGATGTTCGACAGCGCGCGGATTCCTTTGGAGACGCCGGAGACCGCCGAGGCGATGAAACACGCCGTGAGCACGGCGATCACAGCGATCAGCACACCGTTTCCGAGCTCACCGATGCCGCTGATGAGTTCGACACCGTGCCCGATCTGCAGGGCGCCGAGGCCGAGCGACGCTGCGGTGCCGAACAGCGTGACGATGATCGCGAAGACATCGATCGTGCGGCCCAATGGTCCGGCCGTGCGGCCCTCCCCCAGCAGCGGAGCGAAGATCGAGGAGATCAGCGGAGTGCGCCCGCGGCGGAAGGCACCGTAGGCGATCGCGCCGCCGACGAGCGCGTAGAAGGACCACGCCTGCGGACCCCAGTGGTAGAGCACCTGCGCCTGGGCGGTGTGCATGGCGTCGAGGGTGTTCGCCTCGACGGTTCCGGGCGGCGGGTTCTCGAAGAACGTCAGCGGTTCGGCGGCGCCCCAGAAGACGAGCCCGATACCCATACCGGCGGCGAACAGCATCGAGATCCAGGAGAACATCGAGAACTGCGGTTCTTCGTCGTCGCGACCGAGGGGGATGCGACCGTAGCGGCTGAAGCCGACGAACAGCATGAACACCAGGACGATCGTGGCGATGGTGGTGAAGAAGAAGCCGAAGTAGTCGACGACCCAGGCGAGCACCGCCGAGGTGGTGCCCGCGAGGTTGTCGCCGGCGAACACCCCCCAGGTGATGAAGGCGACGACGAGCGCGAGTGCGACACCGAACACGAGCGGGTCCGTGCGGTAGGTGCGACCGGTCTCTTCCACTGAGACACCGGGCACGAGTGCCGGATGTACGCTGCGCGGCGGCACCACGGCGATCTCGCGGACGATCTTGCGTGCGGCCTCGCCAGCCTTCGCGGGGAGGCGGTTCACGCCCGTGCCGGTGGCATCCGTACGGGGGCGCGGAGGGTTCTTTCCTGCGGAGCGTGCGTCGGGCTTCTCTTCAGGGGTCTCCATGGCATCCCATCCTGTCATGTGAGGTTCCTGCCCGCAGGGATGCGGGGGCGCGAGATCAGGCCATCGCGCCGGAACAGGCCGTTTCCGTCACTTGTCGCCTGATTCGGAGTGATGGCCTGATCTCGCGAGCAGCTTTTCCATGCGCCCATGTCGCACCTGTTGCCTATTCTCGGCGCATGGCATTCAAAACCCGCGTTGGACGCACAGTCTCCATCGGCACTGGTTCAATGAGCACGAGCATCGTGTTGATGATGTTCTCATTCGTCGGCCTGGTGGCGCCGGCTGCCGTTTCACTGGGTTTCGGCGCATGGCTGGTCTGGCCGGGCGCGCGCGCGTTCGCAGAGGACGCGCTCCCGGCGGCCCTTGCTCTCGCCATCGCCGTGATCGGCATCCAGCTCCTGCTCCGGGCAGGCGCCGCGTGCTGCTACCTCGTCGCCTTCGTCGGGCCGAGAAGCAACGTTCGGAACCACGTGGCCGCTCTGGTGCAATCTCGAACCGGCAGGTACGCGATACTTGCGACCGCCGCCAGCGTCGCACTGCTTCCCGTCATGAAGTATCCGTTCGGCGATGCGCGTGCCTTCGTCATCATTTTCTTGACATGCGCGCTCGTGGTGTTCGACGTGTGGACGTTTCGCGGTCTCATGCGCATCTCTCGCACCAGCCGAGCAGAGGCGTTCTATCACGGCATGGACGAGGACGAAAAGCGCATTGCAGATCGCCCGTGGCCGACTAGCTACCGACCGAGCTTCCCCGAGCCTTCACAGGTCGCCTCCACGGAGGACGCCCGCCGATATCTTCGCCGGGCGAAGGACATAGCCGAACTGCACGTCTGGATAGGCGCGGGGATCATCGTCATCTTCACCGCCTTCATCGGCACGTCCTTTTCAGCGACCTGGGAGCAGCCGGGGCCAGGGCCGATGATCGCCGTGTATGTCGTACTCGGGTTCACCGCACTGGGATTCTGGCTGCAACGGCGTGCTCGGAGCTATCGGGCTCTGGCCGATGACTTCGCGGCACGAGCATCGGAGCTGGAGAATCACAGATCTGACACGCAGAGCCGTCGGGCATGGCTTCTTCGCGGCTGGGCTGGGCGGCTCCTCGGACGCGGAAAGCAAACTGTTCGCGCATCGCGAGAGCGTCCGGCTAGCGCAGGCGGCGGCCGACCCCGGCGAAGAGGGAGTGCAACAGCGGGAGCACAGAGACGCAGATCAGAGTGATGCCCAACGGTGCGACCGACGGGACGAGCAGCGCACCGCCGATGAGCAGCGCTGCGAAGAGCACGCCCGAGGCGATGCGCCGGGCGATGCCCTCGAGCCGATCGAGGCGACGCTCGAGGCGCGAGGTGTCGAACGAGACGGTGCCGTCGTCGATTCGGGTGATGATCTTGTCGATGCGACCGGGCAGACGCCAGGTCGTGCTCATCGTGCCCATCGCCTGGCTCGCGAACGCCTGCACGATGTTGCCGCTCTCGTCGCGCAGCAGACGCCCGGCATAGGGTTCGGCGGCATCCCACACGTTGAAGGCGGGGTCGAGGCCGCTGCACATGCCGGACGTCAGCGAGACGGCGCGGATCAGCAGCAGCATGTTCTCCGGCAGCTGCAGCGGGAGCGAGCGCACCATGTCGCCGAACTCCTCGGCGAAGTCGCGGAACTCTCGCGGGTCGACCTTGCTCAGCTCGGCGAAGCCCATGCCGCCGAAGCGGGCGAACAGAGCGGTCAGGGCGCGTTCGAGTTCACCGGTGTCGGCGGAGGGCAGCAGGACCCCGATCTCCTGCGCCGCAGCCACGAGGCCATGACTGTCACGGCCGGCGACCGCGATGAGGAGTGTCCGCAGGCCGTCGCGGAGGCTTGCGGGAATCTCGGCCATCATGCCGAAGTCGATGAAGGTGAGGCGGAAGTTCCGTCCCGACGCTCCTGCATCCGAAGGGACCGGCGTGACGAAGATGTTGCCCGGATGCGGGTCGGCGTGCACGAAGCTGTGCGTGAACACCTGGTCGAACATGACTTCGGCGAACACGGCTGCGACGTCGGACGGATCGATCCCCGCGGCGCGCAGCGCGTCGGTGTCGTTGATCTTGATCGCGGTGACGTCTGACAGCGTGAGCACCCGGCGGGTCGAGCGCTCCCAGACGATCTCGGGGGTGTCGACGCGGGGGTCGTCGGCGAAGTTCTCGCGGAACCTCTCGGCACTCGCGGCCTCGTGCAGGTAGTCGATCTCCTCCAGGCTGGTCGCGGCGAACTCCTCGACCAGCGCCGGCGCATCGACGCGGTCGGCGACGATGCGCACGCGGGTCAGCCACCGCGCGACCCGGCGGAGGGCTGCGAGGTCGACCTCCACGATCTCGTCGATGCCGGGCCGCTGCACCTTCACCACGACGTGTTCGAGTCCGGTGTCGGCCGCGTCGAGGGCCGAGAGCCTGGCGCGGTGCACCTGCCCGAGGGATGCTGCCGCGACCGGGGTCTCGTCGAACCACGCGAATGCGCGCTCGAGTGGGATGCCCAGCTCAGCTTCGGCGAGTGCACGGATCGCCGAAGTGGGCACCGGGGGAACCTCGTCCTGCAAGCCCTCGAGCTCTTTCGTGATCTCCGGTGGCAGCACGTCGAGGCGCGACGACATGAACTGCCCGACCTTGATCATGAGTCCGCCGAGCTCAACCGCGAGAACGTGGAAGCGACGCGCAAACGTCTGCATCCGCTGCCCACGCGTGCGCTCCGCGATCCTGCGCATCCCGAAACGCGGGAGTACGAGCTCGAACCACCAGATCTTGAGGAATTCTCGCCCCGCGAACGACAGGATGCGGCGGTATCTGGCGCGGTGAACGCCCTGTGCCGCAGCATCCGTCATCGCGTGGCTCCTTCGCAGGTCCCCACCCGATGCCGCACTGCGCGGTCAGTCCTGCGCGAGGATCGAGTACAGCCTACGGCGGGCCTCGTCGAGGACCTCGATAGTCTGCTGCACCTGCTCGGGCGACCCGCTGCGACCGACCTGGGCGGCAGCTGCCGCGAGGTCGACGCCGGCCTTGGGCAGGGCGTTGAACCGGGCGCTGTCACGGTGGCCGTCCTTGCCGGTCGACGACTCCCATGGGGCCGGGGTCTCGGAGCTCTCGTCGGCGATGGCTCGACCAGCCTCGGTGAGCGAGTAGGTCTTGCGGCCGTTCTGCTCCTCGGCCTCGATGAGTCCTTCATCGGCGAGCAGCTGCAGCGTCGGGTACACAGAGCCGGCGCTCGGCTTCCAGGTGCCGCCACTGCGCTCGGCGATCTCGTTGATGATCTGGTAGCCGTGCATGGGCTTCTCCGAGAGGAGCGACAGCACAGCGGCGCGGACGTCGCCACGGGCCATGCGCGAGCCACCGGAAGGACGGGACTCGAACGACTTGCGGAGCTGATCCATTGCCTCGAAGATCGCGGATGCCGGACCGCCGGGGCCCTCGCCGAAACCGGAGCCGCCGAAGAGTCCGCCTGGTCCGCCGTTGCTCCCGGAGCCGCCGTTGCCGCCGAACGGGTTGGAGGGGAATGCGTTGTTCATGATGACCTCCTGCTGTTGGTGAACGATACTCAACGATATATCGTTCAAGCTGAAGGTGGGATGGGAGTTTCCGACGATCCGGCTGTGTTCATGCGGTCGGCAGGGTGAGGATCTCCGCGCCGCCCTCCGTGATCGCGATCGTGTGCTCGCTGTGAGCAGTGCGGCACCCGGTCGCACTCCGCAACGTCCAGCCGTCGGCATCCGTGCGGAGCTCGTCGGTGTCGACCATCACCCACGGCTCGAGCGCGAGCAGGAGCCCTGGCCGCAGCTTGTAACCGCGCCCCGGACGCCCATCGTTCGCGACGTGCGGATCCTGGTGCATGGTCGAGCCGATGCCGTGCCCGCCGAACTCGAGGTTGATCGGGTATCCGGCCGCGCTCAGGACCGAGCCGATCGCGTGCGACAGATCGCCGATGCGAGCACCGGGACGGGCTGCCGCGATGCCGGCCGCGAGCGCGTGCTCGGTCACGGCGATCATCGCAAGGTCTTCGACTGCGGGGTTCTCACCGACCACGAAACTGATCGCAGCGTCGGCCGAGATCCCGCGGAGGGTGACGGCCAGGTCGAGCGTGAGCAGGTCGCCGTCGACGAGCCGGTAGTCATGGGGCATGCCGTGCAGCACGGCGTCGTTCACCGCCGTGCAGACATAGTGGCCGAAGGGACCGCGCCCGAAGGAGGGCGCGTAGTCGACGTAGCAGGACTCGGCTCCGGCCTCGTCGATCATCTCGCGAGCCCACTGGTCGAGATCCAGCAGGTTCACCCCGACCACGGCGCGGCTCTTCAACGCGTGCAGGATGTCGCCGACGAGTGCGCCGGATGCTCGCGCACGGTCGAGCTCGTCGGCGTTCAGGATCTCGATCACGGGTTCTCCTCATTTGCGACCAATAACTATCCCGGTAATACTATCCCGGTATTAGTATGGGCATCATGATGGTTCGGATGCCGCTCACCCCCGCTGAGATCGAACGCGGCGAGCGCCTCGGATCCCTGCTGCGACACGCACGCGGCGAACGGTCGATGCTGAGCGTGGCGCTCGATGCCGGCATCTCTCCCGAGACGCTGCGGAAGATCGAGTCCGGTCGCGTGGCAACCCCCGCGTTCTCGACGATCGCGGCGATCGCGGACGTGCTGCACATCTCGCTGGATGCAGTGTGGGCCGAGGTCGGTTCGCGTGCCAGCGAGGCTCCGACGCGGCGCATCGCCTCCTGACCCCTGGCGACCTCACCTCCTCGCAAACAGAGGCGCGTCGGCACGCGATCGGCAGCAGACACACCGGCGAACGGCAAGGCTGGCGACTCCCACAGGAAGACGTGTTTAGCTTTCCGGATCGTCGACTTGGGGGAGTGAGACATTTGTCGGAGAAGAATCGACCGGAGAACGGCAAGGGCACGGCAGGGTCCATCCGAGTGAGCGTGATCGTCCCCGTGTTCAAACCGGGGGCGTCGTTCGATGACCTCATCGCCTCGCTCGACCGGCAGACTCTGGATTCCGCGTCGTTCGAGGTGCTGCTGTGCGACGACGGTTCCGGTGAGCCGACGGGTGCACTCCTGGCAGACCTGGCCCGCGACCGCCCCAACGTACGGGTGCTCTCGCTGGAGCACTCCGGCTGGCCGGGCATGCCGCGCAATCACGGAGTCGACGCCGCGCGCGGGACATACGTGCAGTTCGTCGACCAGGACGACTACCTGTTCGACGGAGCGCTCGAGAAGCTGTGCGACTACGCGGATCTGAACGGCTCCGACGTCATCGTCGGCAAAGAGGTCGGCATCGGCCGTCGCCTTCCGAGCCGGATCTTCAGCCACGACATTCCGCGCGCAACCCTCGGCACCGATCCGCTTCTCGAGATGCTCACGCCGCACAAGATGTTCCGCACGTCGTTCCTGCGAACCAACGGCATCCGCTTCCCCGAAGGCCGAGTGCGTCTGGAGGATCACCTGTTCGTGATGCAGGCGTACTTCGCGGCGTCGACGATCTCGGTCCTTGCCAGCGAGCCCTGTTACGCGTGGGTCAAGCAACCCGGGAGTGCGAGCTCTTCGCGCATCGACCCCGAAAGCTATTTCCCGCACCTGGAGACGGTGCTCGACGTGGTCGAGGCGAACACCGAGCCGGGGCGGCTTCGCGACCGACTTCTGCGGCACTGGTTCCGCGGCAAGGTCTTGAAACGGCTCGCCGGACGACAGATGGCCAGATACCCCGACGACTATCGCGAACGCCTGCTCGACGTGGTCACGCCGCTGGTGCAGAAGAAGTTCGGCCCCGGCGTCGACGCAGGCCTCGGCTTTCCGCATCGGATCCGCGCGGCACTGCTCCGCGCGGACCGTCGCGACGACCTTCTGCGCCTCGCCGAGTTCGAAGCCGACATCACCTGCCGAGCCGTGGTGACGGCCGCGCGCTGGTCCCGCGGCGGAGGCCTGCACCTCACGCTGCGCATCACCCTCACACGAGACGGCAAGGACGCGTTCGTGTTCGAGTCGTCCCTCCCTGACCCGAAGACGTCGGAGCCCACGGGCGCCGACGCTTCGAACGCCGGAGACTCCCGAGCGAAGAGCGGCGGCTCCAAGAAGATCACGCGCTTGATCTCGCTACCCGCGTCGACGGTCGAAGGCCTGCCTGCGAACCTCCTGGTCGCCGACCGCGAGCTTCGAAACGACCGAGTCGACCTCTTCCTCCGCGACGGGGCGACGGGAGCCGAACGCCGTCTCGGTGGTCGACGCCTGGTGAAACTCGATGCAGCCCGGGTCTCGATCGATCCGTTGAAGGCGTTCGGGCCGAACGACGAATCCCGCGGCGGAGCTCTCGCCGTGAAGATCCGCCGCGCAGGGTGGACCTTCGAAGCTCCCCTCGAAGCTGCTCCCGCCGTCCTCACCCGCGCCGGTCGCTCGCCGCTTCTGGCCGGTCGCACCTGCACCCTCACGGTGACGGACGGCGAGGCGGTCGAACTCCATCGCCAGTGGCCGGGTGGACGCATGAAGGACTTCGCCGGCCGGAGCGCCCGGAAGCTCCGCGGTCTCCTCCGACAAGGCTGACCGCACCTCAACCGTGCGTCGAGGGAGGGGCGTCGGCGTCGCACACCTTGCCTCATCGAACGAATAACGATAGATTTCGATTGTTCTTCGATGAAGGAGTGAGTCATGGGGAAAGCAACGATCGTCGTGCTGCGCATCGTGATCGCGGTGGCACTGCTCGGCTCGGTGGCGGTACAGGCCCTCATCGTGCCGCTGCTGTGGCTCGACCTCGGGGAGAGCGAGCTGTGGGGCCGAATCCTCCTTGTATCGCTGGTCGTGCTGGGAGTCGGCACGCTCCAGGTGTTCGGAGTGTGCGTGTGGGGACTGCTGACGAAGGTGCGGCGCGACTCGATCTTCTCGGAGTCGTCTTTCCGGTACGTCAACGTGATCATCGGTTCGATCGTCGCCGCCGCGGTGCTCACCTGGATTCTGGCCGCGCTCCTGTCGAAGACCGACATCGCTCCGGGCGTCGTGGCCCTGATCGGTGGCGCCGGGGTGGTGCTCGCCGGGATGGCGCTGCTCGTCGTGGTGATGAAGGCGCTGCTGCGGCAGGCGATCGACCGCGAAGCCGAGGCGCGCTCGCTGCGTTCAGAGCTCGACAACGAGGTGATCTGATGCCTGTCGTGGTCGACATCGACGTGATGATGGCGCGGCGGAAGATGAGCGTCGGCGAGTTGGCGGAACGGATCGGCATCACTCCGACCAATCTCGCCGTGCTGAAGAACGGTCGCGCCAAGGCCGTACGTTTCACGACGCTCGATGCACTGTGCGCGGCGCTCGAATGCCAACCCGGCGACCTGCTGCGATGGGAGGCGGAGCCAGGCGCACCATCCGCCCACACGGACTGACCCGCCTCTCACCGCAGCGCCGCCGAGGCGACCGCGCGCATCGCGGTTGTGACCGCACCGAAGGCTCCAGGCGATGAGAGCGCACACAGCCCCTCCACCACGCGCTGCACCGCGTGCGTTTCACCCGCTCCTCGCCCCCGCTCCCCCTCCCGGTGCGATCGCAGCGTCCATTCCGAGAACCGACGAACATCGTCTCTTCCCGAAGCGAGCACGCTCTCGCCGGCAGCGACCGCGCCAGCCACCTCGTCGACGGTAACCACTGACCCGTCGGCGACGGCGAGCAGCGCGAGGGTGGCTTTCCGAGACTGCCCGCTGAGATACGGCCCCGCTCGCCCGGCGTCTCGCAGTACCTCGACGATCTGCGGGAATGCACGCGCCTCCCCGGCTGCCAGTGACTGCCCCCGGTGCGTGACTACGACGCGCCCACGAAGGCGGCGTACCGCCTTCGACCTTCGCGCGAGCGCCATCAGTGCGTCCACGGGATCAGGCATCCCATCCGCCGCGGCATCCTGCCAGCCGAGGGCGTCGACGACTTCGGACACCGCGGCACGGGGCAGCCATCCGTCGACCTGATCCTGCTCGAGGCCGTCGGAGCCGATCCGCGCGACGAGCATCCGCAGGCTCGCGGTCGCCGACTCGATTGCAGACGCCTCCGGTGGAGGCGCTGCGACCAGCCCCGCTTCTTCGAGGTGCGCGAGCAGCGCGAGTCTCCGCACCGGAGTCAGCGTCTCGGAAAGCGTCGCGATCGGCGAGGACGACTTCAGACCCTGGCCGAGTTGCACCCCGACCGATGAGTCGAAGTGCGGTTGCACCAGCCCGAATCGCTGCGCGAGCTCGAACTCGACGTGCCCGGCGTGGAATGGCGGGCGCCGGACCTGCCACCCCGCCGATCCCTCCCGCGCTGCGCGTTGCTCGCTCGGCGCCTGAGGCCCCGCGTCGACGACGGTGACCCTCGGGTCGCCCATCATGGCTGTGAACGGGCCGCTGATCACCACGTCGACGACGTCGGCGACACCCGGAATCGCGACCTGCTGCGCCCCTGATCTCCACGGCGTGAGGTCGATGAGGGGCGACGAATCGGCGCCGTCGTCGGACTCCGCCCATTCGAACTCCGACCATTCGGGCTCGAGCCCGAGGCTCAGACGGTACGCCTCGATGACCCAATAGGAGGGCGCATCGCGAGGGACGCCGATGACACGGGTGCACTCGGGACGATCGGCCACTGACATCTCGACATGAAGGGCCCGCGTGACGTGGACGTGCTCTGAGAGGTTCATCCGGGCAACGCTAGATCGCGGCTAACCCCGTCTTGGACCCGGAGTACACGATCTGTCGAGAACGCGTCGAAACTCGCAGTGGTGCAGGAAAACTCACGCCAGCAACATGGCGGAGTCATGGCGGCTCAGGTGGGCTGACGGCCGGCGAGCGACTCCACGAGCCTCACGGCTTCCGCCTCGGGCATCGCGTACCCGTGCTCTGCTGCGGGGTACACGCCGCCGCGCACCTCGGCCGAGTAGGCCTCGACGCCTGTGATCGCGGCGGTGCGCAGGTCTGCGTAGCGCTTGACGAACTTGGCCGCGCCACCGTCGTAGAGACCGAGCAGGTCATGGAAGACGAGCACCTGCCCATCGGCATCTGCCCCGGCTCCGATCCCGATCACGGGGATGTCGAGCAGCGGCACGAGAGCAGCGGTCAACTCGGAGGGCACCGCTTCGACCACGAGCATCGAGCACCCGGCACCCTGCAGCGCGAGGGCGTCGTCGATCACTGCGAGCGCAGCCTCGGCGGTGCGCCCTTGCGCGCGATAGCCGCCGAGCGCCGTCGCAGTCTGGGGGGTGAGTCCGACGTGCCCGACGACCGGGATCCCGGCCCGCACGAGTGCTCGCGCACGGTCGACGGTCGCACCGCCGCGCTCGATCTTCACGAGGTCGCAACCGGCCTCCTTGATGAAGCGCTGCGCGGTCGCGATCGCCAGCTCGTCGGAGGCCTCGTAGGAGCCGAAGGGCAGGTCGCCGACGAGCAGTGGAACCGTCAGACCGCGTCGCACGGCCTTCGTCAGCATGAGCATCTCGTCGACCGTGACCGGCACGGTGCTGTCGTAGCCGAGCACGGTCATCGCGGCGGAGTCTCCCACGAGCACGACATCGACACCGGCGGCCTCGACGATCTGCGCGCTCGGGTGGTCGTAGGCGGTCACCATGACGATCGGCTCGTGCGCCTCCTTCTTCGCGGCCAGACCGGCGAGGGTGACGCGCTTTCGGGGAGCAGCGTGGGCACTCATGCGGGGGCCTCCGTGTCGGTGACGGTCGAGGTGTCGCCCACGCGCAAGACGTGATTGTCGATCAGCCGGGCGGCTCCGACGTGTGCGGCGACGGCGAGCAGAGCGTCGGCTTCGACGCGGGTGACGGGTTGCAGCGTCACGGCATCGCGGAGTTCGAGATACTCGGGACCGATCCCGGCGTCGTCGAGCACGCGGTGTGCGACGGCGAGGACCATCCCGGCATCGCGCTCCCCCGCATCGAACGCCGCGGCCGCCGCGTCGAGGGCGCGGTTCAGGGCGGTCGCCTGCGCGCGTGCGCCCGCATCGAGGTACACATTGCGCGAGCTCATCGCGAGCCCGTCGGCCTCTCGCACGATCGGGCAGGCGACGATCCGCATGTCGAGGTCGAGGTCGCGTACGACCTGGCGGACCACCAGCACCTGCTGCGCATCCTTCTGCCCGAAGTACGCTGCGTCCGGTCGGACGATCCCGAACAGCTTCGTGACCACGGTGGCGACCCCGTCGAAATGGTGCGCTCCGCGGCTGGCGCCGTCGAGCACGTCGGTGAGGCCGGCCACGTGGATGTTCGTCGCGAACCCGTCGGGGTAGATCTCCGATGCAGCCGGGGCGAACAGGATGTCCACACCCTCGGCTTCGGCGAGCGCAGCGTCGCGCACCTCATCGCGCGGGTAGGCGCTGAGGTCTTCGTTCGCGCCGAACTGGGTCGGATTCACGAAGAGCGACACGACGACGAGGTCGGATGCCGCGCGCGCCGCACGCATGAGCGAGAGGTGGCCGTCGTGGAAGGCGCCCATCGTGGGGACCAAGCCGATCGTCGAGCTCGCCCTCCTGGCTTCGCGGATCGCGGCCCGGACCTCGGAGATCGTGCGGAGGATTCTCATGCGAAGGGCTCCTCGGAGGCAGAGATGGGGCGGGCAGTGCCGGGAGCGGCAGCGATCTTGCGGGTCGCTTCGGCGAGCGCGTCGAACAGGTCCTGGAGTTCGAGTTCTGAGGCGGCTGCTCGCTGACGCGCGACGGTCGCCTCATCGCCCCGCGCGATGGGCCCGGTCAGAGCGCCCGCCGCCCCGCTCGTCTCCCAGTTCTCGACCGTCTGACGCACGAGCGGGCCCAGGAGAGCTCGCGCGTCGTCGTGGGGAATGCCCGCGGCCGAGGCCAGGCTCTCGGCCGAGTCGAGGACGGTGAGGACGAAGTTCGAGGCGAAGGACGCGGCTGCGTGATAGGCCGCGCGGTGTGCGTCGCCGACCTCGAAAGCACGAGCGCCGAGGGCGACGGCGAGCTGTTCCGCGACCTCGCGGGCTTCGTCCGTACGACCGGCGATGGCGGCACCGATGCCGTTGAACGCCTCGATCGGTTCCGCGCCGGTGAACGTCTGCAGCGGGTGGAGACTGAAGTCCATGTCGGTGAGCGGAGTCGCACCCGAGACATGCCCGAGAAACCGCGCGTGCGGCCGGGCAACGATCGCAGCCGCGGCGATCGCCGCATCCGGGACGCACAGAAGGACGACGTCCACATCCGGAATCCGCTCTTCGCGTCCGAGCGGTCCGATCACGTCGAGTTCCGCTGCGCGCAGAGCCCTGGCGAGTACGCGTCCGAGACGGCCGGCGCCGACGATGGCGATGGTCGTTTCTGGCGTGAGAGAAGAGGATGTCTGCATGTCGATCCCGAATCGGATGGGGCGGTTCGGGTGCCAGAAGTATCCGCCCGACACGACATCCGCTCCAAATCGCGGAGCAGATAGTTAAGCAAAGCCAACCTCGGTGGTGACATTCTGCCAAATAGATTCAACCTCGTATTATGCTTCTGCTGTTCGTGGGAATCGACGAACCCTGGGGGCGTGCGCACACCCCCAGGGACATACGGCCGCGGAGTTCAGTCACGAGGCCAGACGGCGACGATCGCCGCCCCGAGGAATGCCAACGCCGCGGCTCCGATGAAGAGCCAGGAGAATCCGCCGGTCAGAGCGACGGGCGACGAAGCGCCACCCGCGGCGAGCGCTGCGGTGCGCAGTCCGGCAACCGTTCCGAGCACTGCGAGCCCCACCGCTCCGCCGATCTGCTGACTCGTGTTGATCAGGCCTCCGGCGAGTCCGGCCTCTTCCCCTTCGACGCGGTCGACGGCGAGCTGAGTCGTCGCCACCACGGCGCCACCGAGTCCGATGCCGATCAAGAGGGTCGGTCCGAGCAGCTGCGGGAGGAAAGCCGCGTCGAACGGAGCGGTGGCGAGCCACAGGAGCCCTCCGGCGAGGACGAGCAGAGACCCGATCAGCACCGGACGGGTGCCGACGCGCGCGATGATCGCGGCAGCACCCCCGGCGACGAGCACGAGAACTCCGGCGAGGGGCAGCTGCGAGAGGCCCGCCGTGAGGGCGTCGTATCCGAGCACGGCCTGCATGTAGACGGAGAGCGCGAAGAAGAGCGCGACCATCGCCGCACCCCCGAGCATCATCACGATGTTGCCGAGCGCGAGGTTGCGGTTGCGGAACACCGACAGCGGAACGAGGGGCTCCGGGCTGCGGCGCTCGATCACGACGAACGCGGCACCGAGCACCAGTGCGGTCGCGAACAGCGCGAGCGGCAGCGGGTGCACGAACCCGAGCTGCTCGACTGCACTGAGGGCTCCGACCAGGGCGACGAGTGCTGCGGTGATCGTCACTGCGCCCCCAGCATCCAGGCGTCCGGGGGTGCGGATGCCGTCACGGGTGACGAGCAGTGGGATGGCGATCAGCACGAGTGCGCCCACCGGCACGTTGACGAAGAAGACCGACTGCCAGCCGAGGGTCGCGGTGAGCACGCCGCCGAGCAGCACCCCGGCCGCCGACCCGATTCCGGCGACCGCGCCCCAGACGCCCAGGGCCCTGGTGCGTTCCGCGTCGTCGGGGAACAGGTGGGTCAGCAGTGCCAGGGCGGCAGGAGCGAGAAGCGCTGCCGAGACGCCCTGAAGGGCACGGGCGCCAAGGAGCATCTCACTCGAGACCGAGAGGCCGGCGAGAGCGGATGCCGCGACGAAGCCTGCTGCTCCGATCAGGAACACACGGCGGTGCCCGTATCGGTCGGCGAGGCGTCCACCGAGAAGGAGGAGTCCGCCGAAGGCCAGCACGTAGGCCGTGATCACCCAGGCGAGGGCGGCGTTATCCATCCCGAGCTGTATGCCGAGGACGGGGAGTGCGATGTTCACGATCGAGGCGTCGAGCACGACGAGGAACTGCGCGAGAGCGAGCACGCTGAGGGCGAGCCAGCGACGCGAGCTGCGTGGTGCTGCGCTGGCGCCTGTCACGGCGGCGGGGAGAGTGGTCATGGAATGCTCCTGTTCTTGTCGAGTGTTTCTGTTCTGTTCGGTTCGGAGATAAAAGAGAGTGATTGCTCACTCACTCTTGAGGACACGCGGAAGGGAGTCCTCCCGGCCGCAGG
This sequence comes from Microbacterium sp., assembly GCA_050701935.1. Taxonomy (GTDB): domain Bacteria; phylum Actinomycetota; class Actinomycetes; order Actinomycetales; family Microbacteriaceae; genus Microbacterium. The sequence goes on from JBOGEI010000024.1 coordinate 22,371, forward strand.
GTCGGTCTAGGGGATCGTCAGTCGGGGTGCGTGATCCCCTTGGTGAGCAGGGCGACCCATTCCCCCGGGCGCCCGTCGAGCTGGGTGGTGACGATCAGGTGGCAGAGCTGCCCGTAGGCGATGAACCGCTGCACGTCGTCATCATCGGCGCGAGATCGCTGTCGGGCGAAGACGGTGACGCGCTCGAGGCCCGCACGAAGCGCCTCGCCGATGGCCGGGATCTCCGCCACCGACTGCGCATGCACCTGCAGCATGAGCAGCTTCCGGTCGGAGATGAGGTGCGCGTACGCATCACCCATCGCATCGAGCAGCCCCTCGGGCGATGCGTCGTCCGCAGCGTCCGCACCTTCCTCGAGTGCGACGAGGATCGCATCGAAGCAGGCTTCCAGCGCGACGACGAACAGCGCCTCCTTGCCGGAGTAGAGCTTGAAGACGTAGGCCGGCGAGATCTTGGCCTCGCGCGCCACGTCGGCGACGGTCGTTCCGTGATAGCCGCCTCGCGCGAATGCCGCCAGCGCTGCCGCGGCGACGACAGGTTTACGGGCGTCTGCCGTGGAGAGGATCGAACTGCGAGTCGTGGACATATGAGTGACTGTACACTCACTCTTCACGCTCGGCAAGGATTCAGTGCGCCGGGCGATGCGAGTCAGTCGCGCAGCACCGAGTCCAGCAGCCCGGGGAAGAGCGTGTCGAGGTCGTCACGCCGCAGGGTCAGAGTCCGGCGGCGCCCGTTCGGCTCGTTGTGGATGACACCCGCCTCGCGCAGCACCTTCATGAAGTGCGACTTGGTCGACTTGGGAAGGTTCGGGTCGGTGGCGTGGCATTCGGCCATGTCGAGGGGGCCGTCGGCGAGCTGGCGTGCGATCGCGAGGCGCTCGGGGTCGCTGAGCGCGAAGAGCACGTCGGTGAGTCGGATCTCGGAGCGCTCCGGGTGCGGAAGATCGCCAGGCATGGTTCGAGAATAGTTGAACGATCGACGTATGGCGAGTACGCTCCGATAGTTCGATGATTCTCGAACCTTACGAGGAGACGCCATGACCACCACCGAGCCGATCGTCACCCCGCGGCCCGCGACCGAACAACGCCCACGCACGCGGTTCGGATTCGTCCTGGCGATCGTCGCGCAGATCCTGATGATGGTCGGCGCGAGCGCCCCCTCGCCGTTCTATCCGGTGCTCGCTCAGGAGATCGGGTTCGACGCGATCATGATCAGCGCGGTGTTCGCGGTCTACGCGGTGGCTCTGCTGCTCACCCTCCTCACCGCCGGTTCACTCTCGGATCACGTCGGACGTCGCCCGGTCGTGATCGCGGGCTTCCTGCTGCTGGCGGGAAGCATGTTCCTGTTCTGGCATGCGGATGCCGTCGCGACGCTGTTCCTCGCCCGCATCCTGCAGGGCATCGCGAGCGGTCTGCTGATCTCGGCGCTCTCGGCCACGGTGCTCGACTTCGCGCCGGGCGGACGCACAGGAGTCGCGGCGCTGTGGAACGCGCTCAGCCCGGGGATCGGGCTCGCGCTCGGCGCACTCGTGTCCGGTGTGATGCTCGATGTGAGCGGCGAAGCGCTGCTCGACGTGTTCGCACCACTGAGCTCGGCATACATCGTGCTCGCGGCCCTCTTCTTCCTCGTGCCGGAGACCGCGCCGCACAAGCCCGGCGTCTGGGCTTCGCTTAGCTTCCGCCTGTCGATCCCGTCCGCGATCCGGGCCGACTTCTGGCGTGGCGCTCCTGCCGTGATCGCGGGCTGGGCGACAGGCGGGCTGTTCCTGTCGCTCGGCGCGAACATCGTGCGGGGCGAACTCGGCGGCGAGGCGCACATCTGGCAGGGCCTCGGCGTTGTCCTGCTCGCCGGGGTCGGAGCCGTGACGGCGTTCGCACTCCGCAAGATCGCAGCGCGGTCGATGGTGCTGTTCGGCACGTCGGCGCTGGCGGTCGGCACCCTGCTGTCGCTGATCGCGCTCGGCCTCGGCTCACTGCCGTTCTACCTCGTCGCGGCGGCGGTGACCGGCATGGGATTCGGGACCGCGTTCTCGGGAGTGGTCGCATCGCTGGCACCGCGGATCCCGGTGACGCAGCGGGCCGACACCTTCGCGGTGATCTACCTGCTGGCGTATCTCGCGTTCGGAGTACCGGCGGTCATCGCGGGCGCCCTGGTCGGAATCATCGGCCTCGAAGCGGTGTGCATCGGGTACGGCACCGTCGTGATCGCGTTGGCCGGGATTGCCTTCGGGCTGCGTATGCGCCGAACGGCATAGAAGCGCGGATGCGCCTCAGCGCACCACGAGCTGCGGAGTGATCAGCGCATGCGCTGAGCCGGACTCGAGCGTGCGGGGCGCGACGATCTCGCCCGTCGGGCCCATCAGGAGTTCGAGTATCGCCGTGGCAACATCCTCCGGCCGCTGCTCGACACTCGAGAAGCCCAGGGCCTCAGCGGTCGGCGTGTTGTCGAAGCCGATCACGGGCAGTGATAGCCCTGCGGCAGCGACCGCCAACAGCGCACCGACCGCGAGCGAGTCGCTGGCGCAGACGAGGGCGTCCGGCGCCGGTCCTGCGGCGAGCGCTGCTTCCATACGGGCACGTGCGAGGGGAACGCCCTCCTCTGCCGTCAGCCGCAGCCCGGGTGCACCGGCTGCGCCCATCGCCTCGCGCCAACCTCGCTCGCGATCGTCGCCAGTGCCGGAGCCGGCCGGCCATCCGAGGAAGGCCACATCGCTGCCGCGGGTGAGCGCGTGCTCGGTCGCGGCTCGCGTTCCGGCCGCACCGTCGACGTCGACCCAGAGGTGACGCGGGTCGGCGATGTCGTCTTCGCCCCAGGGCCGTCCGAACGAGATGAAGGGCAGGCCGTCGTCGTCGAGGCTGCGCACGCGCGGATCATCGCGCGACGTGCCGGTGATGATGGCCGCGTCGATCTCCGACCCCTCCCAGAGTTCCGACAACCGCTGGATCTCTTCTTCCCGCGTGCGAGCCGCATAGACGAGCATCCGCATGCCGCGTTCACTCGCGCGCTCCGTGATCGCATGCACGAAGCGATCGAGGACGACGCCCGAGATGCCGCCGAGGTACGGATCGAGGCGGATGCCGATGGTCGAGCTGCGGCGCAGTCGCAGGCGGCGTGCAGCCGCATGGCGGCGATAGCCGAGTTCATGGATCGCCGTGATCACACGCTCTCTGGTCGCCGGGCGGACGATGTCCGGGGTGTTGAGCACGTTCGAGACCGTCTGTCGCGAGACGCCGGCGCGCTCGGCGACGTCTTCGACGGTGGGCGCCTTCGCCATCGAACCTCCTCGCTCACGGCCGGGGTTGACACTTCGCTCGGCTCCCGCTTAGCCTATTCCACGCAGAGTTTGATCGTTCAAATTTCTGCGACGATCCCGCACGGTCCGCCCGAGACCGTCGCCCGCAGTGACTCATCAAAGGAGAGAGACCATGACACGGCACACCACTCGCGCAGTCTTCGGCACCGGGGCGGTGCTGCTCACCGGCGCGCTCGTGCTCACCGGCTGCGGCTCAGGTTTCGCCGGAGACGACACCAAGGCCGATGGCGAGGGGCTCACCTCCTCCGACGACGCGCTCACGGTTCTGATCGGCTCCTCCGGCGACGCAGAGACCGCGGCGGTGCAGTCCGCACTCGACGCGTGGTCGGCCGAATCCGGCACGAAGGTGAAGCTGCAGACCGCCAGCAACCTCGACCAGGAGCTGTCGCAGGGCTTCGCCGCCGGCGACCCCGCCGACCTGTTCTACCTCTCCACCGATCAGGCTTCCGGCTACGCGGCCAACGGCTCGCTCAAGGCGTACGGCGACCAGCTCGCCAACAAGGACGACTTCTACCCGTCGCTGGTGGAGAACTTCACCGTCGACGGCACGTTCTACTGCGCGCCGAAAGACTTCTCGACGCTCTCGCTCATCATCAACACGCAGATGTGGACCGACGCCGGCCTCACCGACGCCGACCTCCCGAAGACCTGGGACGACCTCGCCGCCGTGGCGCAGAAGCTCACGACCGCCGATCACGTGGGCCTGGCCTTCGGCGCCGAGTACCAGCGCGTCGGCGTCTTCATGGCCCAGGCCGGTGGCGGTCTCGTCGACGACGGCACGGTCATCGCCGATGACGCCGCCAACGTCGAGGCGCTCGACTACGTGAAGTCGCACCTCGTCGACGGCACCTTCGCCTACGCCAAGGATGTCGGGGCCGGATGGGGCGGCGAAGCCCTCGGCAAGCAGTCCGCCGCCATGGTGATCGAGGGCAACTGGATCACCGGAGCTCTCTCGAACGACTACAGCAGCCTGGAGTACACGGTCGCCGAGCTCCCCGAGGGCGCGGGCGGCAAGGGCACGCTGCAGTTCACGAACTGCTGGGGCATGGCAGCCGACAGCCCCAACCAGCAGGCAGCTCTCGACCTGGTCGAGTACCTGACGAGCGCCGACAGCCAGCTCGCCTTCTCGAAGGCCTTCGGCCCGATGCCGTCGATCAAGTCGGCCGCTGACGAGTGGACCTCGGCGAATCCGGAGCTCGCACCGTTCCTCGCCGGCGCGGAGTACGCGCAGTTCCCACCGAACCAGGCCGGAACCGCCGATGTCATCGCCGACTTCAACTCGCAGCTCGAGTCGCTGAAGACAGCCGACCCGAAGACGATCCTCGGCTCCGTCCAGTCGAACCTCGAAGCGGTCGTCAAGTAACCATGACGGTCAAGGCAACGCCTCGCCGCGGCAGGGTCTCCGGGCTCCGCCGCGGCGAGGCGGCAGCCGGATGGCTGTTCACCGCGCCGGTGATCGTGATCCTCGGTGTCTTCCTCCTCATCCCCGTGATCATGGCACTCTGGGTGAGCGTGTCGGACTGGGCAGGCCGCGGAAGCCCCCTCTCCGGCTCGGTGTCGTTCGTCGGCGCCGACAACTTCGCGGCGGTCCTCACCGACGGCGGCCTCGCGACCAAGGACTTCGGCACATCGCTGCGCAACAACGCCTGGTACGTCGCGCTCGTGGTGCCGCTGCAGACCGCACTCGCCCTGTTCCTCGCGATCCTCGTCAACCGTGCGATGCTCCGCGGTCGCGGATTCTTCCGCACCGCCTACTACTTCCCCTCGGTGACCAGCACAGTAGCGATCACCGTGCTGTGGATGTTCCTGTTCACCTCCAGCGGCGCCGTCAACGACGTGCTCTCCTGGTTCGGCATCAACGGCCCGAACTGGTTCAACGATCCGCGCGGCATCCTGCATCTGGCACTCGGCACGGTCGGCGTCGATTCCGGTCCCGCTGCCCTCACCCAGAGCGGCACACTCGGAGTCTCGTGGTGGGAGTGGCTCGCCGGTCCCTCCGTCGCGATGAGCGCCTACATCCTGATGGCCATCTTCACGACCTCCGGCACCTTCATGCTCATCTTCCTCGCCGGTCTGCAGAACCTCGGCGCCGACGTCGATGAAGCCGCCATGATGGACGGCGCGAACGGCTGGCAGCGCTTCTGGCGCATCACACTCCCCCAGCTGCGTCCGACCCTGTTCACCGTGCTCACCCTCGGGCTCATCGGCTGCTGGCAGGTGTTCGACCAGATCTACACGGGCACGCGGGGAGCGCCGAGCAAGACCACGCTCACCCCGGCCTACCTGTCGTACCAGACCGCGTTCCAGAACCAGGAGTGGGGGCAGGGAGCGGCGATCGCGTTCATCCTGTTCGTCATCATCGTGATCTTCACGCTCCTACAGCGCTGGGTGCTGCGTGATCGGCCGGTCTCGAAGCGTCGCATCCGGGCCTACCAGTCCACTTCGAAGGGGGCATCGTCATGAGACGGCTCTCCTCCAAGCAGCTCACCTGGCAGATCGCGCTCTACGCACTGCTGATCGTCCTCGCGATCATCTACATCTATCCGTTCCTGATCCAGGTCGCGACGAGCTTCAAGACCGATGAGGATGCCGCGTCCAGCGGCATCACGCTCATCCCGGATGTGTGGACGTTCGCGGCCTACGAGCGCCTGTTCCGCAACTCCGACTTCCCGTCGTGGTTCGTGAACAGCGCGATCGTCACGATCTTCGTCACCGCCGGGCGGGTGTTCTTCAACTCGCTCGCCGGGTACGCACTCGCCAGGCTCCGCTTCCGCGGGCGCGGTGTCGTCTTCGCCGCGCTGGTCGCGGTCATGTCGGTGCCGACGGTGGTGCTGCTGATCCCCAAGTTCCTCGTCATCAATCAGCTCGGCATCTTCAACTCCTATGCCGGGATGATCCTGCCGCTGCTCGTCGATGCGGCCGGGGTGTTCATCATGAAGAACTTCTTCGAGTCGATCCCCGAGTCTGTCGAGGAGCAGGCGCGCATCGACGGTGCCGGCACCTTCCGACTGTTCTGGTCGGTGGTGCTGCCGATGGCCACGCCGGCGCTCGTGACGATCGTGATCCTGTCGTTCCAGGGTTCCTGGAACGAGCTCAGCCACTTCATCGTGTCGACGAACGACCCGGCCCTGACCACCCTGACCAAGGGTGTCGCGTCCCTCGCCAGCGGTGGACTCAGCCAGGGCACCCAGTATCCGCTCAAGCTGGCGGCCGCGCTCATCATGACGATCCCCGTCGCCGTGATGTTCTTCGTCTTCCAGCGCCGCATCATGAACTCCACAGAAGGAGCCGTCAAGGAATGACCCCCACCCCGCCCCTCCAGCCGCTGCTGGACGATGCCGTGATCATGCTCGAGGCGCCGACTCAGGCCTGGTCCGACGACGTCGGCCGCATGGGCTCCGCCCCGATCCACGGCATCTACCACGGTGATGTCCGGCACATCAGTAGCGTCGAGATCTCGGTGGACGGCACAGCGCTCGAGTCGATCGGATGCTCCTCGCCGGTGCCGCAGCAGGCGGTGCTGACGGATCTGCTCCGCGGGCTCGATGACGTATCGGCCGATCCGAAGGTGCGGATGGACCGCGATCGACGCGTGGCCGCCGGATCGTTCTCCGAGCGGATCACGATCGCCTCCCACCTCGGCTCCGTGATCTCTGCGGGCATCACGGTGCGCGTAGTCCCGGACTTCGCACCGATGCAGCAGGTCAAGGCGGGGCAGGTCGATGACGCGACCTGGAGCTGGGACGGCTCCGTCTGCCGCGCGGGAGATGCCTCTTTCGTTCTCACCGCGCCCGAGGCCACCGTGACGCGCGACGGCGATGCTCTGGTGCTGCGGTGGGACGTGACGATTCCGCCGCGAGGTTCGGTCGCCGCGGGCTTCGGTG